>CAZTXN010000008.1:10828-34460 GCA_964617655.1 uncultured Nitrospiraceae bacterium | reverse complement strand
TCATCGTTCATGGACATCATGATATAATCCCGCTCGCCCTCCTTGACCTTGCCGAACTTGGGACTGACATTGACCTTGCCGATGAGCAGCGCTTTTCCTTCCGGCACCGCCTCCCCTGTCAGGAGCGGCTTCACAAAGGAGCCGCATCCGGGGAAGAACGGCAGCATAACGGCGATGCAACAGATGGCGATCTTCTTCATGGTCGATCTCCCTTCGTGATGCAGCGTAGTGAGCCTATTGCATGCCAACTATATCATAGTTTCGAACATCCTGCGGTTTGCCATCCCGACCATAGTAAGTTCCCAGAGGGTCGGGCTTTTTCAGCAGAACCGGGGCGCGCCGGCAGGGGAATTTCGCCTTGACTAAATCCCGGCCCTGCGTGATAATCGCCGCACTTGGAGCGGAACAAGGAGCAGGTACGATGGCAAGGACGGTGAAGAAACGCACCAGACCGGAGGCCTGGAAGCAGGAGGTCCGGCGGGTGGCGGCAGGCATCCGGCGGCGGGTGCTGGAGCACACGATCCAACAGAACGGGGGCTATCTCTCCCAGGCCTGCTCCTCGGCCGAGATCTTCGCGGCCCTCTATGTCCGGGCCATGAAGCTCGGCGGCACGAACGGACCGCTCGCGCCGCGGCCCTTTCCCGGCGTGCCCGGGCCGGACAACCCGGACTCCTTCACCGGCGCGGAGTTCAACGGCCCCCAGGCGCCGGACCTCGACCGGTTCTTCCTCTCCCCCGCCCAGTACGCCCTGGTGCTCTATGCAACGCTGATCGAGACCGGCCGCATGGCCGCGGACGGGCTGGACCAGTTCAACCGGGACGGCTCCAGCGTGGAGATGATCGGCGCGGAGCACTCGCCGGGCATGGAGACCATGACCGGCTCGCTCGGCCAGGGCATCTCCCAGGCCGGCGGCGCGGCCATGGCGCGGAAGCGGCGGGGCGAGAGCGGCCGGGTCTTTCTCTTCATGTCCGACGGCGAGTTCCAGATCGGCCAGACCTGGGAGGCGATCCAGGCCATGTCCTTCCACCGCCTCGACAACGTGGCCGTCTACGTGGACGTGAACGGGTTCCAGTGCGACGGCGCCATGGACGCGGTGATGAACATCGAGCCGCTCCACAAGCGGCTGGCCTCCTTCGGCTGCCGCGTCATCCGCATCAAGGGCCATGACATCGACCGCCTGGTCAGGGCAGGGAAGCAGAGGCTGGACGGCAGGCCGCTCGTGGTGCTCTGCGACACCGACGCCTGCCGCGGCATCCCGGTGCTGAAGAAGCGGATGCCCAAGATGCACTACGTCCGGTTCGCGGGCGCGGAGGAGAAGAGCTGGTACGCAGCGGTGCTGCAGGGGTTCTGCGCGGTCGACCTTCTGAACCCGGCCTCTGGACCACCCCTCACCCCGCCCTCTCCCGCAAGGGGAGAGGGGGAACGTGAGAAGCGGAGCGCTGGTCCCGAGATCGTGACGCGGGTGCATGCCCGGAACCTCGTGGCCTGGGCAAAGGACCGGCCCGAGGCGCTGGTGCTCTCGGCGGACCTGACGAGCTCGACCGAGATCGACCTCTTTCGCCAGACCTGCCCGGACCGGTTTCTCTCCATGGGCATCGCGGAGCAGAACATGCTGAGCTGGGCCGCGGGCCTGGCGCGCGAGGGCTTCCTTCCCTTCGTGCATACCTTCGCGGTCTTCATCTACCGCCGGGCCTTCGACCAGATCGCCATGTCCGTGGCCTATTCCCACCTCCCGGTCCGGATGATCGGCTTCCTCCCGGGGATCACCACGCCGGGCGGGGCGACCCACCAGGCCATCGAGGATGTGGCGGTGATGCGGGCCCTCCCGAACATGACGGTGCTCGAGTGCGGCGACGCCACGGAGGTAGAGTCGGTCCTGTCGGTGATGGAGAAGATCAGCGGGCCGGTCTATGTGCGCATGCTGCGAGGAGAGATTCCCCGGCTCTTTGCCACGCCTATGGAATTCGGGAAGGCGCGTGTGCTGTCGGAGGGCGACGATGTCGTGGTCCTGTCGTCGGGCATCATGACCGAGGAGGCGATGCGGGCGGTGCAGGCCCTGCAGCGGAAAGGAGTCGCGGTCCAGCATATGCATGTCTCGACGCTCAAGCCCTTCCGGGATGAGGCGGTGCTGCAGGCCATCGGACGGGCGAAGCACGGGGTCATCACCATGGAGAACCATACCGTCATCGGCGGCCTGGGCTCGGTCATCGCCGAGCAGATGGCGGAGCGCGGCATGGAGAGGAAGCTCGTTCGCATCGGTCTCCGGGACACCTTCGCCCACGGCGCGAGCAAGGGCTATCTCCTGAAGAAGTACGGCATGGACGCCCTGGCGCTGATCAGCGCGGTCGAGGGCCTCATCAACCGGACCGTCGGCATCACCCAGGAGGAGCTCCGGGAGACCTTCATAGCGGCGGTGCACAGCAGCGCGAAGCCGGAAGCGCTCTGAATTTGCTTGACAGAGAAGGGCCGTGGACTATAATCGATCCAAGATCGTTCGGCACGGGGTCCTTTCATGAAGCTCGTAACCATACCGGAAAGAGAGCGCTCCCTGAGGGATGAGCTGAAGCGCATTGTCGGGGTGATCAGGGAGGAATATGCTCCCGAAAAGATCGTCCTGTTCGGCTCCCTTGCGACCGACCACATCCACGAATGGAGCGATATCGATCTCCTGATCGTCAAGAGGACCGAGAAGCGCCCGATCGAGCGGACCATGGAGCTGGCGGGCATCATCAAGCCGAGGATCGGAATCGACCTGTTCATCTATACGCCGGAGGAATACGATCTCCTTCTGAAAGAGCGCTATTCGTTCATCCTGGATGTTCTGAGGACCGGGAAGACGGTGTATGAGAAGAGAAGCTGAGGCCTGGCTCGCCATATCCGCCGAGGACCTGCAGTCAGCGGAAGTGCTGCTCGAGCGAAAGCTGTTCCGCATGGCCTGTTATCACGCCCAGCAGTCGGTCGAAAAGGTTCTCAAGGCCCTCCTGATCGACCGCGAGATTGATATCCCCCGGACACACAACATCCTGGACCTTCTCCATGCGGTCAGGAAGATCGGCCTGTCTGCGATCATCACTGATCAGGACGCCGTCTTTCTGAACAGCATCTACCGCGCCCGGTACCCATCCGAAGCCGGGCTCCTGTCTGTCGGTGAACCGCTCGAAAAATATGCAGGGCAGGCGCTCAAGATCGCGCGGGAAATTGCGGCCTGGGCGAAGGGGATCGCGGGACGCTGAGCTGTGTGCGGAATAAGCCCTGCATCGTCAATGCGAGGAGCGATCCGTAGACCTGCCAGTGGATACGCCGCAGAGCAAACGCGGAAGCATTCTCCCGCGGCAGCGGAACGGGGAGCGCGAAATGGGAAGTGATAAAAGAAAGACAACGAAGGCCGGGGGGAAGAAGGACCTTGTGAAGGAGGCCAGGGAGCTGCTCTGCAGGCCCGAGCTGTCGGACGAGCTTGCCGAGGCGCTCGTGGGCAGGGGCGGGGAGCTCGGCTTCCTGCTGAAGGTCCTGAAGGAGCGGCCCCGCACCTTCAATCCCTACCTCCTGAAGGGCCTGACGGTCTACCGGGAGCCCAAGGCCCTGGACCGCAGGACCGCCGAGCTCGCGGCCGTTGCCGCCGCCGCGGCGCTCCACTGCGAACACTGCCTCGAGGCGCATATGGCGCGGGCGGCCGCGGAAGGAGCGTCGCTCGACGAGATCATGGACACCCTCCTGATCGCGGGCGCGATCTCGGAGTCCTCGCTGCTCTCGGTCGCCTTCCGGAAGTTCAAGCAGCTGGAGGGCAAGGTGAAGAAGGGCCGGGGGAAGGATGATCCGGCAGGCACCGATCGGGCGCCCTCGCCATGATCATCCAGACCACCTGCACTCCCGCTTCGCTCTTCTCGGGCGAGCGCTTCTCGGTCGCCTACCGCATCGACGGGACCGAGGCCGAGGCGCGCGCCAAGGCCGGGGAGATCTGCATCGAGCAGACCGTGGAGTTCCCCCGGGACTGCGTGGGCGAGGGGACGATCCGCGACCATGTCTTCGGCAGGATCGAGTCCTTCGAACGGCGCGACGGGGAGAGCTTTCGTGCCGTCATCAGCTATGCCGTCGAGATCGCCGCAGGCGAGCTGACCCAGCTCCTGAACGTGGTCTTCGGGAACACCAGCCTCAAGCCCGGCATCCGGGTGGAGCATCTCGAGCTCTCCCCCTCCGTCCTGCAGGCCTGTCGGGGCCCCCGCTTCGGCAGGGAGGGCCTGCGCAGCCTGCTCCAGGTCCCTGACCGCCCCCTGCTCTGCACGGCCGTCAAGCCCATGGGCCATTCCTGCGAAGAGCTTGCGGAGATGGCCTACCGCTTCGCGCTCGGCGGAATGGACATGATCAAGGACGACCACGGCCTGACGGACCAGTGCTGCTCGCCCTTCCGCGAGCGGGTGGCGCGGTGCGCCGAGGCCGTGCGGAAGGCGAACCAGGAGACCGGCGGCCGCGCCGTCTATGTGGCGAACATCACCGCGCCGAACGCGCAGGTCCGGGAGCGCGCCCGGACCGCGAAGGAGGCCGGGGCCGGCGGCCTGATGGTCGCGCCGGGCCTGATCGGCCTGGACCTGATGCGCGAACTGGCGGAGGACGACGGCATCGGCCTGCCGCTGCTGGCCCATCCCAGCCTGCAGGGCAGCTTCGTGACCGGCAGGGGAGGCATTTCGCACCGGGTGCTCTTCGGCCAGCTGGCGCGGCTCGCGGGAGCGGACGCGACCATCTTCCCGAACTTCGGGGGCAGGTTCTCCTTCTCCCGGGAGGAGTGCGCGGAGATCGTGCAGGGGACTCAGGAGTCAATGGGCCGGCTGCGGCCCATCTTTCCCGCGCCGGGAGGCGGCATGAGCCTGGAGCGCGTGCCGGAGATGCTCGAGACCTACGGCCGGGACCTCATCTTCCTGATCGGCGGCGGGCTCTTCAAGCACGGCCCGGACCTGGTGGAGAACTGCAGGTACTTCCGGAGGATGGTGGAGCAGGTGTGAGCCGAGCGTCGTTGCTGCGGCATCAACGTCCATACAGAACCAGGGACATTCACCGCGAAGCCGCGATGAGCGCGAAGGAGAGAGGTTCTTATCGACACCTGTGCCTGACTATTCGATCGATATATTACAGAACGGCGGGACCGTTGGTCCCGCCGTTGTCGTGTTCCGTCCTGCTCCCCGACCGGGGAGCGTGCCTAGCCTCAGCAGCGGATAAGGTTCACCTCGTAGCCGAAGTCCCCGAAGGCGCGCATCAGCTCCTGCTTCTCCTCGGGCGAGAGGAAGATGTAGAGCGAGAGCACCTTCTCCCGCGAGTACTCGCTGGGCCGGGAAATGCAAAGGGGAATCGGGACAGAACGGAACAGATCGCTCGCTTGCTTTTTGCGTCAGCAGCAGCGTAGTATGCTGCTCATTCATTCACCGAAGGAAGAAGAAGGGTACGCTATGCAGGGAGAGACGAACCGGCGTTCCGGGGAGGGCGCGACCGATGGGGCATGAAGCGCGGGACATCAGGCTGCTCTTCGCCGCCCGGATCCTCCGGCTCTTCGCCTACGGCGGGCTCTCGGTGGTGCTCGCCCTGCACCTTGCCGAGGCGGGGCTCTCGGGCGAGGCCATCGGGCTGCTCTTCACCCTCACCCTCTTCGGCGATGCGGGCATCACCCTCTGGATCACCACCGCCGCGGACCGGATCGGCAGGCGCCGGATGCTGGTGCTCGGCGCGGGGCTGATGGTCCTGGCCGGCGCGGTCTTCGCCGTCACCCGGGACCCCGTCTTCCTCGTGATCGCCGCCATCGTGGGCGTCATCAGCCCGAGCGGGAGCGAGATCGGCCCCTTCCTCTCGATCGAACAGGCCGCGCTCTCGCAGCTTGTCCGTCCGGAGCGGCGGACCGCGGTCTTCGCCTGGTACAACCTCGCGGGGTCGCTGGCCACGGCCGCGGGATCGCTCGCCGGCGGCGTGGCCTCCCGGCTGCTGCAGGACGGCGGGCTGACCGCGGCCGGATCGTACCAAGCCGTGATCCTTGTCTATGCAGGCGCGGGCGCCCTGCTCAGCGCGGTCTTCCTGCTGCTCTCGCCCGCGGTGGAGGCCGCCGCGTCGCCGCAGGCAATCCCGCGGTTCCTCGGCCTGCACGGCTCGAAGAAGGTGGTGCTGAAGCTCTCGGGCCTCTTCGCCCTCGACGCCTTCGCCGGCGGGTTCGTGATCCAGAGCATGGTGGCCTGGTGGTTCCACCTCCGTTTCGGCGCCGATGAGGCCGCGCTCGGCATGATCTTCTTCGGCGCGAACATCTTCGCCGCCGTCTCGGCGCTCCTGGCCGCGCGCATCGCGGCGCGGTTCGGGCTGATCAACACCATGGTCTTCACCCACCTCCCGTCCAACGTGCTGCTCATCCTGGTACCCTTCATGCCCGGCCTCCCGTCGGCCGTGGCGGTGCTCCTGGCGCGGTTCAGCATCTCCCAGATGGACGTGCCGACGCGCCAGGCCTACACCATGGCCGTGGTGGCGCCGGACGAGCGCTCCGCGGCCTCGGGCGTCACGACCATCGCCCGGTCCGTGGGCGCTGCAGCGTCGCCGGCCATTGCCGGCGTCTTCCTCGCGGCGCCGTCCCTCATGGCCGCGCCCTTCCTGGTGGCCGGCGGCCTCAAGATCCTCTATGATCTCCTGCTCTACCGGAGCTTCCGCCACGCCGACCTCTCCGGCTCCTGAACATCCAGCCATAGAGCGCTCCGTTGGCCAGCACGAGCACCGCGGTGAGCAGGGCCAGGACCCCTGCGGAGACATCGAGGTAGAGGACCTGCTCTGCATAGTGGATGAGGAAGGAGCCGGCGTAGGTCAGCGAAGGTTCATGTTGCTGGCGGAGCCAGAACTCGAGGTGGGTGAGCGGACAGTACCAGCCGAAGATCTGGAGCAGGGCCGCGAAGGCCAGCCCGCCGAGATGGACCGCCCTCACCCGGCGGGACCTCCGGCCCCAAGCCGCTCCGCTCACCAGGAAGAGGACCCAGAGCAGGTGGACGGCCACGGTGATGTCCGCGAGTATGCGGTAGAGCATGGGAGGATGTCCGCTCGATCGTCAATATGCCGGGGACCGCCAAGGCGCGAGGGACGCGAGGAATTCCACAAGCAATGCTTATTCTTCCGCCGTCCTTGCGTCCCTGGCGTCTTCGCGGCGGCTTGTTCGTATTTCAGGAGAGGGGCCTGCTTCCGGTCCTGACCGTGTGCCACGCGGTCGCCTCTGGTGTTTCGTCGCAATGGACTCAGAGCAGCTTTCCGACCGCTCGGTCGATATCATCGCCGAGGCCGGGCCGGTAGCCGGGGTAGAGGTCCCGGATGATCAGGCCGCGGTCCAGGATGAAGGTAGAGGGGATGCGCGTGACGCCGTAGGCCTTCTTGACGCTGTTGTCATCGAGCAGGAGGAGATATCCCAGTTTCTGCGCCGCGGCAAAGGCCTTCACCTTCCCGGCCGCGTCGCCGCCCGTGTCCACGCTGATGCCGACGACCACGACGCCGCGGTCCCGGTATTTCCGGTGGAGCGCCTCGAGTTCCGCGCTGGCCTTGAGGCAGGGGCCGCACCAGGTGGCCCAGAAGTCCAGCACGACCACCCGGCCTGCGAGGTCCGCCAGCCGAACGGTCCTGCCGTCGGGGTCCTTGAGCGTGAAGGGCGGTGCGGGGTTGCCCGGCAGGGCGGGTTTGGTCTCGGTCGGGGTGCATCCGGGCGTGGAAAGGACAGCGGCCAGCAGGAGCGCGGAGAAGCAGGTGAGCCATCGTCCGGTTACCATGAGAGAACGTTATCATTTCAACAGGGAAAAAACAAGGAGAGAAATCGGATCGGAGGTCATATAAGGGTTGCAATCCCCGCGGAAAATCGGTACTATCCGGTTCAGATCATGCGTTCTTCCTCCTCCATACTCCTGATCATATTCCTTCTCATCGCGTCGGGCTGCGGAGCGGCCATGGGGCCGGGCCTGGACACGGGCGCCGCCGCCGTCCGGAGCAGCGACGCCCTGTCCGCTGGTGCGGCCGCGGACGGCGCGCCCGCCCTTGCCGAAGAGCTCGCGGCAGGCGGGGACGAGGGACCCGGACCGCTGGATGCGGCGCTGGAGCTCGTGGAGTCCTCGCGAGAGCTCTGGGCCGCCGGGGAGCGGGACCGGGCCATCGAGGCGCTGGACCTCGCCTATGCGGCGCTGCTGCGCACGCAGGACGACGGGTCCGACCAGGAGCTTCTGCAGCAGAAGGAAGACCTCCGGTTCGTGATCTCGAAGCGGCTGCTCGAGATCTACGCGGTGAAGCACCGCACGGTGAACGGCACGCACAAGGAGATCCCGCTCACGATGAACGAGCATGTGGAGCGGGAGATCAGGCTCTTCCAGACCCGGGAGCGCGACTTCTTCCTGGAATCCTACCGCCGGTCCGGCCGGTACCGGGACCATATCGTCCGGGAGATCCGCGAGGCCGGCCTGCCCGAGGACCTTTCCTGGCTGCCGCTCATCGAGAGCGGCTTCAAGGTGCGGGCTCTCTCCCGGGCGCGGGCGCTCGGGCTCTGGCAGTTCATCCCTTCCACGGGCTACAAGTTCGGCCTGAAGCGGAACGCCTGGGTGGACGAGCGGCTCGATCCGGAGAAGGCCACGGCCGCGGCGATCGCCTATCTCAAGGAGCTGCACCAGATCTTCGGGGACTGGGCCACGGTGCTCGCGGCCTACAACTGCGGGGAAGGGGCGGTGCTGCGGGTGATCCGGAGCCAGAAGATCGACTACCTCGACAACTTCTGGGACCTCTATGACCGGCTGCCGCGCGAGACGGCGCGCTACTATCCGCGGTTCCTGGCCACCCTGGCCATCATCAAGGACCCGGCGAAGTACGGCTTCGAGCTCGGCGAGACCGAACGGCCGGCGCTCCATGAGACCGTCACGATCGAGAAGCCGGTGAACCTTAAGACGCTGGCCGGGAAGATCGGCGCGGACGAGGACGTGCTTGCGGCGCTGAACCCCGAGCTTCGCTACCAGGCAACGCCGAGCGGCGCCTACGACCTCCGCGTGCCTCCAGGCATGGGCGAGGCGGTTCTGGCCTCTCTGAAGTCGCTGCCGGCCTGGTCGCCGCCCCGGCCGTCCTACGTGATCCACCATGTCCGGCGGGGCGAGACCCTCTCCTCCATCGCGCTGCGCTACCGGACGAGCATCGAGCGCATCCGCGAGGCCAACAATCTCCATTCCGTCCGCTTCATCCGTGCGGGCCAGAAGCTGCGCATTCCCCTCGCCAGCGCCTCCTGATCCCCCGTTTCTCTGTTCCGCCGCGTTACCTCCTCCTGAAGTGCGACCGCAGCGCCACCCGCGTCATCGCGCCTCCGTCGGTCAGAACCGCTTCCGGTCCTGCGGATGGGTCCTGCTGATCACCCGGTCGAGGGCTTTCCGCAGGTCGGCGATCTCGTCGCGCGCTGCGATAGAGGGGAGGGGCGGGACCGGTGCGTCCGGCGGCGTCGAGGCCGCGTTGTCCGCGGCTTTGGTCAGGAGCCGCAGCGGCCGGACCACCATCGTTGTCAGCATGAGATAGACGACGATGCAGACGGTCGCCGCCAGGAGGATGATGAGGCCGATCACCTTCCGGGTGGTCTCGCTGACCGAGCGGTTGACCGCGTCCATCTTGAAGTAGGCCTCGATCACCCCTTCGACCCGGTTGTCGAACGAGATCGGGACATAGACCTCCATGAGCTGCCGGTATCCGTAGAGCTCGATGTTCGCCTTCTCGTTCAGCGGCGGCTTGATCGAGGCCACAACCAGCCCGTCCTGGAGGGAGCGGCGGTAGCTCGAACTGTCGGTCTTGGTCCCGATGTCACCTGCAGCGGTGGAGTAGATGATGTCGAACCGGCTGTTGAAGACCTTGATCTTCAGGATGTCCGGCGTCCGGATCTGCTTCAGCAGGGCCTCGAACGCCGGCTGCTGGCGCGCGAAGTCCCGGTCCTGGAAGTTCTCGGCCGTGAGCGCCTCCCGGGTCTTGGCCGTGACGTGCTCGGCCGTGATCTGCTGCGCCCGCGCCAGGGCGTCCTGCTCGATGTGGTCCGAGATCAGGTAGGCGGTAAGCCCGGACATGGCGGCGGTGATGGCGATGATGGGCAAGAGCAGCTTGAGTCGCAGTTTCATGGATGGTCCCCTCCGTGCCCGGTATGGGCGGATGATCCCGCCGCCCGTTGTTCCGGGCGGTCGGGTCGTCGCTGCGCAGGGGCCTCCGGCCGCCTGCTCCAGCTGAGAATCATTATAATAGAGAAAATCCTGCCGAAGTCAAGCGGCGTCCTGCCGGTCAGGCCGGGAACCCCACCTGGCGCAGTGCGTTCAGGGGGCCCTGTTCCCGAAGCCGCTCCAGGAGCGCCTCGTTCCAGACGAAGAGCGAGCCGGCATAGGCAAGGGAGTTGAACGAAATCCCGGCGAAATGCTCCCGGGAGCGGGGGACGAGCAGCATCCACTCCCGCGTGACCAGGAGGCAGTAGGGCAGGGACTGGCGGGTCGGGCCGGACGGCCGGGGCGGCTCCATGCCTGCCTGCAGGAGCATCCGGCGGTACTCCTCCCCGGCATGTCGGGCCGCCTCCACGGGCCGCTGCCAGAGCCCGGCAGGAAGCCGGACAAAGGCATGGCGGAAGGGAAAGGCCGGGACGGTCCCCCTGCCGTGCGCGTCCAGCGAGGCCTTCGCCAGCAGCGGCGTCATCGGAACCGCCGGTCCCTCGGGCGCGAGCGGCAGGGGGACGACCTGGAGGTGCTTGTGGCGCTGGCTGGCCCCGCCTTCGGCGCCGCCGTTGTAGAATCCCAGTCCGTCGTACTCCCGCAGGCAGAGCCAGAGCGCCTCGAAATCCCCGGGGGTCAGCAGCATCTCCTGCTCCTCGAACCGGCGGGTGATGATCAGGAGGTGGTGATCCACCACGTTGAACTTGTTCAGGACCGCCAGGTGCGTCTCCGAGAGGTCCGCCACCACGAGCTCCGGCTCGGGCGGCAGAAAGGGGTTGGCGTCCCGGCCTGCCTGCTCTGCCCGGTCCTGCTTCCTGCGCGCCTCGGCCTTCCTGCGCAGCCCCGCAAGCACGCGCACGAAGAACCGGACGCCGCTGTCCTCGAGGAAGGCATGGTCCGCAGGGACCGGGAGCAGTGCGCCGGCATCGAGGGCGAGGCGCGAGGTGCGGAGAAGTCTGTTCCAGAGGGCGCCGGGTTCAAGGAGTTCCATGGCTCGTTCTCGTGGACGGCCCCGATTATACCACAGCGGGTCTCTGCAGGGCAGGGGTTTTCCCCTTGCCCGGCCTGCCCGGCGGGAGGTAAGATAGATGTCCATGCAGACCCTGCAGGATTGGAGCGAAGGATGAAGGAACTGCGGAAACTGCCGGACGAGAAGCTGCTGGACCTGCTCTTCACCGAGGCGGACGGCCTTGAGCGCAGCGTGGTGGACGAGGTGCTCCGGCGGGGAGGGCTGCCGGACCGGCTGGCGGAGATCGTCGGGGACCCCTATTACTGGAACGAGCCGCTGCCCGCATCCTGGGCCGTGGTCCATGCCGTCTACCTCCTCGGCGCCCTCGGAACGCCGGAGACGGTCCTGCCGCTCCTCCGGGCGCTGCGGTACGCCGAGGCCTGCGAGAACGACTGGGTGACCGAGGACCTGCCGTCCATCTTCGGCAGGATCGGCCTGCCGGCGGTCGAGGGCCTGCGGGCGCTGGCCGCGGACCGGACCTCGGGCTGGCTCGCCCGGGCGATCGCGATCGAGGGTCTCGCCGCCGTGACCCTCGGCCATCCGGAGCAGGAGAACGATGTCTTCCGCTTCATCCACGGGTTCTTCAGCGACGAGACCGAGGAACGCGCATTCCGGAGGATGGCGGGCCATGTGCTGCTCGACTTCCTCCGCGCCGAGTACCGCGAGGAGCTGACCGCCTTCGGCAAAGAGGAGCGGCTGCGGCAGGACCGCGAGGGTTCCTGCCAGTCAGCCTTTACCGATGCCGAAGTGGCGCGGGAGTTCGGGCGCGGCGAGCGGTCCCTCGGCCCGTACACCCGCGACTGGCTGCTCTTCTACAGCCCCGATGCCGCGGCAGCCAGGCGGCAGCGCTGGGAGGAAGAACAGCGCGAGCAGGCCGGAAGGCCGGAGCAGGCGGCGCCCCATGAGCTCTGTCCTTTTGCCACGGACCGGAAGAAGAAGTGCTGTCTCGGCAAGGTGGGGCTGGCCTGAGCCCGCGGCCCTTTCTTTGCCGGGAGGCAGCCGTTCCGCCGCAACCGAAAGGCATTGACTTTTTCCCGACCGTTCGGTAGATTTCCCTGCACGAGAGGCGCAAAGACGTTCCATCCTGATCGGAGGTGCCATCCATGAAGCGTATCTTCTATTTTCTGCTGACCAACCTGGCCATCATGATCGTGCTGAGCACGGTCCTGCGCGTCCTGGGCGTGGAGCCCTATCTCGACGCCAAGGGCATCAACTACCAGGCGCTCCTGATCTTCGCGGCCATCTTCGGCATGGGCGGCGCGTTCATGAGCCTTGCCCTGTCCAAGTGGATGGCAAAGCGCATGACCGGCGCGCAGGTGATCGGGTCCCCCTCGGGCGAGACCGAGGCCTGGCTCGTCAGGACCGTGGGCGAGCTGGCGGCGAAGTCGGGCGTCGGCATGCCGGAGGTGGCGGTCTACCAGGCGGACGACATGAACGCCTTTGCCACGGGCATGCGGCGGGACAGGTCGCTCGTTGCGGTCTCGACCGGCCTGCTGCGCGGCATGAGCCGCGACGAGGCGCGGGCCGTGCTGGCCCATGAGGTGGCCCATGTGGCCAACGGCGACATGATCACTCTGACGCTCATCCAGGGCGTGGTGAATACCTTCGTCATCTTCCTGTCCCGCGTGGTGGCCTACTTCGTGGACCGCGTGGTGCTCAAGAACGAGCGCGGCCACGGCATCGGGTTCTGGGTCACCACCATCGTGATGGAGCTGCTCCTGGCCGTGCTGGCCTCGATCATCGTCTTCTGGTTCTCGCGCCGCCGGGAGTTCCGCGCCGACAGCGGGGCCGCCTCGATGGTCGGCCGGAAGCCGATGATCGACGCGCTGAGCGCGCTCCAGGCCTCGGTGCGGACGCCGCGGCTGCCGGACGAGATGGCGGCCTTCGGCATCTCGGGAAAGAAGAAGGGCGGCCTTGCGGCCCTCTTTGCCACCCATCCTCCCCTGGACGACCGGATCAGGGCCCTGGCGGAGTCCCGGTTCCCGGACTTCAAGCCCTGATGCGCTGATATCGTCCCGCGGGGCAAAGAGCACGGAACAGAACGGCCCGGCGCGTGATCAACGCGCCGGGCCGTAGTATTTTCCAGGAGAGCAAGGAAATGTTACCGCTGAAGCTCATCCGTCCCGGTTGCCGCCGCGGTCACGCATCCGCCTCGGCGTCCACAGAACGCCGCCGGCCTTCCTGCCGCGCTTCCCAGAGCCCCCGGCCGAGCTGCTCGAGCAGGCCGTTGTTCTCGACCGTCTCCCGCCACTGCGACGGGATGCCGGAGATGCCGTGGCAGGCGCCGGCGATGGCGCCGGTCATGGAGCCGATGGTATCCGCGTCGCCGCCGAGGCTGACCGCGTAGAGCACCGCGCTCTTGAAGTCCCGGTGTGCCAGGAAGGAGTAGATTGCCGTGGGCACCGACTCCAGGGCTGCAGCGCCGTTCCCGAGCCGGGCGATGACCTCCTCCCTGCCGCAGCCGTCGTTCAGGAGCCGGATGATCGTCTTGAGCTTCTCCTGGTAGGACGGGGACTGGGTGATCAGCCGGAGGGCGGCGAGGTAT
Organism: uncultured Nitrospiraceae bacterium; assembly: GCA_964617655.1. Taxonomy (GTDB): domain Bacteria; phylum Nitrospirota; class UBA9217; order UBA9217; family UBA9217; genus JAKAHZ01. Next base: position 20,713 of record CAZTXN010000008.1, on the reverse strand, counting down.
TCCGTGGCGTTCACCTCCTCCGGTTCCGCAAGCACGGCCAGGGCCACGGCGCAGGCCTGGAGGATCGCCCCTTCGAGGGCCAACTCATGGCTGTGCGTGATGGAGGCGCAGTGGTAGGCGATGTCGCGGAGCGTCCGGGGATCGTCATGGAAGAGGAGCCCCACGGGCGCCATGCGCATGGCGGCCCCGTTGCCCCAGGAGCCTTCGGGGAAGATGTCCCGGTCCAGCATGCCGAAGCCCAGGCGTCCGTGGCGCATCATGCGGAAGACCCGGGTGACCGTGTTGCCGTAGCGCCGCCACGGCTCGGCCTCATGCAGCCGCATCAGCCGCTCGGTCATGTGCCAGTAGTGGAACTCCCGCTGCTCGATGAGCGATTCCGCCACGCCGATGGTCATGACCGTGTCGTCGGTGTACCGCGGGGCGAGGTCCGCGACGTTCTCGCCGATCCCGGTCGCGCCTTCCCGCCGGGCGCCGAGCGAATCGCCCACCGCGACGCCGGTAAGAGAGCCGATGAACTTTGGCAGCCGCGTTTCCCAGGGGCCGTTGCAGCCGAAGGAGGAGGACAAGCGGGAACCTCATGCAGGCGCAATGAATGGAATCATTATAGCCTGAACGGTATGCGGACGCAAGGCGGTCCTGCGGGACGAAGGCTTTAACGGACGATCTGGGTGATGATGTCGTTCCGGGAAAGCTCGACGAGCGAGCGCGGCGGCGCGAAACGGTCACCGTGGCGCCCGGCCAGCTCCTGCATCCGCTCCGCCACCTTCCGCGCGCCCAGGGAGTCGGCGTACCGCAGCAGGCCTCCGCGGAAGGGCGGGAACCCGATGCCGAAGATGAGCGCCGCGTCCAGCAGGTCGGGACGGTCGATGATCTTCTCCTCCAGGCAGAGAGCCGCCTCCTTGATCATGAGCATCACCGCGCGGTCCACGACAACAGCCGGGTCCTGCGGAGCCGCCCCCCGCCGCCCGAGCAGCGCCGGCGCCGCGGGGTCCGGACCTTTCCGCCTGCCGCGGTCGTAGCGGTAGAACCCCCTGCCGGCCTTGCGGCCGAGCATCCTCTCCCGGTGCATGGCCGCGAGCAGCGGCGACTCGCCGATGCGGTCGCCCAGCCCTTCCCGGAGGATGCCCGAGACCTTCTGCGCCACGTCGATGCCGATCTCGTCCAGCAGGATGAAGGCGCCCATGGGCATCCCGAACTGCAGGAGCGCCCGGTCGATGTCCTCCACGGACCCGCCCTCCTCGAGCATGCGCAGCGCCTCGCCGAGGTAGGGCATCAGGATGCGGTTCACCAGGAATCCCGGACCGTCGTTCACCACCACCGGAAGCTTGCCGAGCTTTCTGCTGAGCGCCACCACGGCGTCCACCGTTGCCGGCGCCGTCCGCTCGCCCCGGATCACCTCCACGAGCGGCATCTTCTCGACGGGGTTGAAGAAGTGCATGCCCGCCACGCGCTCCGGCCGCCGGGCCTCCGCGGCCAGCGTGGTGATCGAGAGCGACGAGGTGTTCGAGGCGAAGATGGCCTCCTCCCGGGCCGTCTCCTCGAACTCGCGGAGCACCTGCTTCTTCACCGCCAGGTTCTCGACCACCGCCTCCACCGCGATGTCCGCTCCGGCCATGCCGTCCCAGGAGGTCGTGCCGGAGATGCGGTCCATGCCGTCGCGCGCCTGCAGCCGGTCGAGAATACCCTTCTTCGTCCGCTTCCGGAAGATAGCCGCGGCAGCGGCGAATCCTGCGCCCACGGCCCGGGGTTCCAGGTCCTTCATCCGGACCGCCATGCCCCGCTCGGCGAAGAGCTGGGCGATGCCGCCGCCCATGACGCCGGCGCCGATGACCGCCGCCCGGCGAAGGGGACGGTCCGGGTCCGGGCCGCGCTTCTTCAACGTCTCGTTCAGGTAGAAGACCGCCACGAGGTTCTTCGCGACCGGGGCGGTGATGAGACTGCCGAGGAAACGGGCCTCCTGGGCGTAGCCTTCGTCCGCCGTACGGGTGAAGCCGCCGCGCACCGCGTCGAGCGCCGCCAGGGGGGCGGGATAGTTGCCCCGCGTCTCGGCAAGGACGTTCTTCCGCGCCTTCCGGAAGATGAAGCCGCGCGTGAGCGCAGTGCTCTCGAGCAGCCGGATGACCAGCGGCCGGCGCGCCCGGACCGTCCGAAAGCGCGGCCTGCCGGCAGCCTTCTTCGCCAGCGCGATTGCCGCATTGAGGACCAGTTCCCGGTGGGTCACCTCGTCCGCCAGGCCGAGCCGCTTCGCCTTCCGCGGGTAGACGGATTTGCCGGTCAGGATCATGTCCAGGCTGTTCACGAGGCCGACCAGCCGCGGCAGCCGCTGGGTCCCGCCGAAGCCGGGAAGGATCCCGATCCGCACCTCCGGCAGTCCGAGGGCCGTCCGGGGATCGTTGCTGATGACCCGGTGGTCGCAGGCCAGGGCGAGCTCCAGCCCGCCGCCCAGGCAGGCGCCGTGGATGGCCGCGACCGTGGGGAAGGGCAGCTCCTCCATCCTGCGGAAGACGGCCTGGCCCTTCCTGCTCAGCTCCTCGCCGAGCCGGGGATCGGTGATGTCGCGGATCTCGGCGATGTCCGCGCCGGCGATGAAGGTCTCCTGCTTGCCGCTCGTGATGACGAGGCCCTTCACTTCACGGTTCGCGGCGAGGTCCTCCAGGAGTCGGGCGAGATCCTCCATCACGGCGGTGGTGAGCTTGTTCACTTTCTCGCCCGGCAGGTCGAAGGTCAGGATGGCGATGGAGTCGGAGCGGATGTCGAGGGTGAATGAGGACATGTGAACCTCGGATAGAGAGAAATCCCACGCACCAGATCCCGAACAGCAAACAAGTTTCAATTACCGAAGCTCCAGATGAGTGAGCTGTTTGGCAATTGGTGTTTGGATAGTATTTGGGATTTCGTGCTTCGTGTTCGGTGCTTACGTTCTTTCCAGTATCATCGCTCCGCCCTGGCCGCCGCCGATGCACATGGTGGCCAGGCCCGTGGCAAGGCCCCGGCGCTCCATCTCCTTGAGCAGCGTGATCACGATGCGCATGCCGGACGATCCCACGGGATGCCCCACGGCGATCGCGCCGCCGTTGACGTTCAGGATGTCCCGCCGGTACTCGCCGATGGGGGATTCGCCCGGCAGGCGCCGGGCGAAGAACTCCTTCGAGACCGCGGCCTTCTCGCAGGCGATCACCTGGGCGGCGAAGGCCTCGTTCAGCTCGACCAGCTCGATGTCCGCAAGCCGCATGCCCGCCAGCTTCAGGACCTTCGAGGTGGCGAAGACCGGGCCGAGCCCCATGCGCGACGGATCGTTCCCGGCATAGGCGAAGGCCCTGATGCGGCCGAGGGGCCGGAAGCCAAGCTCCCGCGCCCGATCGGCGCTCATGACGAGGGCAGCGGCCCCGCCGTCGGTGATGGGGGAGGAGTTGCCCGGCGTGACGGTGCCGTACTTCCGGTCGAAATAGGGCTTCAGCTTCTCCAGGGCCTCCATGGTCTGGTCCTTGCGCGGCCCGATGTCCTCCTCCACGGGTTCGAACTTCGGGGGAGCGTAGTACGGCGCGATCTCGTTCCGGAACCTGCCGGTCCCGTTCGCCGCTGTCCACTTCCGGTGGCTCCAGAGCGCGAACTCGTCCTGCTCCCTGCGCGAGATGCCGAAGTCGCGCACGAGGTTCTCGGCGGTCTGGCCCATGTTGAAGCCCGAGACCGGGTCCGTCAGTCCCAGGGTCAGCCCCACCACGGGAAGGAAGTCCTTCGGCCGGAGCCCGAGGGCGGCGCGGGCCTTGCCCGCCAGGGACCGGGACCTGCTCATGGCGGTGAAGGCGTCCTTCAGCCGTTTCGTGGTGTAGAAGCCGAAGTTGGACATGGACTCCACGCCCGCGGTCAGCACCACGCCGGCAAGGCCGGCGGAGATCAGGGTGGCGGCGCTCGAGAGGGACTGCATGCCCGAGGCGCAGTTCCTCTGCACGCTGTAGGCGGGGATGCGCTGCGGGATCCCGGCGCGGAGGGCCGCGACGCGGCCGATGTTCGCCGCCTCGGCCGGCATGCCCGCGTTGCCCACGATCACCTCGTCCGCACACTCCGGGTCGAGCCCGGTCCGGCTCACGACCTCCCGGATGACGAAGGCGCCGAGCTCGTCGGCCGGAACGTCCTTCAGCGCGGTGCCTGACTTTGCATACGGCGTCCTGACGCCGTCGATGATGACGATGTCCTTCATGGGAAGTCCAAACCTCCATTGGCCACGGATAAAATCTGATGAACACGGATTCCTAGCCAAGCACTTCAGCTTCTATCCGTGTCCATCCGTGTGAATCCGTGTCCAAAATCAATATTCTCGTTTTGATGCTCGTGCTCTAGATCTTTTCCTTGATCCCGAGCTTCTTCCGCTCCTCGTCGCGCAGCACTCGGCGCAGGACCTTGCCCACCAGCGTCTTGGGGAGCTGCTGCCGGAACTCGATCTCCTTCGGCACCTTGAACTTGGAGAGCTCCTTCCTGCAGAACTCGATGATCTCCTCCTCCGTGGCCGTCACGTCCTTCTTCAGCACCACGAAGGCCTTGATCCTCTCTCCCATGAACTCCTCGTGCGGCACGCCGATGACCACCGCGTCCTCGACCTTGGGGTGGGTGTAGAGCATCTCCTCCACCTCGCGGGGATAGACGTTCTCGCCCACGGTCTTGATCATGTCCTTGATGCGGTCAACGATGAAAAAGTACCCCTCCTCGTCCCGCTTGGCGATGTCGCCCGTGTGGAGCCATCCGCCGCGCAGCGCATGGGCCGTCTCGTCCGGTTTGTTCCAGTAGCCCTTCATCACCTGGGGGCCCTGGACCACGAGCTCGCCGGCCTCGCCCACGGGCAGTTCCTTCGTTCCGGTCTCGATGTCCACGATCTTCGCCTCGGTGTCGGGCCAGGGCAGCCCGATGCTGCCCGATTTCCGCCTGCCGAAGATGGGGTTCGCGTGGGTCACGGGCGAGGCCTCGGAGAGGCCGTAGCCCTCCACGATGCGCGATCGCGTGAGCCGCTCGAACCGCTCCTGCACCTCCCGCATGAGCGGGCCGGCGCCGCTGATCGCCGCCTTGATGGAGGTGAGGTCGTACTTCGCGATGTCCGGATGGTTCGCGATGGCGAGATACATGGCCTGGATGCCCGGGAAGATCGTGGGACGGTGCTTCCTGATCGTCCCGAGCACCTCCTTGGTATGGAACTTCGGGAGCAGGATGAGCTCGGAACCGGTCATGACGCCGAAGTTCATGGCCGTGGTCATCCCGTAGACATGGAAGAAGGGGATGACCGCCAGGATGCGCTCCCCGCCCTCCTTGTGGCCGGTGAGCCAGGCCCGGCACTGGGCGGTATTCACGATAAGGTTCCGGTGGGTCAGGACCGCGCCCTTCGGGACGCCCGTGGTGCCGCCGGTATACTGCAGGATCGCTGTGTCCTCGGGCGTGACCGACGCCGGAGGCGGCGTATCGGGAGCCTTCTCCAGGATCGCGACGAGATCATGGATCGGCGGGACGCGCTTCACCGGGACCCACTGCTTCTCGATCTTCGCCTTGATGGGGTAGAGCCAGTTCAGCGGGAAGGGGAGGTAATCCCTTATGCCGCAGAGGATGAGATGCTTTACCGGCGTCCCGGCCAGCACCGGCTTGATCACCGGGTAGAACATGTCCACGGCCACGAGGGTCTCCGCGCCGCTGTCCTTGAGCTGCACCTCGAGCTCGTGGGAGTGGTAGAGGGGGTTCGTCGCCACCGCGATGGCGCCGATCCGGACCGTCCCGTAGTAGGCGATCACCATCTGCGGGATGTTCGGCAGCATGAGCGCGACGCGGTCGCCCTTCCGCACGCCCAGCGCCAGAAGAGCATGGGAGAACCGGTTCGCCAGGCGGTCCAGCCCGGCATAGGTGATGCGTTTGCCGAAGAAGACCAGTGCCGCGTGGTCAGGGTACTTCTGCGCCGTCCCGGCCAGGGTCTCGCCGAGGGTCTGGGACGGGTAGGGGAGCTTCTCGGGGATGCCGTCCTCGTAGAACCTCACCCACGGATGCTCGGTTCGCTTCGTGGCCGTCGTCATGGCAAGCCCCCTTCCCGGGCCCCCGGAAGACCGTTCTCCACAACATCGAGGACCCAAATCATCCTCAATTAGCTGATTACCAGTATAGCACATCCGGGGGAACGGTACGAAAGGGGCGGTGTTCAGCGGCGGGTGGGGCGGCGGGGTCCGGACCGTCCTCTGCCGGGGAGCGGAGGGCGCGGGCGCTGCGCGGCCTGCTGCCGCTCCTCGGCGGTGCGGCGGATCTCCTTGACGAACATTTCATCATCGGCCCAGGCCACGGGGACCTTCTGGCCGATATAGGCTTCGATGGCATCGAGGGAATAGACATACTCCTCACAGGCCAGGCTCACGGCCTTGCCCGCGGCGCCGGCGCGGCCGGTGCGGCCGATGCGGTGGACGTAGTCCTCCGCGTCCTGGGGGAGGTCGAAATTGATGACATGGGTGACGCCCTCGACATGGATGCCGCGGCTGGCCACGTCCGTGGCGACCAGCACCGGGAGCTTGCCGGTCTTGAACTCGTCAAGGATGCGGAGCCGTTTCTTCTGCTCGATATCGCCGGTGATGGCCGCCGCCTTCCAGCTGTTGCGGTTCAGCCGCTCGACCACCATGTCCGCAGCCCGGCGCGTGTTCACGAAGACCAGAACGCGCTCCGGGGCCTCCCGCTTCAGCACACCGAGCAGGAGCGGCAGCTTCTCATGCTTGCCCACGTGGTAGAGCACCTGCTCGACGCGCTCCACCGTGACCCGCTCGGGGGTGATGGAGATCTTCTCAGGCAGGTTCATATGCTCGTAGGCCAGCTCCATGACGCGGTAGGACAGGGTGGCGGAGAAGAGCATGGATTGCCGTTTGGTGTAGTCCGGAAGCTTCCGGAGGAGGTAGCGGAGGTCGTCGATGAACCCCATGTCGAACATGCGGTCAGCCTCGTCGATGACCAGGAACCGCGTCCGCTTGAGGTTGTAGACATGCTGCTTGTAATAGTCGATGAGCCTGCCGGGCGTGCCGATCAGTACGTCCACGCCGGCGGCAAGGGTGGTCCGCTGCTTCTCGTAGTCGATGCCGCCGTAGACGGCCAGGCATCGGAAGCCGGTGTACTTCCCGAGCCGTTCGGCCTCGTGGAAGATCTGCACGGCAAGCTCGCGCGTCGGCGCGATGATCAGGGCCTGGGGCGACTTGCCGGGGTCCACGGCGGGATTCCTGACCATGCGCGTGAAGAGCGAGACGAGGAAGGCGGCGGTCTTGCCCGTGCCGGTCTGGGACTGCGCGGCAACGTCCTCGCCCCGAAGAGCGCGGGGGATGACGGTCTCCTGGACCTGTGTGCAGGTGATGAAGCCGGCCAGTTCAATGCCCTGTCGTACTTCGTGGGGAAGGTCGAGTTCGGAGAAGTTCATCTTCGTTGTGCTGTTGCGGACAATTCGTCAACAAAAAGTTTCTCTACTATACCACATCACACTGGCGGGTGAAAGAAAAAAAGAGGCGTCGCCAGAGCAACGGCGCACGATGGAGTGTTGACAAATCGGCCTTCTCGCGCGAGCGGACAGCGCCGAGCCATGTCGACCGCGGTCGATGCGATGCCGCGCGACGCGACGGGCGATTCGCGGACAGGATCGGTCCTGATGGCGCGGAGAAGGCGCTGTTCATGCGGCTGCCGCGCACAGGGGGAGGGGGATAATGGTCCCGCACCTGGTTTCTGCGAAGGAGCAGCGTGATGATCCATCCGAATGTGCGCCATGATGGATGACAAAATAAAACAGTGAATATCGGCGATTTTCAAAATAATTTTGTGACCATTAAAATTGGTGTTGATATGTCTGTTGATAATTTGTCTAACTCAAAGAAATATAATTTTTTAATTTTTCCTGTTGACAAAAACTTAACTCTCGTTGTATATTTGTCCACGAGGTGAGCGGAAGTTGCTTGAGAAACTTTTCTCCTCAACGAGGGCCGAGCTGCTGAGCCTGTTCTTTAACAATCCGGACGAGAAGTTCTACCTCAGGGAGATCGCCCGCCATATCGGCAAGGATGCAGCCGGGATCAAGCGGGAGCTGGATACCCTGGTGAGGATCGGGTTGCTGGCCCGGGAGAAGCGCGGCGTCCAGAAATACTACTTCGCCGACAAGGCGTCGCCGATCTTCGCCGAGATGAAGGGGCTGATCTTCAAGACCACGGGGGTGCAGGGCGCAATCAAGGCGGCGTTCTCGCGGCTCAAGGGGATCCAGACGGCGTTCATCTACGGTTCCTATGCCCGGGGGGCGGAGAAAGAGGACAGCAACATCAACCTGATGGTGATCGGCCAGGTGAACATCACGGAGCTGAACGATGTGGTGGTAGGCCTGGAAGATAAGCTGAAACGGGAGATCGACTACCTGGCGTTCGACGAGCAGGAGTACCGGAAGCGGAAGGAAGCCAAGGACCCCTTCATCCGGGAGATCGTAAAGGGCAAGAAGATCCTCCTGCTGGGTAAGGACGATGACCTATGAAGCCTTGCAAGAGATGGGGCTGGAGGAGCGGGCGCCGGAGATCGCGGAAGTGCTGGGACTGATGACCCGGGCGGAGCGCGATCTGGCTACGGCCCGGCTGCTCCAGGAGAAGGACGAGGAGTGGTCCTTCGCGGCCGCCTACCAGGCCATGGCCCGGTCCGGCAGGGCGCTGATCCTCTCGGAAGGATACCGGCCCAAGGGGGTCCGGAGCAGGGATACGCATAAGACCGTGGTGACCGCCGCGGGAGTGATCCTCGGGGCGAAGCAGAAGAGCCTGATCAACAAGTTCGACCGGATGCGCAGAAAGTACCAGAACTTCATGGTGGAGAGCGTGAGCGTGGTCTCCCGCTATGAGGCAGGCCAGGCGATCAAGGACGCGGAAGAGTTCTTCGGACTGGTGAGCGCGCGGCTCCGGGATAAATACTCGCAGATGTCGTTGCTGAACGATGCTCCTCAGCTTGCATCCAGATAAGGCCGCTTGGATACCATGCGGTGACCGAAAGGGGGTGGACACGTAATGCCGGCAAAGAAGAAGGCGAAGAAGAAGGCGAAGAAGAAAGCGAAGAAGAAGTAGTCTGAATACATTGCCCCTTGATGGGGAAACGCCGGGGGACAAGCTCCCCCGGCGGCATTCACCGAAAACTCCGCTTCCTCGGGGGCGGTTCGGAACAGGACGAGGGTCCCAGCTCTTCATCGAAAGGAAGGTGAGCCGGATCATGCCGACGAAGAAAAAGGCTCCTGCCAAGAAGGCGAAGAAGCCCGCGAAGAAGAAATAAGCGGATTCGCCCGCTCGAGACGACATGTATGCAGTGAAAGGACCTTTCGCCACGAAGCCTGCTTCGTGGTTTTGTTTTTCCGGGCCCCGGCGGGTCCCGGAGCGGTAGGACCGGTATGCGGAAGCGCAATTATATCAGGACCGACCGGACATCGCGGACCGTGCGGCGGAAGCGGGCCCTGCTCGTCTTGCTCGTCATCGGCGGCCTGTACCTGCTCTGGTCGCTGATCGCGGGGGAGATGGGGGTCGTGAAGTATGCCCGCATGCGCGCCCAGGAGCGGGCGCTTCGCTCCGAGATCGTTCATCTCAAGCAGGACAACCTGCGGCTGATGCAGGAGGTCCGCTCGCTGAAGCATGATCCCGCCTACCTTGAGCGGCTTGCCCGCGACACCATCGGCCTGGTCAAGCCGGGCGAAATGGTCTACTACTACGGCGAGCCCGTGAAGCGCTGACCTCTTCCGATCCTCTCCCTTGTTTTGGCCTGTCCCCCCGCCACCTCCCGGAGGATCAGGGACTGCGTCACGTTGCATTCATACCTCCCCCGTTGTCATTCCGCAAGGCAAAGAGTGGTATCATAGTACCATGGGCCGGTGATCTCGGCGTGGGG
>CAZTXN010000008.1:0-10817 GCA_964617655.1 uncultured Nitrospiraceae bacterium | reverse complement strand
ACCGAGGTCCGCACGCTTCCGGGAGATTCCGCGCCGCATCGCGCTAACTGCATTGCCGGTGGATGAGGCTGCACCGCCGGGGGCAGGGTCGGAAGGAGAAGGTCTCCATGCAGTGGCCGGGAAAGAAGAACTGCACGCCGCATACGGGGGTTTGCCCGGCCGCGCTCGCCGCCGCCATGCTGCTCCTTGCCGCTTGCGCCTCCCTGCCGCGGCCCGAGGTCCCCGATGTGACCGAGCGGCGTTCCGTGGCGCTGCTCCCCCTCCAGAACGATACGAACGATGTCGACGGGCCGGCCGTGGTCCGCGATAAGATGGCAAAGGCGCTCGCTGACCGGGGCGTCGCGGTGCGGGACCTCGGCGCCGCGGATGCCGTCCTCCGGGACGGGTTCGGCGTTACGATCGGGGGGCAGGCCGAGGGGGTCGATCCGCAGCGGCTCGGGGAGGCGTTGAACGTCGATGCGCTCCTGTTTGGCGTGCTGATGGACTTCCAGGAGACGACCCTGGGCGCTTACAATGTCCGGAAGGTCCGGGCGCGGTTCCGCCTGGTAAGCGCGTCCACCGGGTCGGTCATCTGGGAGCGCGGCCTCGGCGTCAGGAGCGAGCTGGTCATGGCGGGAAGGGCGGGCGACGCCGCCACGGCGCTCGGCCGGCTGAGCGATCCCCGCGATGCGGATGCGCCCTGGGTCACCATCGAGCATATCGAGGCGGGACGGAACGTCCAGGAATCCCTCGCGCTCGGTCTGGGCTCGCGCCTGCTGACCAGGGCGCTCGGCATCCACTTGGCGCGCGAGGCGGCCGCCCTGGCGCGGATGATCGCCGGGGACTTCCCGCCGGTGCCGGCGGCGCCGCAGGCCGGACCGGACTCCCCCTGAAGCGCCGGCATACCCGACTTTCCGTTTGACAAGGTCCCGCGGCCTTCGGTATCATATCTCCCTGTCACAGCGTTCCCGGCGGCGCACGGCATGTCCGATCATCCTCTTTCCATAGCCTTCGTATGGCACATGCACCAGCCATACTACAAGGACGACCTGACCGGCACCTACATCCTTCCGTGGGTGCGGATGCACGGGATCAAGGACTATTACGACATGCCGGCGCTGCTGCAGGACTTCCCGGCCATACGCCAGACCTTCAACCTCGTTCCCTCGCTCCTCAAGCAGATCCAGGACTACGCGGACAACCATGTCAGCGACCGGTTCCTGGACCTGACCATCAAGCCCGCATCCGACCTCGACCTGGAGGAGCGGAAGTTCCTGCTCCGCAATTCCTTCATGGCCAACTGGGACACGATGATCCGGCCCTATCCGGCCTACTGGTCGCTGTTGGAGCGGCGCGGCAGGAGCGTCGCGCCCCGGGACCTGGAGCAGGTGGCGCGGTACTTCACGGTCCAGGACTACCGGGACCTGCAGGTCTGGTTCAACCTCGCCTGGTTCGATCCGTTCTTCAAACAGAACGATCAGATGTTGCGGTCGCTGATCGCGAAGGGCTCAGGCTTCACCGAGGAGGAGAAGCTGCTCCTGGTCGGGAAGCAGCGCGAGGTGATGGCGATGATCATCCCTGAGTACCGTCGGCTCGCGGACGAGGGGAGGATCGAGCTCACGACCACGCCGTTCTACCATCCCATCCTGCCGCTCCTGTGCGATACCGACCTTGCGCGCGTTGCAACGCCGGACATCGCACTGCCCCGCGACCGGTTCAGCCATCCTGAGGACGCGAAGGTCCAGGTGGAGCGCGCCCTGGCCTACCACGAGCGGTTCTTCGGCAGCCGGCCGGCCGGCATGTGGCCGGCCGAAGGCTCGGTGGCCGAGGAGATCGTCCCGCTCCTTGCCGACGCGGGGGTCCAGTGGATCGGCACGGACGAGGGGGTCCTGGCGCGCACGCTGGGAGCATCCCTGGACCGCGATGCCGCCGGGTTGCTGAAGAATCCCGGCCTGCTCTACAAGCCCTACCGCGCCGGCACGGGCGACCGGTCCGTCTCCATCGTCTTTCGCGACCACACCCTGTCGGACCTGCTCGGTTTCGTCTACTCCAAGTGGGACCCCAAGAGCGCGGCGCACGACCTCATCGACCGGCTGCACCGGATCCGGAAGACCGTGGGGAACCGGCCGCACCTGGTGTCGATCATCCTGGACGGGGAGAACGCCTGGGAGCACTACCGCAACGACGGCCGGGACTTCTTCCTCTATCTCTATGAGCGGCTGAGCAGGGAGCAGGGGCTGCGGTGCGTCACGGTAGGAGAGTACCTGCGGGAGCATCCGGCGACGGACCGTCTTCCCCGGCTGCACGCCGGGTCCTGGATCTATGCGAACTTCCGCATCTGGATCGGCCATGAAGAAGACAACCGCGCCTGGGACCTGCTGGGCCGGACGCGCGAGGCGCTCGTGCATCACGGCGAGCAGAACGGCGAGAGCGAACAGCTCGCCCGTGCCTGGGAGGAGATCTACATCGCCGAGGGCAGCGACTGGTGCTGGTGGTACGGCGACGACCATTATTCCGAGAACGACGCGGAGTTTGACCTCCTTTTCCGGACCCATCTCATGAACGTCTACCGCATCCTGGGCCTGGATGTGCCGGACGAGCTCCGCGTGCCGATCCTGCGCGAGGACCGCGAGGCCCGGCCCACGGTGGAGCTCACCTCGCTCATCTCGCCGGTCATCGACGGCCGCGTCACGAACTACTTCGAATGGCTCTCCGCCGGCCGGTACGACGTGGCCCGGGGCGGCGGCGCCATGCACCGCGGGGAGTCGGTCGTGAGCGACATCTACTACGGCTTCGACCTCCAGAAGCTCTACCTGCGGCTGGACACCACGCTGGACCTGCAGGAGGAGGGGATCGAGGACCTGGCGTTCTACGTGAACTTCCTGGCGCCCAAGGGCATCGACGCGGAGATCCGGGTCCGGCGCGGGGAGCCGCGCGCCGTGGCGGGCCTCTTCCGGGGAGAGAACGGGGACCGGAGGCGGTTCGCCGGGATCGAGAGCGTCGCGGCCGGCGAGATCATCGAGCTTGCCATCCCCTTCAACCTGCTGGGCGTTCCGCAGAACGGGGACATCCAGTTCTTTCTCATCGTGGAGCGCAGGGGCGCCGAGGTGGAGAAGTGGCCCTACCGCGGCTTCATCCATGTGAAGGCGCCGACCGATGATTTCGAGGCCATGATGTGGCAGGTCTAGGGGGCCGGCGCGGGGGCCGCGGCGGAACGGGAGCAGGCATGCGGAAGATCGGCAAGGCGGACATCCGGTGGATCGCCCGGTCGGGCGGGACCGCGGAGGGCGCGGACCTCTCGGGCGCGAACCTGAGCAACATGGAGATGATCGGGATCCGCTTCAACGGATCGAACCTCGCCGGCGCGAATCTGAGCAGCGCGAACCTGAGCGGGTCGAGCTTCGACGGCTGCGACCTCTCGAAGGCGAACCTCGGGAGCTCCAACTTCACCGGCGGCTCCTTCCGGCAGGCGAACCTCGAGGGAGCGGACCTGACCTATGCGAACATCCTCTGCGCCGACCTTGGCGGGGCGGTGCTGCGCAATGCCGACCTGACGGCCTCGCGGTTCGCCGGCAGCAGCTTCAGGGGCGCGGACCTCTCGGGCGCGAACCTCCAGATGGCAGACGGCGGCGGCGCGGGCTTCCAGGGAGCGGTCATGCGGAAGGTCCACTGCCGGGGTACGAGCCTCACTGCCGCGGACCTGTCAGGGTGCGACCTGACGCGGGCCAACCTCCTTGGAACGGACCTGGCCGCGGCGAACCTGGCAGGCGCGAAGCTCGACGGCGCCGATGTCATCGACGCGACCTTCACGGCAGCGGACCTGACGAACGCGGATCTGCGGAACGCGCGGGTGCGCAGAACGGACATGACCCGGGCCAAGCTCGACGGGGTCCAGCATGACGATTCGCTCCAGGCGGAGATCGATCGCTTCAGGTCCGGCCGGAGCGGGGCCTGACGGCCGGCAGGAGGGCCGGGACCGCGCTGCCAGTGAAGAAGGAACGATACCATGGGGATCTTCGATAGACTGCGACAGGCGGTCAAGTCCGAAGATGGCGGACCGCCGGCCGTCCGGCCGGACAGGAACGAGCCGTGCTGGTGCGGCAGCGGCAGGAAATACAAGAAGTGCCATCTGCCGGAGGAGGAGCGCGCGGCAGCGGAGCGGGCCTGCAGCCTCCGGTGCGGGCCGACCTGAAGTTCCTCCTGAGCCGCGTCGCGGCTCACGGCCATCAGCGGACCCTGCGAACAGGGTAAATACTACTTTCTTCTTAGGAACATTTACCCCCTGCCCTAGGAAATGATGCGGATTTTCATTCGTTCCCTTCTGAAGTATCCTCAAGCCAAGAAGAAACGAGGAACCGAAAGGAGGGAACGGAGATGATTACCAAGGGCGGAATGAAGGCAACGGCAGGCACCTACTGGAACCTGATGAACGGCGAGCGGGTGGACCTGGTGCATGACAGCGTGCTTCCCGGCGGGCAGGACGCCCGGTACCTCAAGGCTCCCGCAGCCCTGGCCGCGGCAGCCGGTCCGCTGCTCGGGCTGGTATTCGCGGTCTTTCTTCCCTTCATCGGCATCGCCATGGCGGTCAGCCTGGTGGTCCGGAAACTGGGGGAGGGCCTGGCGAACGCGGCAGGTAGCAGCCTCTCCTTCGGCTGGAGGCCCATCGAGGCATACCTGGCGGGAAGGAAGAAGAGGAAGGCCGGCCGGGAGAAGCAGGCAGGCAGGGATCCCGGGAAGTAGCCTGGACCAGGAGGAGCACGGACCCCGGCGGGACAGCGGAAGCTGTCCCGTTTTTTTATGTGCGCCCGGCAGGATGCCCCGTTGCCATCGTCCGCGCAAAGCGGTAGACTGGTGTCCAGCAGGGGACGCTGCGTCCCCTCCTGAGAAGGGCCTGCCATGAACGAGACCGTCCAGTACATCGGCAGAACACGCTATCTCCTGGTGGTGGACCCGGACGTGAACGAGCGCTTCACCATGGGTATGCTGCTCCAGCGGTTCGGGTACACGGTGGCGACCGCCGGCACGGTCCGGGAGGGGACCGACTTCCTCTGTGTGGCCCCGGCCGTGGCGGTCTTCGCCGAGGCAGGGGACCTCGGGACGGACCTTCGGACGCGGCTCACCGCTGATGCGAGGTTCCGTGACGTGCCGCTGGTGCTGGTGGCCGACGGCCCGGACCGGGAGCTGGAGCGGAGGGAGCGGCAGGGGGAGCTTTCCGGCCTGCTGCGCAAACCGCTGAACGCGGAGTCGGTCTTCTCGGTCATCCAGACGGTGATCGAGAAGGGCACACGCAGGAACATCAGGATCGCCACCGCCCTGCCGGCGGTGGTGCGGACGGAAGGGGAGGAGGGGGAAGGCTATGTCACCGTGCTCTCGCAGTACGGGCTCTTCTTCCGCACCCTCGCTCCTCTCCCGGCAGGGTCCCGGGCCGCGGTGGAGTTCGAGGTCTGGGACCGAACGGTCGTCCTCGAAGCAGCGGTGCTCTATGGCGTTGCCTTCGAGGACGGGCCGTTCTCGGAGCCGGGCATGGGGATGAAGTTCCCGAAGGTCGCGCCGGAGGACAGTGCGCTGTTCCGGGCCTTCATCCTGGAGCATTTCAGCGCTGACAGCGCTCCCTCCGGGCCGGAGACGGCGCTCCGGGGCGGGGTCGCCTGAACGGAGGGGGAGGGGAAATGTACGCAGGGGAACGGCTGAACAGCTTCACCCACCTGGCAGGCGCGGCAGCGGCAACGGCCGGGACGGCGGTCCTCGTCGTGCTCGCGTCGCTCCAGGGGGACCCCTGGAAGATCGTGAGCTTCAGCGTCTACGGCGCGACCCTGGTGCTGCTCTACCTGGCATCGACCCTCTACCACAGCGTCCGGGGGCGGGCAAAGAAAGTGCTGCAGAAGCTCGACCACGGCGCCATCTACCTGCTGATCGCGGGGACCTATACGCCCTTCACCCTGGTGACGCTGCGCGGGGCCCTGGGCTGGACGGTATTCGGCGTCATCTGGGGACTGGCCGCGCTGGGCATCACGATCGACGCCCTTCACCGCGACCGCCTGCGTATCGTCCCCATCCTGCTCTATGTCACCATGGGATGGCTCTCGGTCGTCCTGATCAAACCGCTCCTGGAGGTCCTGCCCGGCGCGGGGTTCGCCTGGCTGCTCGCGGGCGGGCTGCTCTATACCGCGGGAATCCTTTTCTTCCTGCTCGACCGCCGCGTGCCCCACGGCCACGGCATCTGGCATCTCTTCGTGCTGGCCGGCAGCGCGGCGCAGTTCGTTGCCATCATCCGCTATGTGCTCTGAACGAAAGCTGAGACCATGTCCTTTCCTCCGGTATTCGAACCCTGCACCGTGACCGCCTACAGCGGCCATCGGGCGAACGAGCGGCCGGCGTCCTTCGCCTTCGAAGGCGCGGTGATCGATGTCCTCCGGCTGCATGCCACGCGGATCGAGGAGGACCTGCGGACCCGCGCGCGCCGGCGGTTCTTCATCGCCCTGGGGAGCGACGGCCGGGAATACCGGCTGCGGCATGACATGGAGACCGATGAGTGGTTCGCTGCGCGGGAGCGGGCGGGATAGGGAACGGCGCGGGAGCGCCGGCAGGGTGCGAGGAACGCGCTCCCCTTCGGCGCTCCGGGAACAGGTCAGGTCTCGACATAGCACAGGTCATTGTCGCCGAACTGGCAGTCGTCAGGCAGCACGGTCTGCTCGCCATGGCCCTTGGCCGAGGCCTTGATCCGCTGGAAGTCGCCGGTCTCCGCCCGGGCGATGGGGGGTGCATCGTATCTCTGCGGCGCCTGCTCCTCCGATTCGTCCCGGAAGGCCCGCACTTCATACGCTTCGGTCAGCGTCTCCCGGGCCGGCGCCGCCTTCCCGGCGGCCTTCGTCCGTGCCGTCTTTCGTCCTTCGGTCCTCTCTGCTGCCTTCTTCATGCTCCTCACCCCCTTTCCGGCATCTCTTTCAAGTATACCACCTGCCCCCTGTAGCAAATGCTCCAGCGCGGAGAAGCAAGAGCCTCATCAGTGTCTTCGTGATGCGGGCATATTCTTCATGATTCCAAGCAGATGTGCGCGGCATGAGTTGCCGGAAGGCTGGTATGGTTCCTGCAGAATATCCGGCCAAACGCAATGATCCCATCCATGCTCAAGGAGGAACACATGTTCAGAGGCATCTCGAAGGCGCTGCTCATCATCCTGGCGGTCTCGGTCCTGCCCGGCTTCTTCTGGTCCAAGGGCTATGAGTCGCAGAAGTCGGTGGGAGGGAACACGGTGACGCTGAAGGCCGAGAAATACCCGCTGATCAAGGGCGACAACGCGATCTCGATCGAGGTCGCTGACAAGGCCAAGAAGCCGGCTACGGACGCAAAGCTGAAGGTCCGCTACTTCATGCCGCCCATGCCGGGCATGGCGCCCATGGAATATGCCGTCGAACCGGCGAGGAAGGGCGATGCGTACTCGTTCACGGCGAACATCCCCATGGAGGGCGTCTGGAAGGTCGAGGTGACCGTGACCGACGCCGCGGGCAACGAGTCGAGCGCGACCTTCAATCTCGACGCGCGGTAGGCCCGATGCGCCGCTGCGGCGGCCGGGCGGATCTTGGCATACCCTCACAACCCCTTTCTCTCTGACGAGAGGACCATCTCAGGTGTATGGTCGGCGCTCTGGGACAGCCGCCATGCCGGGCCGCGGGAGACCGCGGCCCTTTTTTTCTGTGCGCAGGTACTCTGGAAGTTCTCGCCGCTGTTGTCCCGGCCTCGACCCGCATGTTCCCTTGATTTTTCAGGGCCAGTATTATAGTATGCCTGTCTCCGCACGGGCGGGCGGCGGTCCGGTCGCGGCCCGAGCGGCGGCCGCAGGCGAGACCATCGGGGAAAGGATGCCTATGCAATACCGCGCATGGTTCCAGTGCATCAACGAGCAGTGCGGGGAGACCTATCCGCTCAGCACCGTGATCTACCGGTGCAGGACCTGCGAGTCCCTCCTGGAGGTCCGGCACGACATGAAGGCCCTGGCGCACCGGAGCGCCAAGGCCTGGATGAAGCTCTTCGAGGACCGGTACAAGTCCACGGAGTGGCCCTTCGGCTCGGGCATCTGGGGCAAGAAAGAATGGGTCCTGCCCCAGCTGCAGAACGACAACGTGGTCTCCCTCTACGAGGGCGCCACGAACCTTTTCTGGGCCGAGCGGTTCGGCAGGATGATCGGCCTGGACAACCTCTGGATCAAGCTCTGCGGCAACTCGCACAGCGGGTCCTTCAAGGACCTGGGCATGACGGTGCTGGTCTCGCAGGTGAAGCAGATGATCAGCGACGGCGCGCCCATCCAGGCCGTGGCCTGCGCCTCCACGGGCGACACCTCGGCCGCCCTGGCGGTCTACTGCGCGGCCGCCGGCATCCAGTCCATCGTGCTGCTGCCCAAGGGCAAGATCTCGATCGCCCAGCTCGTCCAGCCCATCGCGAACGGCGCGCTGGTGCTCTCGCTCGACACGGACTTCGACGGCTGCATGCGCGTGGTCCAGGAGATCACGAAGGACGAGACGATCTACCTCGCCAACTCCATGAACTCGCTGCGCATCGAGGGCCAGAAGACCGTGGGCATCGAGATCGTGCAGCAGTTCGACTGGGACGTGCCGGACGTGATCATCATCCCCGGCGGCAATCTCGGGAACGTCTCGGCCCTCGGCAGCGGCCTCCTGATGATGCGCGACCTGGGGCTCATCAACACGCTGCCGCGCATCGTCGTGGCCCAGGCGGAGCGGGCGAACCCGCTCTACCGGTCGTACCTCAAGGACTTCGCGTCCTTCGAGCCCATGCAGGCCCAGAGGACCCTGGCCAGCGCCATCCAGATCGGGAACCCGGTGAGCATCGAGAAGGCGATCCGGACGCTGAAGCAGTTCAACGGCGTGGTGGTGGACGCCACGGAGCAGGAACTGGCCGACGCCGCGGCACTGGGCGATACCACCGGCATGTTCAACTGCCCGCACACCGGCGTGGCCCTGGCGGCGCTCATCAAGCTGCTCAAGGCCGGAAAGATCGACCGGGCCGAGCACGTGGTGGTCATCTCCACTGCCCACGGCCTGAAGTTCACGGACTTCAAGGTCCAGTACCACGAGGGGAAGCTGGACTTCCCCTGCACCCATGCCAACAGGCCCATCGAGCTTCCACCCACCGTGGATGCCGTGAAGGAAGCGCTGCAGCAGGCGCTGAAGAAGAGGAGAATCGCGAATGGCTAAGAGACCGTCAGACCCCAGGAACTGGAAGGCCGCCACGCTCGGCATCCACGGCCGCGACCGCGTGGAGCACGCGCATTTCGCCGTGTCCACGCCGATCGTGCATACGTCGAACTACTATTTCAACACCACCCAGGAAGTCTACGACTTCATGAAGGCCAAGAGCGAGGGGAAGGTCATCCGCGAGCATGAGTACGGCCGCTACGGGAACCCGACCCAGACCGAGTGCGAGCGGAAGCTGGCTGCGGTCGAGGGCGCCGAGCGCGCGGTGCTCTTCTCCACCGGCATGGCCGCGGTCATCCTGACCATCATGACCTTCATGCGCCGGGACGGCCACATCATCTTCACGACGGACTGCTACCGCCAGACGCGCGACTTCGCCGCGAACCTGCTGGCCGAGTTCGGCATGCAGGTCTCGATGGCCGAGCCCACTGCCGAGGCCATCGAGAAGGCCATCCGGCCGAACACGAACATCATCTTCACCGAGTCGCCCACGAACCCCTACCTGCGCTGCCTGGACCTGCCGGCGGTCGTGACGGTCGCGAAGAAGCATAACGTGATGACGATCATCGACGCCACGCTCGCCACGCCCTTCAATATCCGGCCGCTGGACCTGGGCGTGGACGTGGTGATCCACTCGGCCACCAAGTACCTGGGCGGCCACAACGACCTGCTGGCCGGCGCTGCCCTGGGGTCCGACAAGCTGATGAACGATGTCTACCGCATGCAGCGCATGATCGGCGCGACCCCCGGCCCGCTCACCGCCTTCCTGCTGGAGCGGGGGCTCAAGACCTTCGGCCTGCGCATGAAGCACCACAACGAGGCCGGGCTGGCCATCGCGAAGATGCTCGAGGCGCACCCCCGGGTCGAGAAGGTCTGGTACCCCGGCCTGCCGTCCCACCCGGACCATGCCATCGCGAAGGCGCAGATGCAGGGGTTCGGCAGCGTGGTCACCTTCCTGCTGAAGGGGGACGATGCGGCCACGCGGAGGTTCATCGACGCCCTCGAGCTCTTCCTCATCACGCCCAGCCTCGGCGGGAGCGAGAGCCTCGTGACCCAGATGTGGATGATGTCCTTCTTCGATTATCCCGAGGACTACCGCCGGCGGATCGGCATGTCCGACAACCTCGTCCGGCTCGCCCTGGGGCTCGAGGACGTGGGGGACCTCATCGCGGACCTCGAGCAGGCGCTCGCGAAGGGCTGACCCCGCCCAGCCTCCCCCGTCAAAGGGGGAGGGGTTGGGGGAGGGTGAATACCTGTCTCTCCCCTTCAGGTCGGGTAGGTTGGGTTGAACGAAGTGAAACCCAACAGCAGCTGTTGGGTCGCGCTGCGCTTCACCAACCTGCGACGTTTCTTAATCTTCTGCCATCGAGTTCCTTCGCGTGCTTGGCGGCTTTGCGCGAGACGCAGTTGATCCTGTCCGCTTTTTCCCTGTGTCGGGTTCCCGCTGCAGGGATGTTGCCAACGACCCGACCCCGCCCCGGTCCTGCCGGGGCGGTTCTTTTTTGGTATGCCAGGCATGACGCTCTGTACTGCGGTACAGGCCGGTCAGGGTGGTTCCTGACCGGCGACTTGAGGTGCAAGTCCTCTATGGACCTTGATGGGAGGAACCATTAGCCGAACAGCAAG
>CAZTXN010000007.1:34263-35514 GCA_964617655.1 uncultured Nitrospiraceae bacterium | reverse complement strand
AGCCGGTTTGCGAAAAAGATCGGCATCGCACCCGGAAGCGTAGTCGGCAGGCTGCAATACGACAAGGTAATCCCTTTCAGCCGAGGCAATGGTTTGAAGTCGCTGTTCCGCTTCGATTCTTAAGTGCTTGTCAACGAGGAGTCACGTTATGAGACGAAAAATGACCTATACCAACGCCGAGCTGGAAGGGCTCTTGAACGATCTGGAATCAGATCTGGCGGAACGTAAGGAAAGTTGGGGTGGCGATGCTCCGGAAAAGGGCAGACAGGCGGCATGCGCATTCGCAAATGATCTGCCCGATCATAAGAAACCCGGAGTTCTTTTTGTTGGCGTGAAAAATGACGGTTCACCAATGAACTTATCGATTACCGACGAGCTTCTCTTGACCTTGGCCGACATAAAAACCGACGGCAACATATTGCCGCCCCCGACAATCACGGTAGAAAAGAGAAGATTAAAGAACAGCGATATGGCGATTGTAACCGTTCAGCCCTCCGATGCGCCCCCTGTACGCTATCGGGGGAGGATATGGATTCGCCTCGGTCCGCGCAGGGGAATAGCAACCGTGCAGGATGAAAGAATTCTGAATGAGAAACGTCGGCATAAGGACATTCCGTTCGATATATATCCTATTCCAAGCGCAACGCTCGCAGTTTTGAATAGGCTTCGATTTGAGCAGGAATACTTGCCAAATGCGTTTGCAGCAGATGTTTTGGAGGCAAATGAGCGTTCTTATGAAGAGCGACTTGCTTCATGCGGCATGATAGCATCGGTGAGCGAGCCCACGCCGACAGTCCTCGGATTGCTAGTGCTTGGCGACAGACCTCAGGATTATATCCCCGGAGCATATATCCAATTTCTGCGTGTCAACGGGACAGAGTTGTCCGATCCTGTTGCGGACGAAGAGTCCGTCTCGGGTTCGCTTGCTCAGCTTCTGCGGAGAATCGACGATAAGCTGGATGCGCATAATCGAACCGGTGTGGATTTGACATCCGCCCGCGTCGAGAAGAGAAGTCCGGACTATCCGATGCCTGCATTGCAGCAGATCGTCCGGAATGCCGTTATGCACAGAACGTATGAAGGCACGCATTCTCCGGTGCGAATATACTGGTTCAACGACCGGATCGAAATCATCAGCCCCGGCGGGCCGTTCGGCGAAGTCACTGCCGAGAATTTCGGCCGCCCCGGGTTTACGGATTATCGCAATCCGAATATAGCCGACGCCATGAAAGTTTACGGTTTTGTGCAGCG
>CAZTXN010000007.1:0-34163 GCA_964617655.1 uncultured Nitrospiraceae bacterium | reverse complement strand
CAGCCAAATACTATCTTTCGGGCTATCCAGCCTTTGACAAGCGTGGGCGACCTCTTGGAACCGGTTCTCCAAAGAATTACAACAGACCTCTATTTGCTGCCGGGCGATGTTGCGCTGTCGAGCTTCGAGGAAACGCTTGCCGAGGTATGGCCCGCAAGCATGGGAGACAATAACCTCTACCGGCCCTTCAGGATACTCACGGCATTCTGGCAGGTAATGCAGATGGCGGCCAAGAAGGTGGAAGCGGATGTCCTTCTGGTGGATGTCGGGCCGAATCTCGGCGCCATAAATCGTTCAGCGCTGATAGCCACGGATCACGTTATCATTCCTCTGGGCGCGGATTTGTTCTCATTGCAAGGTTTGAAGAACCTCGGCCCGACGCTGCGAACATGGCGAAGTCTCTGGAAGAAGCGTGTGGATAACTGGCATAAGCCGGAGTTTGATTTGCCAAAAGGGGAGATGAAGCCGGCAGGATATCTTTGCCAGCAGCACAGCGTACGTCTGAACAGACCGGTCAAAGCGTATGACAAGTGGGTAAACCGCATTCCGGCCGTTTACCGCGAGAGCGTTTTGAACGAACCCGGGATGAATATCAAATTAGAAAACGATCCTTTGTGCCTGGCGACGGTCAAACATTATAGAAGCCTTATCCCCATGGCGCAGGAATACAGAAAGCCGATCTTCAAGCTGACTCCGGCTGACGGAGCCATCGGAAGTCATGCCAACGCGGTTCAGGAAGCCTATAGGGACTTTATTGCGCTTGAAAAGAAGATATCAGGATTGGTGAATCTCGAAAAGAAGCAGAAAACGATATGACGCTTAATGATAACGACAAGCGTGAATTGATGCGACTATTGGAAGTCGGCGAACAACTTCCCGAAAAGTGGCGGGGAAAGTTGTTTCCCGACAGCGGTCGTGTGCCGGAGATCGGGAAGGAATACCGGCTTGTCTATGACGGGAAGATGTCGCGGGAGGAGGTGCTGGCGCAGACGCCTGCGGCGCCGTATTGTTTGCGACCGATAGCCCTCAGGCGACTGCTAAAGATCTGATGGCGATGCTACCCTGATGTTGTGATTGGGAGGTTGTATGCGTGTATCAATTTCAAATGCGAGAACCAATCTTGGCCGTTTTATCAATATAACTCAGGGAAAATGCAAGCCCATCGTCATTACTAAGCGCGGAGTTCCCGCTGCTGTGTTGATGAGCTACACGGAATACGAAAGTCTCCGGGAGACCGCTCTGGTTGCTTCGGACGGGTTGCTTATGCGCGACATACGAAAAGGCCTTCGTGATTTGCGCGCGAAGAAGACCCGGCTCTATACCTTGGACGAGCTCTTTTCCTCATAGTATGGCCGAGAAGAAGGAAGATACCACCGTCACCACGAACCGGAAGGCGTTCCACGACTACTACGTCGAGGAGAGCATCGAGGCCGGGCTGTCGCTCAAGGGCACCGAGGTGAAGTCCCTCCGCTCGGGGCTGGCGAACCTCTCGGACAGCTACGTGCAGGTGCGGAACGAGGAGGCCTTCCTCTTCAATGCCACCATCAGCCCCTACCCGCACGGGAACATCATGAACCACGAGCCGCTCCGGACGCGCAAGCTGCTGCTCCACAAGGAGGAGATCCGGAAGATCCTGGGCAAGATGTCCCAGAAGGGCTATACCCTCATCCCCCTCAAGATCTACTTCACCCGCGGCAGGGCCAAGGTGCAGGTCGGGCTCTGCCGGGGAAAGAAGGCCCACGACAAGCGGGAGACCATCCGGGAGAAGGAGTCGAAGCGGGAGGTCGAGCGGACGGTGAAGGAGCGCAACCGCTGATCCCCGCCGACCCGTCCGCGCTTCTGATACAATAGAGGCATCCCCGGACGGACCGAGCATGCCCCGCGCGCAGCACTGCGTTCGCGCGCGGCTGCCGACGGTCCTGCGGCAAGGAGGAAGCCATGAGACCATTTGTTCTCGCTGTGACGGCCGCAGCGGCGCTGCTCTCCCTCATCCCCGGCGGCGCGGACGCGAAGATCGTAGGCAGGGAGGTGGAGTACCGCGGCGGCGATACGGTGCTGAAGGGCTACCTGGCGCGGAACGAGAGCATGGTGGGCAAGCGGCCCGGCGTGCTGGTGGTCCATGAATGGTGGGGCCACAATGAGTACGCGCGCAAGCGCGCCAGGATGCTGGCCAAGCTGGGCTATACCGCCCTGGCGGTGGACATGTACGGCGAGGGCAGGACGGCCGACCACCCCGACGATGCGGCCAAGTTCTCCTCAGCGGTCATGAAGGACTTCTCCGTGGCCAGGGAGCGGTTTAACGCGGCGCTGGAGTTCCTGAAGAAGCAGCCCAAGGTGGACCCCGGGCGGATCGCGGCCGTCGGGTACTGTTTCGGCGGGGGCATCGTGCTGAACATGGCCCGGCAGGGCGCTGACCTCAAGGGCGTGGCGAGCTTCCACGGCAGCCTGCAGGCGGTGGAGCCGGCCCAGGCAGGCGCGGTGAAGGCCGGGATCCGGGTCTACCACGGCGCGGACGACAAGTTCGTCGCGCCCGAGGCGGTCGAGGCCTTCAAGAAGGAGATGAAGGACGCCAAGGCGGATTTCAAGTTCATCAGCTACCCCGGCGCGGTGCACGCCTTCACGAATCCGGACGCCACGGAGCTGGGGAAGAAGTTCGGGCTCCCGCTGGCGTACAACGCCAAGGCGGACAAGCAGTCCTGGGAGGATATGAAAAAGTTCCTGGAGCGGATCTTCAGGAAGAAGTAGCGCATCGCCGTATGCCGCGGAAGGGGCGCGGGACCGCTGGCCGGTCCTGCGCTTTGAGTAGGGAACGTCCTGTTCGAGAACTCGTGGCTGTCCGTGTAGATGGATCTCCGGCAGATGGGTGGTCGTTCAAACCGCCGGCTCGGCGCATCTTACCGTTCCTCCCTGCATTGATCAGGCCGATGACCAAGACCGATACGCATCTCACCTTCCCCTGTTCCTTCCCGCTCAAGGTCATGGGCCGGAACACCGGGGCCTTCGAGCAGGCCATGCGCGAGATCATCCGCAGGCGCCTGGCCGGGGCGCCGGTGGAGTATTCCGTCCGTACGAGCGGCGGAGGGAAGTACCTCTCGATCACCGCCACCTTCATTGCCACGGACCGGGCGCAGCTCGACGCGCTCTACCGCGAGCTGAACGGGCATGAACTCGTTGTGATGACCCTGTGATCGGCCGTTGTCGGGCTTGCGTTCCGGCAGTTCCTTGGGTATCATGGATGTAAGGAGATCAAGCAGGGTAAGGAGGGGCGCAATGACCGTCGCGGCGAAAATAACCTCCAAGGGCCAGATAACGCTGCCCAAGAAGGTCCGCGACCTCCTGCAGGTGAAAGAGGGCGGCGTGGTTGTGTTCGAACAGGAGGATGAGAAGATCGTGATCAAGTCGGCGGACAGTCTTTTGGACTACCAGGGTTATCTCAAGGGCCGTGTGAAGGCCGCCGGCGCGGATGCGGCCAGGGAGACCGCGCGGGAATACAGAGGGAAAAAGGCGGGGAAGCGTGGAAGGTCGTGAGCTTGCGGTCATCGATACCAATCTGCTCGTCCGCTATCTGACCGGGGACGATGCCGTGAAGGCCGGCGCCGTGCGGCGGCTCCTGGTGCGGGCCGGCAAGGGAGAGGTCAGGCTGCTGGTTCCCTCCGTGGTCATCGCCGAGCTTGTCTGGGTGCTGCAGAGCTTCTACAAGCTTGAACGGTCCGAGATCGTATCGCTCTTGAACGCCATTCTGCATACGGCCGGTCTTGATGTCGGCGAGCGGGGACTGGTTACGCGCGCCGTCGGACTGTATGGAGCCACAGCGGTCGATTTCATAGACGCCTGGGTGGCAGCCTATGCACAGACATCCGGCGCACGCGCGATCTACACGTTCGACCGGAAGCATTTCAGGGACTGCGAGGCCGTCGAGGTGATACACCCATGACCCTGCGCAGACGGGGAGCGTCCCTTACCTCGCGCGCCATGCAGCAGCGGCTCCGCCACTTCGCCAGTCCGGTGAAAGCGCGGCTCCTCCAGGGATTCTTCAAGACCGGGCCGGGCGAGTACGGCGAAGGGGACCGGTTCCTGGGCGTGATGGCGCCTTACATCCGCTCGGTGGCGAAGGAGTACAAGGACGCACCGCTCTCCGAGGTGCGGAAGCTGCTGCGTTCTCCCTGGCACGAGGAGCGGCTGCTGGCCCTCCTCATCCTGGTTGGGAAGTTCGAGGCCGGCAGCGATGCCCTGCGCCGGATGATCTACACCCTCTACCTCAGGAACCTCCGCGCGATCAACAACTGGGACCTCGTGGACCTCACGGCGCCGAAGATCGTCGGCCCCTTCCTGGAGCAGCGGACCCGCCGGCCGCTCTACCGCATGGTGCGGTCCGAGAACCTCTGGGAGCGGCGGATCGCCGTTCTTGCCACCTTCCATTTCATCCGCCAGGACGACTTCCGCGACGCGCTGCTGCTGGCCGAGGCCCTGCTGAACGACGAGGAGGACCTGATGCACAAGGCCGCGGGCTGGATGCTGCGGGAGGTGGGAAAGCGGGATCTGGAGGTGCTGAAGGGGTTCCTCCGGAAGCATTACCGCCGCATGCCCCGCACCATGCTGCGCTATGCCATCGAGCGGTTCCCGGAGGCGAAGCGGAGAACGTACCTCCTGGGAACGGCATAAAGCCGAAGACCGGGTAGCGAAAGCTTTCAACGCTGAAAAGCTATGATGAAACTAAGATTAACGCTGAAATGTCTTTCATCATGAGAAATCATAAACAAAGCAGCGCAATGCTGCGTTGAATTGATCTTACAAGGGTGCTCTTCCCCGCTCTCAACTAAGACGCGAAAGAACCCGATATTTCCATGATCATCTCCATCATCGTCGCCATGGACGAAGAGCGGGCCATCGGCCGGGAGAACCGCCTGCCCTGGCATCTCCCCCGGGACCTTGCGCGCTTCCGCGCCGTCACCATGGGCCACCCGGTCATCATGGGCCGGCGGACTTTCGAGAGCATCGGCAGGCCCCTTCCCGGCAGGACGAACATCGTCATCACCCGCAGGAAGGAGTACGAGGCCGAGGGCTGCGTGGTGGTCCATGACCTCCGCTCCGCCCTGGCGGCCTGCGGAGATGCGGAACAGGCCTTCATCCTCGGCGGGGCCGAGGTCTTCCGGCAGGCCCTTCCGCTGGCCGAACGGGTCTACATCACGCTGGTGCATACGAAGATCAGCGGTGATGCCTTCTTTCCCGAGCTGCCTGCCGCGTTCCGGGAAGTGAGCCGCGAACAGGCCGCGGATGTCTATCCCCTGGAGTTCCTGGTCTATGAGCGGAAGCAGGGACCAGGAAGGAGACGGCAATAAAATCCGTGTTTTCCTGCTATTTTTCGCGTTATTCTGCTTGACAGGTTCCGGCCTTTTTGGTAGGGTGAAATCATGAGCAGCACCGGTGTTTCAGCGCGCATGTGTGGCTGCATGCCGTTCGATGCACAGGCAGTAGAGCTGACCTGATCCTGCAGCAAAGGAGGAGATCTGTTTGGCTAAGGGGAAAGTGAAGTGGTTCAATGATGCCAAGGGCTATGGCTTCATTACCCAGGACAACGGCGAGGATGTATTCGTCCACTTCTCGGCCGTCCAGGGCGAGGGGTTCAAGAGCCTGAAGGTGGACGAAGCGGTCGAGTTCGAAGTGACCAGCGGCCCGAAAGGTCCCCAGGCGACCAATGTCGTTAAATTAGGTTAGCTCACGGCTCTCCGAAATTTAACCAGCACATCTACCCCGGCAGCATACCGCTGCCGGGTTTTTTATTGTGCGCCCGGGAAAGAAGACTTACCGGCCAGGCTGGGCAGGGGGAGCTGCGGGGGGAACGGCTGCGCCGGGCTCGAGCGCAGAGGCGGGCGCCGCGGCTGCCGGGGTGGCGTCCTGGGCCGGCGACGGGGGCTGCGGCGCGGTCATGATCTCCGGGGTCACGAACCGGTTCGGCGAGAAGTTCGGGTTCATGGCATAGGCCTGCCGGAAGTTCTCCATGGCCAGCTGCCTGCTCTCCTCGTCCCCGGACCTGCCCTTCATGTAGTAGGCGTATCCCAGCAGGTAGAGGGACTCGGCAGTGGGAGCGATGCCCACCGACTCCTCGAGAGCATCGATCGCGCCATCGTAGTTCCTCGATCCCAGCAGATGGACCCCGCGCTCCATCGCTTCCGCCGCCGAAGCGGTGTCAAAGAGCTCTTCCTGCGCGGCAGCCTCCTGCGCCGTCACCGGCCCGGCCGCGCCGAGCAGCACTATCGCGGCCCCAGCAAGGACCGCCAGCATCATCCGCATAAAACCCTCCGTGAACCGGGAATGCATAACAGTATCATGTCCCTGCCGCTGCTGTCAATGGCTTCCCATCGCCCGAATCGACCATATCCTGCGCTCCTTCGACATTCTTGTCGCGGACGGCAGTGATGCGCTTTTCCTGAAGAAACGGGAGGTTCCCTCACATTCATCGATTTCCGCTTCGACAATCCTTTCCGGGCTTCCCATGGACGTTCTCCACTCTTTGCCTCTATCATATTGTTAATTAGCGGCTTATTGGTTTGGCACGTGAAATGTATCAGTACTCCGCAGAACGCCGGGCAGCGGTCATCGCCTACCCGAAATCCTCCCCTGGATCCCCCAGCGGTGACCGTTGTTCCGGCGTCTCTTGATGATAGAGTTCAGGAGGACCCCATGTTCTTCAACGCACGGAATGTCCGGAACATCACTTCCGAGGAGCTGAGAGAGAAGCTGGCGAGGCAGGAGGACCTCCTGCTGCTCGACGTCAGGACGCCCATGGAGCATCTGGCCCATGCCATCGAGGGTTCCCTGCTGCTGCCGGTGCAGGAGCTGAGCTTCCGCAGCCATGAGGTTCCCCGGGACCGCGAGATCATCGTGTACTGCCGTGTGGGGAACCGGAGCGCCTTCGCCTCGGCCTTCCTCGCGCAGAAGGGCTACAACGTCAGGAACCTCGAAGGCGGCATCCTCTCCTGGGCCATGGCGCAGGAGCGCGAGATGGCGCAGGCATAGGAGCGACGGAACGATGAAGCGAACGATCATATATGCGGTCCTCTTCTCCGCGCTGGTGCTTCTGCCGGCGCCGGCGGTCGCGCCGGCCGCCTACGCGGAGGCGCCGCTCACCCTGGAGCAGGCCGTGGAGACCGCGCTCCGGAACAACCCGGGTCTCAAGGCCGCGGACGCCCAGGTGGAGGAGGCGCGGGCCGGCGTGCTGCGGTCCTCCTCGGGCTTCCTCCCGAAGGTGACGGTCTCCGAGACCTGGAGCAGGACGGACAATCCGCTGATGGCGCTGGGCACGAAGCTGAACCAGGAGGTCGTGAGCCCCCTGGACTTCGCGCCGGACGCGATCAACCATCCGGAGCCGGAGTCGAACTACAATACGCGGCTGAGCGTCATGCAGCCGGTCTTCAACGGCGGCAAGGAGTACCTCGGCGTGCGGCAGGCGCGGCTGGCCCGCGACGCCGCGGTCAGCAGCCGGGAGCGGAGCCGGCAGGAGACGGCGTTCAACGTGATCAGGGCGTACTACGGCGTGCTGCTGGCGCGGGAGCACCTGCAGGCCGCCACGCAGTCGCTCGAGGCGAGCAGGGCCAACGTGAAGCTCGCCGAGGCCCGGTACCAGGCCGGCGCGGTGCTGCAGTCCGACCTGCTGCGCGCACGGGTGCAGGAGGCGGAGGTGCGGGAGATGGTGACGCGCTCCGAGAACGGCGTGCGGCTCGCCATTGCCGGCCTGAACTTCGCCATGGGCGTGCCGCAGGACAGCCTGCATGAGCTCGACGGGACCCTGGACGTGCGGACCGCCGCGCAGCCGCTGGACCAGGTCGCAGGGTCGGCGCTCACGGCCCGCGCCGATCTTCTGGCACTGGACCTGCATCGCAGGAACGCCGAAGCCGGGGTGAGCCAGGCGCGGACCGGGTATGTCCCGAGCCTGAACCTCATGGGGCAGGTGGACTGGAACAGCGACCGCTTCGGGGGCGATGATGCGAAGAGCTGGGCCGTGATGGCCGTGCTGCAGTGGAGCCTCTTTGACGGCCTGGTGACCCGTTCGAACGTACGCCAGGCATCGGCCGCCGCGGCCCGGGTCCGGGCGCAGCAGGAGCAGATGCGGTCGGCGGTGCAGCTCCAGGTCCGGCAGGCCTACTATGCGCTCCAGTCGTCCCATGACCGGATCGCGACCACGGCATCGTCGGTGCAGGAGGCCCGGGAGGGCCTGCGCATCGTCCAGAAGCGGTACGAAGCGGGCATGACGACCCTCGTGGACGTGCTGGGTGCGGAGAACGCGCTGATCCGGGCGCGGACTAATGCGCTCCAGGCGCTGTATGACAACAATATCGCCGACGCGGAGCTGAAGCTGGCGTCGGGTGGTCTGTGAGACCGATTGGCGCGGTCAATAGCGGTAGTTGGCTCGCAAAAGGTCGACATCGACCACGGAGACACGGAGACACAGAGGAATACAGATCAGACGGAAGCAGGTTTTCTCCGTGCCCTCCGTGCCTCAGTGGTTCATTCAGGGTCTTATACGATCCCATCAGAGATAAGGGCTATAACGAACGCAAAGGGAGAAGAGCATGAACTTCGCGGACAGAATTAAGACCATGGACCGGAAGGTCCTGTACGGGATGGCGGCAGCAGGCGTCGCCGCGCTGCTCGGGGCCGGGTACCTTCTCCTTGGCGGGGAGAACGGCCATGCCGACGCGGTGAGGCCGGACGAGCCGGTGGTCGTGCCGGTCGTGACGGTCCAGCAGGAGAAGATCGATTCCGTGGTCACGGCCGTCGGCGCGCTGACGTCCCGGAACACCTCGGTCCTCTCGAGCAAGGTCATGGGGCGCGTGGACTCGCTCACGGTCCAGGAAGGCGACCAGGTCCGGGAGGGCAGGCTGCTGCTCACGATCGAGAGCGGCGAGATCGCGGCGCAGGTGACCCAGGCCCAGGCGGCCTTCAACAATGCCCGTCTCCAGTACGACCGGATCAAGGGGCTCTATGACGCCCAGGCGTCCACCCAGATGGAGATGGACCATGCGACGCTCGGCCTCGAGACCGCCCAGGCAGGGCTGAAGGCCGCGAAGGCCATGGAGAGCTACACGCGGATCACCGCGCCCATCAGCGGCCAGATCGTGGAGAAGCGCATCAACCTCGGAGAGACGGCCCTGCCCGGCCAGCCGGTCCTGAGGATCGAGGACAACCGCAATCTGCGGCTCGAGGCCACGGTGAAGGAGCGGGACATCCTGCATATCCGGCCGGGCGACCCGGTGCGCGTGCAGATCGATGCCCTTCCCGGAAAGGAGATCCCCGGAAGGGTGGCGCAGGTCGTGCCCGCCTCGGACATCCGGACCCACTCCTTCGTGGTCAAGGTGGCCGTTCCCGCGGAGAAGGGGCTGATCACCGGCATGTACGGCAGGGCGGTCTTCAGCACCGGCCGGCGCGAGGCCATCCTGGTCCCCCGGGATGCGATCATCGGGCTCTCGGGCGTGACGGGCGTCTACGTGGTCGGCGCGGAGAACAAGGCGATCTTCCAGATGGTGCAGACCGGCGAGGAGCGCGGCGGCTCGGTCGAGGTGCTGACCGGGCTGCGGCCGGGCGACCGCGTGGTGGCCGACCAGCGCAGCGGCCGCATCGACGGCAGGACGCTGGTGCTGGCGGAGAATTAGCCAGGCTTAAAAAGACGGCCTCGTAAAAAGTCCTAACGTGTCACCCTGAGCAACGCGAAGGGTCTCTCAACATATTGGAAAACCGAGATTCTTCGCTTCGCTCAGAATGACATTTTGTGTGATTTTTGACTTTTTACGACTTCATCAAAAAACATATCGACAGGATTGCAGGATAACAGCGGATAACATCCAGATGTCGGCCAATATCCATCCTGTCGATCCTGTGATCCTGTCAGAAGAAGGATGTTCGCATGAAGCTCAATATCAGCGGCAAGATAACCCAGTACTTCATCGACTCCCAGCTCACGGTGCTGCTCATGGCTGCCACGGCGGTGGCGGGGCTCTTCGCGCTCTGGTTCACGCCGCGCGAGGAGAACCCCCAGATCGTGGTGCCGGCGGCCAACGTCATGGTGATGCTGCCCGGCGCGCCGGCACAGGAGGTGGAGGAGCTCATTTCCAAGCGGCTCGAGGCCAAGCTCTGGGAGATCCCGGGCGTGGAGGACGTCTACTCGGTCTCGATGAACTCCCTCTCCGTGGTGACGGTCAAGTTCCATGTGGGCGAGGACAAGGAGCGGTCGCTCGTCAAGCTCTACGACAAGATCCTGTCCAACATGGACATCGCGCCGGCGGGCGCTTCCCATCCGCTGGTGAAGCCCATCGATGTGGACGACGTGCCCATCGTGGCCATAACGCTCTCGCCGGAGCCGGGCAGGAACTATGATGACGGCCGGCTCCGCCTCGTGGCGGACCATGTGATGGACGAGCTTCGCAAGGTCCCGGGCGTGGGCGCTACGACGGTGATCGGCGGCCGGAGCCGCCAGGTCCGCGTGGTCCTGGACCCCATCCGCATCGCGGGCTACGGCCTCTCGCCGCTCCAGATCGCCGGGGCGATCACGATGTCCAACACGAAGCTGGTCTCGGGCGACCTCGATGCGGGAACGAAGAAGCTTCTGATCGAGACCGGCGGGTTCTTCAGCACCGCCGCGGACGTGCGGAACGCGGTGGTGGGCGTGGCGAACGGCCGGCCGGTCCATCTCGGCGACGTGGCCGAGGTGAGCGACGGGTTCGAGGAGACCTCGAAGCTGACACGCATCGCCTTCGGCGCGGGCCACGGCGGCGCGCAGCCGGCCGAAGGGGCGGCGGCAGCGGCCGGCAGGGAGCTGCCGGCGGTCACGCTCGCGCTGGCCAAGCGTCAGAAGCTGAACTCCGTCGAGATCTCGAACGAGATCCTGGCGAAGTTCGAGGAGCTGAAGGCCGCGCAGCTGCCGCCGGGCATCGTCGCCACGGTCACGCGCAACGACGGAAAGACCGCGAACGACGCGGTGAACGAGCTGGTCTTCCATCTTGCGGTCTCGATCGTCGTGGTCATCGTGCTCCTCTACTTCACGCTGGGCTGGCGCGAGGCAGCCATCGTGGCGCTGGCGATCCCGCTCACGCTCTTCATCACTCTGGCCGTGGGCATGGTTGCGGGCCAGACGATCAACCGGATCACGCTCTTCGCCCTGATCCTCTCGCTCGGCCTGCTGGTGGACGACGCCATCGTGGTGGTCGAGAACATCCACCGGCACTACCAGCGGCAGCAGCAGTCCCGGCTGCAGGGGGCGGTCCTGGCGGTGAACGAGATCGGGATGCCGACGATCCTGGCGACCTTCACGGTGGTGCTGGCTTTCATCCCCATGGCATTCGTGACCGGGATGATGGGACCCTACATGATGCCGATCCCCTTCAACGTGCCGGTGGCGATGATCACCTCGCTGCTCGTGGCGTTCGTCGTGACGCCCTGGGCCAGCTTCCGGCTCATGAAGAGCGAGGGCCATGACGGACAGCATCAGCCCCTGGAGGGAACGACCGTCTACCGCATCTACCGGAGGATATTGCAGCCGCTGCTCGAGGACCCGCGGAGGCGGAAGCTCTTCCTCGCGGCCGTGGCCGGCGTCTTCGCCATCACCATGCTCTTTCCCCTGACGCAGTGGGTGAAGTTCCGGATGCTGCCCAAGGCGAACAAGAACACCTTCCTGGTTTCAATCGACATGCCCGTGGGCACGGCGCTCGAGAGCACGGACCGGGTGGCGCGCGCCGTGGGCGAGTACCTGCGGCGGATCCCCGAGATGAAGGATTACGAGACCTTCGTCGGCACGGGGTCGGTGATCGACTTCAACGGCCTGCTGCGCGGCGGCGCCTTCCGGGACGAGAGCCATTTTGCCGACATTCGCGTGAACCTCCTCGACAAGGAGGAGCGGTCCGTCAAGAGCGAGAACCTGGTGCTCCGGATCCGCCCGGACATCGCGCGGATCGCGGAGCAGTACGGCGCGAACATCAAGCTGGTGGAGGACCCGCCCGGCCCGCCGGTCCGCGCCACCGTGGTGGCCGAGATCTACGGGCCCGACCAGGCGGTGCAGCGCGAGATCGCCCGGGAGATCAGGGCGCTCTTTGCCAGGACCGGCGAGGTCGTGGACATCGACGACAGCGTGAAGGAGACGCAGGAGAAGTACCAGCTCGTCGTGGACAAGGAGAAGGCCGCCCTGGCCGGCATCTCGACCGAGGCGATCGTCCGGACCCTGCGCATGTCCCTGGCGGGCATGGCGGTCTCGACCCTCCATCTGCCGGAGGCCAGGAACCCGGTGAGCATCTTCCTGCGGCTGCCGAAGGGCGAGCGTACGGGCCCCGGGGACCTGGAGAAGATCCATATGGCCGGACCGCAGGGCAACCAGGTGGCGCTCGCCTCCCTCGTCCGGATGGTCCCGGCGGAGTCGGACCGGGCCATCCACCACAAGAACCTCGAGCCGGTGACCTATGTCTACGGCGAGATGGGGGACCGGAGCCAGGTCTACGCGGTCATCGACATGGTCCGCCATCTCTGGAAGAACCCGCTGCCGGAGGGCTACCGGATCGCGTGGAACGGAGAGATGAAGCTGACGCTCGATGTCTTCCGGGACCTCGGCGCGGCCATGGGCGTGGCGCTCATCGCCATCTACCTGCTGCTGGTCGGGCGGTTCCGGTCCTTCACCATCCCGCTGATCATCATGGCGGCGATCCCGCTCTCGATGATCGGGATCATGCCGGGCTTCGCGCTCACGGGCGTCTACTTCAGCGCCACGTCCATGATCGGGGTGATCGCCCTGGCAGGCATCGTGGTGCGGAACTCCATCGTGCTGCTGGAGTTCATCCTGGACAAGAAGCAGGAGGGCATGCCGCTCAGCCAGGCGCTGATCGAGGCGGGCGCGGTCCGGACCCGTCCCATCGTGCTGACCGCGGCTGCGGCCATCCTCGGCTCAGCCGTGATCGTGACCGACCCGGTCTGGTCGGGGCTCGCCCTGGCGCTCATCTTCGGGATGCTGGCGTCCACGGCGCTGACCCTGGTGGTCATCCCGGTCCTCTACTACCTGGTCGAACGGCGGCATTGGGAGTCCGCGTAGCAGCGCGGACCGCGGAGCGAGGAAGAAGGAGGTCCATCATGGAAACGGTCAGCATGGCATGCAGGGACTGCATCGGCATCGTGACGATCGACAACCCGCCGGACAACCATCTCGACCTGAAGGTCCTGTCCGGCCTGAACGAGGGGTACGAGCCCGGCCTGCGGCAGGAGGTCGCGGCGCTGGGAGACGCCTTTGACCCGGGCACGAAGCAGTGGGAACGGATGTAGGAACAGGAGCCAGGAGCCAGGAGCCAGGAGGAACACTACCTTCCTGATCGGACTTCCACATTGCAAGAAAAAGAGAAGAACAATGTCGATCAATGCGTTGCATATCATGCGCGAGAAGGTGAGCGTAGGGCCGGAGACCACGACGCAGGATGCGGAGAGAGAACAGAGAACATCTCCTCTCCCCCCGGGGGAGAGGTTTGGGTGAGGGGAGCTTCTATCCATCAAGGGAGGCGCTGAAATGTACATCGCAAGCACCAAGACGTGGTATCTGGAAAGGCTTATCCGGCTGGTCGCCGGCATCTTCGTGGCCGTCAGCGTGCTGCTCGGGTTCCTGGTCCATCCGGGATTCTTCTGTTTCACCGGGCTCGTGGGCGTGATGCTCACGATTTTCGCCTTGACAGGCTTCTGCCCCATGAGTATTATTCTGCACGCGCTCGGCGCACGGGAGCGCTGCAATTGCTGAAACAGGAAGGGTCCTTCGCCACGAAGGCCCGAAGTCACGAAGGGTGAGCAGGGAACAAAAGGATCCAGGTTCCGAAGTCTTAGTGTCTTCGTGACTTTGTGGCAGAGGAAGTTGTTCAAGGGACAAAAGGAGGTTGCAATGCCGTTCTATGAATATGTCTGCGAGGCCTGCGGCAAGGACTTCGTGCTGCTGCAGTCCATGAGCGCGAAGCAGGAGGACACGGTCTGCCCCTACTGCAGCGAGAAGCGGTCGAAGAAGATGCTCTCGACCTTCTCCTCGTCCGGCCATGACCACTCGGTCTGCGGGATCGGGTCCTTCGGCGGGGGCTGAGGCTCCTGATATCCCGCAGGTGCTGCGGGAAGCAAATGCATGAGTGCAAGATGCCCGGTCGCCGGAAGGCTTCCGGGCTTTCTTTTTTTCCGCTGGTGTGCTAGGCTCGGCGGAAGGATGCAGACAAGGAGACAGGATCACGCTGCCATGGCAGAGACCCCCGGGACCAGGACCGCGCCGGTGATCGACCGGGAGGCGGTCATCATGCCGCTCTACAAGGTGCTGCTGCACAATGACGACGTGAACTCCATGGAGCACGTGGTGCGGGCCCTGCAGCAGGTCTTCAGGTTCGAGCCCGAGGAGTGCGTCCGCATCATGGTCGAGGCGCACACCAACGGCATGGCCCTCTGCACCGTGGAGCCGCTCGAACAGGCCGAGCTGCACCGGGACCAGCTTATCTCCTTCTCTCTCGTGGCGACCATAGAGCCGGAGTGAAGGACGAAAGCCGCCGACAGACGATGCGCCATCACGACAGGACGCGATCCGCATGGAATCTCCTGTCCAGCCGAAGATGAACGCCGGGGATATAATGGATTTGCGCCTTATTGCAAAGAGGTTTTCATGAGCACGGGCACGGGCAGACGGACATGCCGGCCGGGCTGCGGCGCCTGCTGCATCGCGCCGTCGCTCTCCTCGGCCATTCCCGGCATGCCGCAGGGCAAGCCCGCCGGCAGGGCCTGCATCCACCTCGGCCCGGACCTTCGCTGTCTTCTCTACGGCGCCGCCGGTCGGCCGGAGGTCTGCGCCTCCTTTCCGGCCATGGCCGAGCATTGCGGCAGCAGCAGGGAGGAGGCGCTCAGGCTCCTCGGCGAGCTGGAGCGCCTGACCGGGGGAGGCGTTCATGGGTGATGCGCGGGCGACGGTGAGCATTCCGCGGACCTGGCGGCTGCTCGACACCGGGTCGTCCGACGCAGCCGGGAACATGGCGCTGGACGAACGGCTGCTCGCGGAAGCGGCCGCGCCCGGCGGGCTGCCGGTGCTGCGGTTCTACACCTGGGACCCGCCGGCGGTCTCCCTCGGCCGATTCCAGGACGAGGGTGCGGCAGTGGACCGGGAAGCCTGCCGAAGACAGGGGATCGATGTGGTCCGCCGGGTAACCGGCGGCAGGGCGGTACTGCATCTGCATGAGCTCACCTACAGCATCACGGCCCGCAGCGATGATGGCCTCTTTCCGGACGATGTCATGGGCACCTACCGGGTGATCGCCCGCGGGCTGCTCGCCGGGCTGCGGGGGCTGGGCCTGCCCGCGGAGATGGCGGCCGCGGCAGCCGCTGCCGGAGCCGGCCGGGACCGGAAGCAGCGGCCGGCGGCCTGCTTCGCCGCGCCGTCGCACTACGAGCTGCTGGTCCATGGCAGGAAGATCATCGGAAGCGCCCAGCGCCGCCAGGCCGGCGCTTTTCTGCAGCACGGGTCCATCCTCCTGGCATACGACTCCGACCTGGAATCAGCTGTGATCCCTGGCGGCGGGAGGCTTTCCGGCGTCACCTCCCTTCGGCAGGAGCTCGGCAGGGCCCCTTCGCTGGACGAGGTCAAACGGTCCTTCCGGGACGGGTTCTCCTCCGCGCTCGGCATATTCTTCGTCTGACCGCAGTTCCTTCCCTGGATCTCATCATCCTGAAAGTCTGATCATGCCTCTTACTCGCTCGTTACGAGTCCGCTGAAGATCGTCTCTATTAGTCAGTTACGAATGAATTTCTTCTCAAAAGGGCAAGAATAATATCACCGCGAAGCCGCGAGGAGCGCAAGGACGTCGAATGCGACCAACAATACAAAGACTTTTATGATTTCTTCGCGTCCCTCGCGCCTTCGCGGTCCAATGGTTGTTTCCGGCTCGTCCGGGTTAGGGAGAAAAATATATTATCCTTATAAATCAGAAAGTTGCCGGACTTTTACCATATATTTTATTTTGTAACCGGTAAATTTCACTTGACAAAAGCCCTTGTCGTCTATATAATTTGGGTAAATCAAATATATTTGTTCTTTCCTGCGCTACACGTTAAGGAGGGTCGGTCATGTCAGCCAGAAAATGCGAGAGTAATATCACCGTGCCGCCGATCGGCGCCATGCTGTTGGCAGGGGAGTATATCGTTTCCCAGGACCTGGATTTCGCCCTCGAGCACCAGCGCTACAGCAAAGGGCTGATCGGAGAGATCCTGGTGCGCATAGGCGCGGTGGAGACCGACGAACTCGAGCGGGTCCTGAGCATCCAGAAGACCCTCTCCATGAAATAACGGTTCTTCCTGGAAGGCGCACTACCTCCCGATAGGGTGTTCTGCATCTGCCGGAGTCCGGTCCTGATATGCTGTGATGGACGGACTGCCGGCCGTTTTTTCGCCTGATGCCCGGAGTCCGGGAAGCGATCTCCGAAGGGCAGGGAGGTTGCGGGAAGTGTTTCGCCATTGCCCAGGACCAATGATCCTGAAAAAAGCATTTGGACGCGGATACCATCTGATACCATCTGATAACGTCAGGAGAAACCTGCGGTCAATTCTTGAAAAAGAACTCACCTGCAAGGTGAAAAGCTTTTCAGAATAAAAGTATTTGCCTTCTCGGGTTTTATCCGCATTTTCCGTGTCCCAACGGCCGTTTTTAGGATGATCCCTGGTGCTTCGCTCCAGTGACCGTAGCGGCTTCTCTGCCTTGCTCGCCCCTCTGCACCGAAATAAATACTCTTGAAAAAAAAGACCAGTATGCGGTACACTGGTATGGAGTTCGCAAGCCCCCTTTTCCGGCGTGCCGGGTCTCCCGGTCCGCAGCCCAGTTCCCCGCGCAGAAGGAGCGCTCCTGCGTGTCTGGCCATCCTGACAGAAAAGCCTTCGAACCCTTCCAACTTGGCCCGGTCCGCCTCAAGAACCGGATCATCCGCTCTGCCACCCATGAGGGTATGGGACGCCAGGACGGCATGCCGACCGATGAGCTTTTCCCGCTTTACGAGACCATCGCCGCGGGGGGGGCGGGAGCCATCATCACGGGCTACATGGGGGTGCTTCCGAGCGGCAGGACCTTCCCGAACATGCGCATGTTCGATGATGACCGGTATATCGACGTCTACGGCCGGATGAACGAACGGTTGCGGCAGTACGGCGCGCCGGTCATCGTGCAGCTCGCCCATGGCGGGAGCCATGCCGAGAGAAGGCTGACCGGAAGGGACGTGGTCGCTCCCGGGCTCCGGAAGCGGAGCGAGGAAGGGGATGTCTGCAGGAACGGGGACGAGAAACAGATCGAGGCGGTCATCAACGCCTTTGTGGACGCGGTCGGACGCGCCAGGCAGGCGGGATTCGATGGCGCCCAGCTCCACGCGGCCCATGGATATCTCTTGTCGGAGTTCCTTTCGCCGTCGCTGAACCGCCGGAGGGACCGGTGGGGCGGTCCGGTGGAGAACCGCGTCCGGATCATCACCGAGATCCTGCGGCGGGCACGCTCTGCAGCCGGAGGCTTTCCGCTCCTGGTGAAGATGAGCGTCGGGGACGAGCACCGGCGGGGACTGACCGCGCAGGATGCCACGGCCGTGGTCCGCGCCCTGAGGGACGCGGGATGCGACGCCGTCGAGGTCTCGTGCGGATACGGGGATGTCTTCCATACCGTCCGGGTGCCGAGGGTCCCGATCGATGCCATCCTGCATCTCGTGCCGGGATATCGCTCCTTGCCGCCCGTCAGAAAAGGAGTCGCGCGGATCGCGCTCCACTGCTGGAAACCATCGGCGCTGCCGCTCCACAACTATAACCTGGATGCAGCGGCACGGATCAAGGAATCTGCCGGACTGCCGGTCATCGCGGTCGGAGGCATCCGGGACCTGCGGGATATCGAGGCGGCCCTGGGAGAGCGGAACATCGATTGCGTCTCGCTCTCCCGGCCCTTCGTCATCGAGCCGGACATCGTCGAGCGCTTCCGGACCGGCGGACAGGAGCGT
This sequence comes from uncultured Nitrospiraceae bacterium, assembly GCA_964617655.1. GTDB lineage: Bacteria > Nitrospirota > UBA9217 > UBA9217 > UBA9217 > JAKAHZ01. The sequence goes on along the minus strand of CAZTXN010000007.1, from coordinate 16,167 downwards.
TCGCGCTGCATCGATTGCGGCTACTGCCTCATCGGCGTGACGAGCGCGCCCCTCCGCTGCTACTTCGGAAAGGTCCCTGCCGGTTCCGGGTGATCCGTACCCGGCCGTCTGGTGATCACAGCGCAAATGATACTGAAAAAAGCATTTGGACGCGGATAACATCTGATACCATCTGATAACGTCAGGAGAAACCTGCGGTCAATACTTGAAAAAGAACTCACCTGCAAGGTGAAAAGCTTTTCAGAACAAAAGTATTTGCCTTTTCAGGTTTTATCCGTATTTTCCGTGTCCCAACTGCCGTTTATTAGGATGATGCGACTCCTGTGGCAGCGGACCCTTCCGAACGACCCCCGGCCCTCCCCAAGGGGCGCGGGGCAGCAGAGCGGACAAATGGAGGATTTGCTGAACCGGCGCATATCGTGAGCTGCAGAATTCTTTTTTTCATGCAGATTTTTCTGGTTTGCGTGGTATACTGGTAGCGTCGGGACCTGCGCACGGTCCCCCGAGGCTGCCGCCATGCCGGTCAACCGCCTTTTCTCAGAACGGTCCATTCCCTGCCCCACGGGCGAGCGCCTCCACGCCCTCCTCATGTCGCCCGCCCAGGCAGCGGCCGAACGGCTCGTGTTTCTCGTCCCCCTCGTGGGTTCGAGCGCCTCCCAGCAGATCCTGATGTTCAAGGGGATGGTGAAGCGGGGCTCCGCGCTGCTCTCGTTCGAGTACCGGGGCCACGGCCGGTCCACGGGGAACTTCAGCGTCGAGAAGAGCCTGGAGGATTCCCGGACGGTCTATGCCTGGGCCGCGGCGCATGCGCTGCAGCAGGGCATTCCCCTCCATGTCCTGTCCAACTGCTACGGCACGCTGGCCATGCTCTCCTGGTTCCGGGGACCGGCGCCCGCTCCTGCGCCCGCCACGCTCAGCGCCGTCTCCGGCCTCATCGACATGCACCAGATCATCCGGGCAGGTGAATTCCTCGCCTGCTACGGAAGGCTCGACGGAGGCTCTCCGCGGTCCGTTCCGGACTTTCTCGATGCCGTCACCCGGGGCGCGGTGGACGTGCAGGGAGCGGTCTTCCGTCGGGCGCTCATGATCTACCTGCAGGGCCTCTTCCCGGAGCTCAAGGTCAGCCCGGAGGAGTTCGAGCAGCTGGCTTTCGGGCGAGTGGACATGGCCGAGACCCTCCGGCAATTTCTCACGATGGGGCCCCTCGAGGGCGTCTCCGTCCCGGCGGGCGTGCCCAGCCTCTTCTACTACGGTCTGCGGGACGATATCATGGGCCTGGACCTGGCCGGTACCCGGCAGCAGTATGAGCAGCGGCTGCTGACGCTGGCGCCCCATGCCGAGGTGCGGTCCGCGGATGTGGACCACTTCGGCCGCGGTTTGGACCGGGACCGGATCGTGCAGCAGCTCGCCGATTTTCACCGCCTCCATGACCGTTCTCTCCTGTGGCCTCGGGTCGCCGCTTCCAGCGGCAGCTCTGCCGCCTGAGCGTTTTCGCCTGCCTGCATCATCGCTCCTTCTTGCGACACTTCCCGCGGAGAGGGATGTTCCTGCACCGTGAGATACCCCTGCGCCCTTGACTAACAGCCGCATGGCTCCTATAATCGTGGTGCCTGCCCTGCATCGCGTATTTCCATCCCTGCTCCCTGTCCGGAGGTGATCATGAAGGCCCTGGTCATCCATCGCTTCGGCGACGCCGGCGTTGCCGGCATCGAGGTTATTTCCGAACCTGCGCCCGGCCCCTCCGAGGTCCTGGTCCAGGTGCGCGCGGCCAGCGTCAATCCCGTGGACTGGAAGGTGCGGGAAGGCAAGGCGCGCATCTTCACCGGTTCCCGGTTCCCCAAGGTCCTGGGCGTGGAGTGCGCCGGCGAGGTGGTCCGGACGGGCGAGGGGGTGAAGGACCTCCCGGCAGGCATGCCGGTGGTGATGCTGGCCGGAGTCAAGCGGCTGGGCACCTTCGCGGAGACGGCCTGCACCGGATCGGACACCGTCTATCCCCTGACCGGCGGCATTCCCTTCGAGCAGGCGGCCTGCCTGCCGATCGCGGGGCTGACGGCCCTCCAGTCGCTCCGGGACCACGGCCGGATCGCACCGGGACAGAAGGTCCTGGTGAACGGCGCCGCCGGCGGGGTGGGGCATTTCGCGGTGCAGCTGGCCAAGGTCTTCGGCGCCGAGGTGACCGCGGTCTGCGGCGCCGCGAACAAGGGCTTCGTCACCGGTCTCGGCGCGGACCGGGTGATCGACTATCAGGCCGAGGACTTCACCCTGGGGAGCGAACGCTACGACCTGATCTTCGATGCCGTCTCCATGCGGTCATTCGGCGAATGCCGGCGCGTGCTGGCGGCCGGCGGGACGTATGTGAACACCCTGCCCGACATGACGCTCATCGCCCAGCTGGTCACGAGCTTTCTGCCCGGCAGGAAGGCACGCTCCATGTGGGTCAAGCCCAGCGCGGCGGACATCGCCTGGATGCTCGCGCAGATGGCAACCGGCAGTGTCAAGGCGCATATCGATCATGTCTATCCCTTCGACCGGATCGCCGACGCCTTCGCGCAGAGCGAGAGCGGACATGCGCGGGGGAAGATCGTGGTGGCGATGCAATGACGCCGTCCGGGAAGAGCGCGCAGGAGAGGATGCCGGGGATGCGCGGGGGACGGGCGCTGCGATGACACGGCCATGGGCGGCCGCATCGATACCGTGCTGGTGCTGCTGGACATCCGGTGCCTGCTCCCGAGGTGGGTGGGGCAGGAAAGCGCGCAGCGAAGGATGCGCGATGCCTGGGAGGCTTATCTCGGCAGGCTTGCGGCCCATGAACGCACGCACGGCGGCCTGGCGAAGCAGGCCGCGCAGGCCCTGGAACAGGCGCTCCGGGACCTGCCCGCGGAGCGCCGCTGCGAGGCGGTGGGAAGGGCGGCGAACCTGATCGCAGAAGCGGCAACAGCGCTTAACACCAGCGACGGCAATGACGACATCTACATTACTTATGATATCACGGTCCCTGCCGGAGGCAGCGTGGCGATCGTGAACTTCATCATCTTTTTGGGGGGGCTGAGGCACGGTTGCGGGGAAGGCAGAAATCTCTGCGGAATAACAGCGGGAGCAGCAGGTCAGGGATCCGGCTGGTCGCCGTCATTCCGCTCCTCTGAGCCGTGCCTGTTCTGCCCGCCCGCCCGGCCTCCGGGCTTCGGGCCCCCGGGGCCGGGCGGCGACCGCCGGACCACGGGCTCCCGCCCCTCCAGGCCGCCGGTCCATCTGCTCCGGCCGCGGTGCCCGGCATCGGGGTCCTGAGCGTCTGGCGGCCCGGGAGGCCGAACCTCCAGCGGCCCGCCCGGAGCCCCCCCGGTAACACGATACTCCAGAAGCGTGCCATCCCCGGCGCGCACGGTGACGCTCTTCGGCCGGACTTCAACGATCCGGGTCCCGTCCGAGAAGGTCACGCCCATGCGGTAGAAGGTCTGCGTTCCGTCGGTATGCTCGAACACGGCGCCGGTGAACGGACCGCCCTCCAGCGTGCCCACCAGCCGGCCGGTCGCATAATCAGGGCCGCGCTCCTCCGGCGTCGTCTCCCCGAAAGCTGCGAGGGAAAGGGCGAAAAAGAAGGCGGCTGGCAGCAAGAGGACGAGCAGCGTGCTGCGTCGGACCGTGGAGATGGAGCGTTCAGGGGTCAGCATAGTGTTCACTTCTATGTTAAAAAGCAGGAGGAGCGGCGATGGATATCCAGCATGGGCTCACGGGGAATTATACCACGGCAGACGCCTTTCTCCGCTTTACAATCCTCCGGCGCTGTGCTACAAGAACGGCATGGTTCTGCGCGCGATCCTGTCGGCGGCACTGCTCCTGCCGGCATTCCTTCCCGCAGCTGCGGCGGCTGCGGACCTTGACGGCCTGCCGATACGCTCCATTGTGCTGAAGGACGCATCCGGGGCCCCCTGGCCGGAACCGGAGGACGTGGAATCCCTGCTCCTCACCCGGCCCGGCCATGCCTTCTCCGCTGAAGCGGTGCGCAGAAGCATCGCCTACCTCTATCTCAAGCAGCAGTTCCGCGACATCCGCGCAGAGGCCTTTTCCTCCGACGGGGGCTTGCGGCTCGAATACACGTTTCTGCCGCTGACGCGCATCGAGAACGTGGTGCTTCGCGGCAATCATTCCCTCCGCGGCCAGGCCCTCCGGGACGTGATCGGGAACCTCGCCGGCAGGGAACTGCGTGAAGAGGACTTCGCCGACATCCGCGCCGGCATCCAGGCGCGGTATCAGGCGGAGGGCTTCTTCAATGTCCGGGTGGACTTCCTCGCCCGCCCCGCCCCGCGGCCGAACCGCGTACATCTCTATATCTACATCAAAGAGCCGAAACGGACCGTCATCGAGGAGCTCCGTTTCGACGGGAACCGCGTGTTCACCGACGAGCAGCTCAGGGCCGTGATGCAGAACCGCGTCGGGACCGTACTGCGCACCGACATCCTGCTCGAGGACGACCTGAACGCCATCCAGCAGCTCTATGTCCGGGCCGGGCATCCCGAGGCCCGGCCCGGGCCGGTCCGCATGCGGTTCCGGGACGAGAAGGCCTTTCTGGAGATCGCCGGACAGGAGGGGCCGCACGTCACCGTCTCCTTCCGAGGGACCGGGCACTTCTGCGCCGACCAGTTCCCCGACATCTTCGACCGCGCGGCCGAAGGGGGAGGGCGGTTCGGCGTGCGGCAGCAGCAGTGCGATGAATACTTTCGCAACCTGCTGCTGATCTGGTCCGAACGGGATGCTTCGGAGGCAGTGATCGAGAGCAGCATCGACAAGGTCCGGAGCGTCTACCGGGAGAAGGGATATGCCGATGCGGCGGTGGACGTCCGGCGAACGGAGGAGGACGGCCGGCTGGACCTTGTGTTCACGGTCCGTGAGGGGCCTCGCGTGCTCGTGGAGGACGTCCTGATCACGGGCAACAGGGCGTTCACCGCCAGGGAGCTGCGCAGGCTCATGGCCACCCGGCCGACGGGCCGGCTGCGGACCCGTCTGTTCCGCCAGGAGGTCCTGGACCAGGACGTCGACGCTCTCGCGGAGCACTATGCGGCGGCGGGCTACCTTGCTGCGAGCGTTCGGCCGGTCGTGACCCGCACGGAGGACGGTGGTCGGGCCGTGATCCGGCTGAACATCAACGAGGGCGGCAGGACCCTTACCGGCGATATCACGATCGCGGGCAACGCGGTCCTGGCGGACCGGGTCCTGCGGGATGCGGTCCGGCTCCGCTCCGGGGAGCCGTTCAGCGAACGGACCGTGGAGGAGGACCGGTACCGGATCCTGTCGCTCTACGCTGCGAAAGGGCATCTCTATGCGCGGGTGGAGGTGGAGCGGACCACACCGGCGCAGCCGCCGGCCGGGGGCGGCGCGTACGTGGACATACGGTTCCGGATCGAGGAGGACCGGCCGGTCGCGATCGGGACGGTGATCCTCCGGGGGAACGTCGACACGCGCGATGCCGTGATCCTGCGGGAGCTCGAGCCCCGGACCGGAGAGCCCTACCAGTACGAGGCGATCCTCAAGAGCCAGCAGCGCATCTACCGGTACGGGTATTTCAACCTTGCCAAGTTCGAGCCGGTGCGGCCCCATGAGAGGGAATACGTCAAGGACATGCTCTTTACGGTGGAGGAGCGCGCCGCGGGCGCCGTGGAGCTCGGCGTGGGGTACGGCGACCTGGACCGACTGCGGGGGTTCGTGGAGGTTTCCCACCGGAACCTCTGGGGTTCGGCGCATTTTGCGAGTCTGCGGTTCGAGGGGAGCGATATCCTCTACCGCACGGCCTTTACCTACCGGCAGCCCTGGTTCCTCGGGTTCCGGAACCTGGACAGCAGGCTGCTGCTGGCCTGGTCCGATGCGGAGCGGATCAACCAGGACACGCGCGAGGTATACTACGAGACCGAGAAGACCACGGCGTCCTACGGCATCGAGCGGACCTGGAACGGGCTGAAGAGCTCGCTTACCTATCAGTTCGAGAACGTGGAGAACTACAACGTGCGGCCCGCCGCGGTGCTGAGCCCAGAGGACAGCGGACGGGTGTTGATCAGCAGTCTCAGCCCGGCCGTGGCCTGGGATCTGCGGGACGATCCCTTCAACCCGCGCAGGGGGAGCGTGCACGGCCTGACCGTGAAGGAGGCGCTGGGCTCCCTCGGCTCCGAGGCGGAGTTCACGAAGGCCACGGTCCAGACCACCTGGTTCGTACCGGCTGCGGCCTCCGCGGTCCTGGCCTTGTCGGGTCGCGCCGGCATGGCCTGGCCGCACCGGGAAACGGGGGAGGTGCCGATCCATGAGCGGTTCTACCTGGGCGGCAGCACGACCATCCGGGGATTTACGCAGGACTCCATCGGCCCCGTTCGTGCTGACGCGTCGGGGAGCCTGGTTCCCACGGGCGGGGCCAGCATGCTGCAGCTGAACGCCGAGGTCCGGTTCATGGCGCCGGGAGGCAGCGGCGTGGTGGTCTTCGCCGATGCGGGGAACGTCTGGCCGGACCAGCGGCTGCGTACCGACGACCTGCGGGCCTCCTATGGCGCGGGCCTCCGGTACCATACGCCGGTGGGACCGTTGCGCATCGACTACGGTCAGAAGATCAACCGCCGCACCGGGGAGAGCCCCGGCGAGCTCCATTTCAACATCGGCCACGCGTTCTGAGCCTCCGGTGCGGGACCGCGGCACCCGGTGGACTGCGCCGCGAGGCGGTGGTATCATTGTTCTCAGCAGGCGCCGCTGACGGTGTCCCTGCACCCAGCCCATGAAGATCCATAGAAGGCTCATCGTTCTGGTCGCGCTCGGGATGCTCCTGATCCTGTCGCTGACCGTCTACTCCCTCGGGACCATCACGACCCTCTTCTCCCGGACCATCGGGACCACGAGCCAGATATCCCTCGAGGTCCGCGAGATCTGGGAGATCGAGCAGAAACTCGAGGATGCGCGCCGGATGGTGCGCGAATACGTCCGCACCGGCGACCCCCGCTTCCGGCGGAACTATGAGACCTTCCGCGACGCGATCGACCGGACGCTCACCGATTCCGGGACCGCCCATTACGAGAAGCGGGAGGTGCGGGTCCTGGCCACGCTGCTGAACGACCTGAACACCCTGGAAGGGAAGGCCGAGGAAATCTTCGCCCTGGACCTTTCCCGGCGGCAGGACGAGGCGCGGGCCGTGGAGGTGCTCGCGGACATCGACGGCCTCGTAGTATGGATCAAGCACGACCTCGAACGGTACCGCGAGGAGAACAGCGTACAGCTCGACGCCGTGGTGCGCGACCTGGGCGAGACGCGGTTGCGGATCAGCGTTCTCTTCGGCCTCGTCCTCTTCGCCGCGGTCACGTTCCTCCTGTTCTTCGGGGTCTACCTCTTCCGGAAGGTCGCCGCACCGCTGGGCCGTCTCTGGGAGGGAGCGCAGGCCATCAGCCGGGGGGACCTGGACCACCGCGTCCGGCTCCAGGGAGAGAGCGACATCGTGATGCTTGCCGATCGTTTCAACGAGATGGCCGGCAAGCTGAAGGAGTCCTACGCCGATCTGGAGCGGAGGCTCCTGGAGCGGACCCAGCAGCTGGGCGCCCTGAACTCCGTCGCGCTCACCCTGGGAAAGAGCGGCGTCATGCGCGAGATGCTGCAGCGCTCGCTCGCGACGGCCCTGGAGAACTTCACCGACATGGAGCCCCGCGGAGGGATCTTCCTCTGCGAGCCGGACGGCGATGCGCTCCGGATGATCGTCCACCAGGGCCTGTCCCCGGAGTTCGTCCGCCGCGAGGAACGCATCCGGATGGGCGAGTGTCTCTGCGGCGCCGCGGCCCAGACCGGCGAGCTCATTTTCTCGCAGCAGGGCTGCCCCGACCCCCGCTATACGCGGGGCGGGTCGCATGACCATGCCCATATCGTGGTGCCCATCAAGTCCCGGGGCATCGTGCTCGGCGTCATGTTCCTCTATCCCACCAGGCGCTTCGTCGTCAAGCCCTCGGACATCCAGATGTTCGATACCATCGGCGCCCAGCTCGGCATGGCGGTGGAGAACCTCCGGCTCTACGGCGAGGTGAAGGAAGCGGGCATGAAGTTCTGGGACCTCTTTGAGAACTCCCGGGACATCCTCTTCACGATCGACCGTAGCGGCCAGATCACGGCGGCGAACAGATCGACCGAGCAGTTCATCGGCCTGGACAAGACCGCCCTGGCCGGAAGGAGCATCTTCGATTTCCTGACCGACGAGGGGCGGGTGCAGGCAAGCCGCATCCTGGCCGGCGAACTCCCCCTCGAGGACCGCATCTACGGGTTCGAGGTGCGCAAGCCGGACGGCAGCCGCGCCTTCGTCGAGATCAGCGGCCGGAGCCTGTTCCAGAAGAACCGCCCGGTGGGCTACCAGGTTTCCGCGCGGGACATGACCGAGCAGAAGAGCCTCAGGGAGCTGCTCGTGCAGGCGGAGCGGCTGGCCGCGATCGGGCAGATCGGCATCGCCATGCGCCACGAGATCAACAACCCGCTCACCACGGTGATCGGCAACACCGAGCTCCTGCTGGAGCGCTTCGGCGGGACGGAGGGGGACCTGAAGCGCCGCCTGGAGCTGGTCCTGGACAATGCCGTGCGTATCGCGGAGATCCTGAAACGGCTGCAGGAGATCAAGCAGGACCGTACGGTCGAGTACGTGCGGGGCATGAAGATGACCGACCTCGGCCCGGAGAGCGGCTCGTGACGGCCCGGCCGGGATCGTCGGGGCGCAGGGTCGCGGGAACTGCGCTGGCGTTTGTGGCAGTACTGGCAGTCTGTTCTGCGTTCACGCCTCCCGCGGCGGCCGTTCTGGTGGACCGCGTGGTCGCTTCGGTCAACAATGAGGTGATCGCGCTGAGCGACCTGCGCCGGGCCGTGGCGTTCAACCGCGAGGCCGGCGGGGCGGCGAACGGCCGGAGGCTCGCGATCGAGACCCTCGAGGGCCTCATCAACCGGAAGCTGCTGCTGCAGGAGGCCTATCGTCTCCGGTTCGCCGAGGTCTCGCAGAAGGATATCTCCGGGGAACTGGACCGTCTGCGGCAGCGGTTCGGCTCCCCGGCCGCCTACCGGGAGTTCCTGGTCCGGACGGGGATCGCGGAGGCGCAGCTCAGCCGGATGATCGGCGAGCGGCTGCTGGTGGAGCGTTTCGTGGAGCGAAAGATCGAGCTCTACGCACGGGTGGGCCGTGAGGACGTTCAGGCCTACTATGACGGCAATCCCGGCGAGTTCCAGGGCCGCCGGTTCTCCGAGGTCCAGCAGCAGATCACCGCCCTGCTGGTCCGCAGGATGGCGGCGCAGCAGCTCGACGGGTATATCGCCGAGCTTCGCAAGCGGGCGGAGATCCGGGTCAATCCGATCAGGGATGAGGACGGGTTCTGATGCCTCGGGAGGCGCGCATGATACGAACGTTCGGTATGCTGGCGGCGCTGCTCTTGGCCGCTGCGGCGGGCGGCTGCACCTTGCTCAAGGTGAACCTGGTGCAGGAGGCCCAGCCGCTCGTGGAGACCGCGATCTCGGGAGAAGGCCGAGACAAGGTCCTGGTCCTGGACATCACGGGGATCATCCTGGGAGGAGAGAGCGGCTCCCCCCTCACTGCTGCGCGGAAGCCCGGGCTCCTGGCGCGGGTGCGCGAGGCGCTGGACCGCGCCCGCCGGGACCCCGCGGTGAAGGCGGTGGTGCTCAGGATCAGCAGCCCCGGAGGCGGCGTGACCCCCTCGGACATCCTGCACCATGAGCTCCGGAAGTTCAGACAGGAGACGGGCGTCGTTCTGGTAGCCCATATCACGGACATCGGGACCTCGGGCGCCTACTATGCGGCCCTGGCGGCTGATGCGATCACGGCACAACCCACGAGCGTGAACGGGAGCATCGGCGTGCTGCTCTACCGCCTGGACGCCACGGGGTTGATGGAGAAGGTGGGGCTTCGCGCGGCCGAGATCACGTCCGGAGAGCTGAAGGGACAGGGGTCGCCGTTCCGCAGGCTGTCGGAGGATGAACGAAGGATATTCCAGGATTTCGTCGACCGCCTCTACGACCGGTTCACCGGCCTCGTTGCTGCCTCTCGGGGTCTGCCGCCCGATGACGTGCGGAAGATCGCCGACGGAAGGATCCTGACGAGCGAAGAAGCGAAGGCCGCCGGGCTGATCGACTCCATCGGATACCTGGACGATGCCGTCGAGCTGGCCAAGGGAAAGGCGGGGATTCGCACCGCTACGGTCGTCATGTATCACCGGCCCGGCGAGCACCGCACCAATATCTATTCCCTCCAGCTCATCACTTTCGATCTCGGCGAGCTTGCCGGCGCCAGCGCCCAGTTCCTTTATCTCTGGTGGCCTTAGACCGGTTTAGCCCGGATCAATCGTCGGACGGTCTTCCCAGCACCTCGGCGATCTTTTCCCGGAGCGCATCGGTCCAGTAGGGTTTCTGGATAAATCCGTCAGGCCGTTCCCCGCCGAACCGCGCCAATGCCGTCCGTTCATCGTATCCGCTGGAAATGAGCACCTTCAGACCGGGGAGCTCCCGCTTCAGCGCCCGGCAGAGCGCGACCGCGTCCTCTCCGGCCAGCTGCAGGTCAAGGACCGCAAGCAGGAGGTCGGACTTCCGGCGGTCGAAGAGATCGAGAGCGCCTGCGGAGTCCTTTGCGGCAAGCGCCTCATATCCCAGATCGTCCAGCATGGTCCGGAGATGGGAGAGGACCTCCGGCTCATCGTCGACCACCAGCACCGCCCCGCGCGGCGAAGGCGGCCGGGGCGCTTCCCGCTCCCGCGGCGACTCAATATGGCGCGGCAGGGAGACCTGGAACAGGGAGCCTTTTCCCGGCTCGCTGCGTGCGGTGATGCATCCCCCGTGGGTCTGGACGATGCCCATGGCGGTGGCCAGGCCGAGCCCGCGGCCCAGGAACTTGGTGGTGAAAAAGGGCTCGAAGATCCGCTGCAGGACATCGGGCGGCATGCCCGGCCCGGTGTCGGTGACGGAGATGCGAACGTAATCCCCGGCCGCATGCCGGCCGTGCGGACAGTCCCAGGCAGGGAGGGAGGGCAGGTTCTCCGCCCGGACCATGATGCGGCCGCCCCCGGCGCCGAGGGACTCGATCGCGTTCATCAGGATGTTCGTGATCACCTGGCCGATCCGCGCGGGATCGGCCCAGATGTTCCAGAGGCCCTCGGCCATATCGTGGGAGATCTCCGCCTCGTCGCTACTGCCTGCCCGGACGAGGTTCACGGCCTGCCGTACGACGACGGCGGGCTCGATCACGCGCCGCTCCTGAGGCCCCTGTCTGGCATAGTCCAGGAGCTGATGGCTGAGGCGGGCCATGCGGCGGGAGAGCTCGATGATCGTGTCCAGGGACGCCTGATCCGGCGTTCCGGCGGGCAGCCGTGCTTTCAGCATCTCGGCGTATCCCAGGACGCCCATCAGCAGGTTGTTGAAGTTATGGGCGATGCCGCCCGCCAGGGTGGTGATGGACCGTTCCTTCTGCTGCTGATAGAGCCGCTCCTGCATCTTCTTCTGGAGCTCTTCCCAGGCGATCTTTTCAGTGATGTCCCGGCAGACCTCGACCACATAGGCCGCGTTCCCGGCGCTGTCGAAGATGGGGGAAGCGAGGATCTCCATGTGCAGCTCGGAGCCGTCGTTCTTCCTGTGGCGGTGGGTGACGGTGGCGGGCTTCTTCGTGGCCAGCACCGCTTCGAGCGGACAGGGATGGTCCGCGTCCGCGCACGGTCCGTCGAGGTGATGGGAGATGGAAAAGCAGTAGATGGCCTCCCTTGACTGCGACCGCGCCGGCCGGTTCATCAGGACCACGCGGTGGTCCGGAGCGATGACCAGGATATGCTCCTGGACCCCGTCGATCACGGACTGGAGGAACCGCTGGGCCTCGAGGCGCTCCTGCTCCCGGCTCTTCTGCTCGGTGACGTCCAGGATCGTGCCGATGATCGCCGGCGCTCCGTCGATCTCGGTGCGGCTGCCGAAGACCTCGACCTCGATGACGGCGCCGTCCTTCTTAAGCCCCTGGAAGGCATACCGCAGGCTCCGGATCTCGCCCTGGAGCCGCTTTCGGATGTTCTCCGCCACGAGCGGCCTGCTTTCCGGCGCCACAAGCTCTGCAACGGTCCGGGAGAGCACGATCTCTTCCGGCCGGTCGTACCCGAACATCTCGGCCAGCCGTGGATTGACGTAGAGGAACCGTCCGTCGCGGATGATGTAGATGCCGACGAGGCTCTGCTCCACCAGGCTCCGGAACCGTGTCTCAGACTGGCGGAGCTCCTCTGTCCGCGCCTGCACCTCCTCTTCCAGGCCGGTGCGGGCCCGTTCGAGCTCCTGCCGGGACCGGCGGAGCCTGCGGTTGAGCCGGCCGAGGCGGAGGGAGAGCGTCAGCAGCAGCGCGATGACGACGGCGGCGGAAGCGACCCAGTACCAGTACCTGCGGACCGCCATGCCGAGCGTGATCCTGCCGAAGTCGCGATAGGGACCGATGCGCAGCTCCTTCATCAGGTCATGGACCGGATGATAGTCCAGCGGCGTGGTCCAGCCTTCGATCCTTCCCGCCAGCGCCGCTGCGCTGTCCGCGGGGACCTGCATCAACGCCACGGCCACCTGCGTGGCGAGCGTATCGGGAGTCGCCGGAAGCTTGGCAAAGGGCCACTCGGGATAAAGCCGCGTGCTGAGCAGGAAAGGGAACCGGCCGGCCTCCTGCCGGTTCAGGACGGTGAATGCATCGAGCGCGATCTTTCCCTCGCCGGCCATGCGCTCGAGCACATCGGTGCGGACCGTACCCGCATCCACCCGGCCGTCCCGCACGGCGTAGACCACGGCGTCGTGCGTGCCGAGGAACTCAAGCCTGCCCAGGTCCTCGTAGGGATCGATGCCCCGGTCCTTCAGCTCCCGCCAGGCCACCTGCCATCCGCCGAGCGAGGTCTCGTCCACCGCGGCGAAGGACCGGCCCGCCAGGCCGTCGAGGTCCGGGACGTCCGTCCGGTCGGCGCGGCGGAAGATGACGCCGCCGAAGAGGGTCTGCGGCCCCCGGGGCGTCCTGTTCCTGAGCGTGGCGATGCGCGTGATGCCGTAGCGGGCCTCAAGCTCCACGTAGATGGATGAGTTGGCCAGGATGAAATCCACCTCGCCCCGTTCGACCGCCGGCCCGATCTGCCGGAAGTCGAGCGGGACGACGGAGAAGGGATAGGCGGGGAGGGAGCGATTGAGATGATCGGCAGTGGGGCCCCACATGCGGAAGACTTCCTGCGGGCCGCGGTAGGCCAGGACGCCGATCCTGCCCCGGGGCTTCCCGGCGGCAGGCTCAGGCAAGGGGACTGTGCCGGCGGATGCGGACAGCCCTGATGACGCGATCAGGACGAGGCAGAGGGTCGCCCGGAGCAACGACGGCCGTCTTGCTTCAGCGCGGTCGTTCATAGGCTTCGGCCGTTCTTTCCGGAAAGCCACATATGCCGATTATATCACGAGAAAACATTCCGAGGGAGTAAACGGCGGGGAGCGAGGAGAGCCGCTCTGACCAATATAATTTGTGTGTAATTATTTTAGTTGACAGAAGGGCGGGCCCTCGTGTATACGTGTACGGAGCATCCCGAAGCTCCGAGGCCCGACCCGATGTATACCGCGCCCCCCAAGAACATTCCGTCGCCGGACAGGAGCCTTGCGGCACGGCTGCTGCCCGCCGGCAGCAGCAGGTCCTGGGAGCCTGCCTACGCGTCGCTCGAGCTGGCAGGCCTGGACTTCGGTCCGCGCATGTTCGGATGGCAGGGCATCTGGTCGTCCTGCTCGCGCTACTTTGCCGTCATGGAATGGCGCCACGCGGACTTCGCGCAGGGGCCGGATATGCATCTGCTGGTCGTTGATGTGGCCTTAGGGCGGGAGTGCGTCATCGAGCGGGTCCGGAACGGGTTCGTGGAGCCCATGTACATCTCCGGGGGCGTCCTCCGGTACAACAAGATGGAGCACGGCATCTCGGAGCGGATCGTACGGGATCGCAGCATCACCGAGGTGAACGCCTGGCGCCCGGTCGCGGCCAGCCTGCCGCTGACGGACGGAGGTGCGGAGACGGTGCAGCAGGGGCAGGCGACCGTCCCCGGGAACGAACTGCTCTCCCGGGACGAGCGCTTCGGGTGACCCGCATCCCGTCGGAACAGGGGCAGGCAGCCGGCATGATCCTGCCTGTTGGTGGTAAAAGAACGGCGGCCTTCCCGATGAACCGGAAGGCCGCCGTAGCATTTTTTCTGGTTTTCGCCGCTCTGTGGCTCGCAGGGAACTGCTGAGGATCAGGTCAAAGACATGCGATCGGCTGAAGAACGCCGGAGATCAGCGCCAGTCCCGGCCCCTGCCGCCGCCTCCGCCGTAGTCGCGGCGGCCGCGGTCTCCCCCGCCGCCGAAGCCGGGCCCCCTGCCGCCGCGGTCGCGCTGCGGCCGGGCCTCGTTCACGGTGATCGTTCTGCCATGGAGCTCAGTGCCGTTCAGACCGGAGATGGCCTTCTCGCCGTCCTCGTCAGCGGCCATTTCCACGAACCCGAACCCCTTGGACCTCCCGTTCGTCGGATCGATGATGAGCTTTGCGGACGCCACTTCACCGAACTTTGCGAACGAATCGCGAATGTCCTCTTCCGTAGTGCTGTACGACAGGTTGCCCACATACAGTTTCTTCGGCATCGTGTTCCTTCCTTTCCCTCTCGGGGGTGAAATGGAAAAAAAAGCCGCAAAAAGCGTTCTTCTTGCGGCCGCACTCGTGGAGAGAGCAGGGCTTGCCCGCGACTCTGGCACAATCATAGTCGAGCAGGGGGAAAATGTCAACCCGGGGGCTGCCGGCGGCCGAGGAAAAGGCTTGCTATTTATCCGGGAGGCTGTATAATGGCAGGGCGACGGCGATGCGAGGCTGTTGGCAGCAGGAATGGCGTGGCCGTCATCCGCTGGTCAGAAACCGCCGACCCCCTCAGCTCACCACGAACTTCCTCATCGACCACCGCGACCGCTTCTCTTATATATTATGAAGACAGGTACACAAACCCTTTCACCGCTCCGGATCAAGGGGAAGACCATCCGGGTCCCGATCGTCCAGGGCGGCATGGGCGTGGGCGTTTCGCTCCATCCGCTGGCGCGGGCCGTGGCGCGGGAAGGGGGGCTCGGCATCGTTTCGAGCGCCTGCCTTGACCGCCTCGTCTCCCGTCGCCATGACAAGCGGGTCAGTGCCTATGAGGCCGCCTACGAGGAGGTCTCGCTGGCCAGGGCCGAAGGCGGCTTCGCGGGCATCAACATCATGTGCGCCCTCGTCAGGGACTACGAGGACTCGGTGCGCGGCGCGCTGGACGCGGGCGCCGACGCCATCATCTCGGGCGCCGGCCTGCCGCTCTCCCTGCCGGTGATCCAGCCGGCGCGCGACACCGCTCTGATCCCCATCGTCTCCTCCGGCCGGGCGCTGGAGCTGATCTGCAGGAAGTGGGAGCGGCTCGGTGCGCGGCCCGACGCGGTCGTGGTCGAGGGACCCCTGGCCGGCGGCCATCTGGGCTTCCGGATCGAACAGGTCGACCTCGCGGAGAACCGGCTCGAGAGCCTGCTCCCGGAAGTGAAGGAGATGGCCCGGCGCTTCGGGGACTTCCCGGTCATCGCCGCCGGCGGCATCTATACCCACGAGGACATCACCCGGTTTCTCGCCCTGGGCGCCGACGGCGTGCAGATGGGCACGCGCTTCCTCGCCACCGAGGAGAGCAGCGCCTCCGATGCCTACAAGAACGCCGTCGTCCGCTCGACGGAGGACGATATCATCGTCGCCCATGACCCCGGTTCACCCTGCGGCCTCCCGTTCCGGGTCATCAAGCAGTCGCCCATGTACGTCTCGGCCCTCGCGCG
Source organism: uncultured Nitrospiraceae bacterium (assembly GCA_964617655.1). Taxonomy (GTDB): domain Bacteria; phylum Nitrospirota; class UBA9217; order UBA9217; family UBA9217; genus JAKAHZ01. The sequence goes on along the minus strand of CAZTXN010000007.1, from coordinate 339 downwards.
GGCGCGGAAGCCGCGGTGCGACAAGGGGTATGTGCTCCTCAAGGACAGCGAAGGGAAGTTCACCCGGTGCCCTGCCAAGGAGAGCAATGAGCATCACTTCTGCATCTGCAACGGCTTGCTGAGCTCTGCCGGTTACAACCCCGACAAGGAAGAGGCGCTCTATACCGTGGGAACGAACGCCTGGCGGGTCCGGGAGGTCGTGCCGGTCCGGACGCTCATGCAGGAGCTGGAGGGCGTAAGCGGTTCGTGAGGGACCGCCGGCCGGTCCCGCCCCGGGACGGTCTGCAGTGATAAAGACGAGAAAGGCCCTGTCCGGAACTTCCGGGCAGGGCCTTTTTG
>CAZTXN010000006.1:0-36237 GCA_964617655.1 uncultured Nitrospiraceae bacterium | reverse complement strand
TGACGGCCGGCTTGCCGCTGGCGATGACCTTCTCGAGATTGCTTCCGCTCTTCATATATCTATACCTCCGAAAAACCTAAAAGATTAAATTCTTTTTGACAGGATTACAGGATAAGATCGGATGAAGGTTTCATCCTGTAAATCCTGGTATCCTGTCGAAAATCATTTCCCTGCCTTCGCCTCTTCCTTCTCCTCGTACTCCCGGATATGTTCCAGCGAGATGCGGCGCGGGCCGCCGTCGCGCGATGTGGCCCAGTTCCTGGGCGGCAGGACCACGGAAAGCCTGTCCAGCTGGCCGAGCCTGGTCATGCGCTCCACGATCAGGTACCAGGCGCAGTCGGTCTCGTTCGAGACCTCGCACTTGCCCTTGTTCGTGCCGCCGCAGGGACCGTTCATCAGCGTCTTGGCGCAGCGCGCGATGGGGCAGATGCCGCCGGTCAGGTGCAGGATGCAGTCCCCGCAGCCCGCGCAGAGCTCCGTGAACTTGCCCGGCGCCTCGACGGCCCCGTAGAAGGTCGTGTTGATGCCCGGCACGACCGGCACCGCGCCGGTGCGGTCCGAGAGGAAGTTCACGCCCACGCCGCAGGCGGTCGAGACCACGATATCGTACTTCTTCACGTCCTCGATGACGGGGTCGAAGTACTCTGGCTCGCAGTGGCGCATGGCGCCCATATGGTCGACCTGCATCTGCTTCCCCTCCTGCGACGCCTTCATCCGCAGGAGCGACGCGATGGTCTCGGCCTCCTTCTCGCCGCCCGCATGGCAGATGGCCACGCAGGTGTTGCAGCCGAAGACCAGGACCTTCTTCTTCTCCTTCACCATGCTCCAGATCTCATCGATTGGCTTCTGCGATCCGACGATCATGATCGTGCTCCTTTATCTGTTGGCTATTGCATGTCTCTTATGAATGTCATTCCCGCGAAGGCGGGAACCCGGAGGCTTATCTTAACGCCCCTGGATTCCGGGTCGAGCCCGGAATGACGGATAAAGGCTGCTTCGCCCTTACCCCCAGCTTCTTCACCGCATCCGAGAACTCGGCGCACACGGCAGTGTACGAATGCCCGCCGTTGCCTGCGGCTGCCGCGGTCAAACCGCCATGCGGTCGGGCTCCAGCCCGACTGCCTTGATCAGGTCCTGGCCACAGAAACCTCCGAAGAGCCCGACCTGCTACAACCGCATATCCCTCTCCACCATGGGCACAAATCTCTTTGGCTCGTGATTGATGAACTCGTTGTACCCGACCAGGAACTCTATATAGGCGTCGCAGTCCACAATGCCGCCCTTGACGAAGGGATTGTGCCGTCCTCTGGACACGATCTCCAGGTCGTTCCGCAGTGCGCCCGACCTGGACAACTCCTGTATCTCATTTTTTGCCGCCTGCGAGAACGCCTTCATGCTCTCACGATCTCCTTCAGAAGCTGCTGAGCATCCAGAAGCTCTGCATAGCCGTCGATAACCGACATCTCGATCCGGTCTTTTTGCGCCGCAAGAAGCGCCCTGATATCCGCAGCATCCTGTTCCTTCCGCTTCGGATCGTTCTTGATCGCCTGCAGCTTGAGCCCGACCAGGTCTTCCGGCAGCAGGACCCTGATAGCGAGCTCGTCGTTGAAGATCCTTTTCTCCACTGCCCGGTCCAGCATGTCCAGGCTGGCTTCGCGGAAGGCGTGGAGGAAATCCACCTCGCCGAACACCTTGAGCGGTGACACGTACTGCGATACGTTCTCGCTCCGGAACCGGCACTCATAGCCGAGTTCCTTCATCACCGCATCGATCTTCCCAACGTCATCGCGATGCACAAGAAGATCAAGGTCCACGGTTGACCTTGCCGCGCCCCAGAGACCGAGAGCAAAACCGCCCATGAGGCCGTATCGCACGTGCTGCTCGGCAAAACGCTGCAGCAGCGATGATGTTGTCGCTCTGAAGTCCATAGACATCCGGAGCTGCAGCGATCGCGATCTCGTTGCCGCCTACTTCGTCCTTATCCCCAGCTTCTTCACCGCTTCCGAGAACTCGGCGCACACGGCCGTGTACGGGTGCCCGCCGTTGCCCGAGGGCGACGCGGTCAGGACCGCGATGCGCTCGGGCTCCAGCCCGAGGCCCTTGATCAGCTCCTGCCCCCGCTTCACGCGGGCGTTCACCCGCGGCTCGATCTTGATGTACTTGCAGGCATCGCCGGCGCCGCACCGGACGACCGCAACGCCGTCCGCGCCGGCCTCGAAGGCCTTGAGCATGTCCAGGACGTCCACGCGGCTGGTGCAGTGCACCGGGAAGGGCCGGTAGTTGGCCGGCAGGTCCGCGCCGTGCACGCCCAGGCGGTTCGTGCAGACGAAGGCCGCGATGAGCGGGTCCGCGCGCTTGGCGTCCACGCAGCCCACGGTGGTGGCCATGGTGTTCCGGATCTCCCGCACGTCATAGCCCACCATGGAGATCGCTCCGCCGGGACATTCGGGCGCACAGAGGCCGCAGGCCTGGCAGTAGTCCGGCCGGATCTCGGACCAGGCCTTCACCACCGGCGCGCCGTAGGGGCAGACCCGGAGGCAGGTGAGGCAGGCCATGCACTTCTTCGTGTCCACCACCGCGCCCGCGGAACAGCCGCGGCACCGCGCCGCCTCGGCCAGGGCCTCGCGCTCGGTGAATGCTATCTCGAAGTGGTCCATGGTCCTGACGCGCACCGCGGGCTCCACGTGGCGGACCTTCTCGCGCGGCGCCTTGCAGATCTTGGCCAGCACGTCCTGCGGCATCTCGTTCAGGCTGTCCTTCTCCTGCTGCGGCAGCTTTCCCTCGATGGCCTCGCCCTGGAGGTAGAGATGCATGGCCAGGGCCGCGCGGTGGCCGCTCGCCACCGCGGCGATGGCCGAGCCCGGCCCGGTCACCACCTCGCCGGCGACGAATACGTTCTTCGCGCTGCTCTGCTGCGTCCGCTGGTCCCACTCCACGCGGCCGCGCTCGTCGAACCGGACGCTGCTGCCCTTGAGCGGCGTCAGGTCCGCCATCTGGCCGATGGTGATGATGATCGTGTCCGCCTCGAGCAGCCGGGTCTGGTTCTCGTCAAAGGAGGGATTGAACCGCTTCTGCTCGTCGAAGACCGAGAGGACCTTCTTCACCTCCAGGCCGAGCACCTTCTGGCCCTCGCGTTTTACCGATTTCGGGCCCCAGCGGTGGTTGATCTTGATGGCCTCTTCCACGGCCTCGTCCACCTCCCATTTCCAGGCCGGGAGCTCCTGCTCGTTCTCGAGGCAGACCATCTCGACCTGCTCCACGCCGAGCCGCCGGGCCGACCGCGCCACGTCCATGGCAACGTTCCCGCCGCCGATGACCAGCACCTTCTTCCCGAGCTTCGGCTTCCGGCCGAAGGCCACATCCTCCAGGAACGGGATGGCGAGCAGCACGCCCGGACCGTCCGCGCCCGGGATCGGGAGCGAGCGGCTGAGGGAGAGCCCGATGGCCAGGAGCACGGCATCATGCTTCTTCGCCAGGTCGTCGAGCGACGCGTCCTTCCCGACCGCGAAGCCGGTCCTGACCTCGATGCCCCGGGCCGTGATGTCGTCGATGTCCTCCTGCAGGACCTCGCGCGGCAGGCGGTAGGGGGGGATGGCCGCGGCAAGCATGCCGCCCAGCACGGGGTGGCGCTCATAGAGGGTGACGGTATAGCCCAGGTCCGCCAGGTCCCGGGCCGCGGTCATGCCGGAGGGGCCGGAGCCGATGATGCCCGCGCTCTTGCCCTTGTTCTGCTCCACGAGCCGCCGCTTCCTCCGGCGGTACTCCTTGGCCTGCTCCACGGCGAACCGCTTCAGCGGGCGCACGGCTACGGCCTCGTCGACGCCGCAGCGGCGGCAGGAGCGCTCGCAGGGATGGTGGCAGATGAGGGAGCAGACCGAGGCGATGGGGTTCGGCGCGGTGATCACGTCGAAGGCCTCGGTGTACCGCCCCTGGGCGATCAGGCCGACGTAGGCCTGGACGTCCGTATGCGCCGGGCAGGCGGCCCGGCAGGGCGGGTACGGCCGCGTCTCCTTGATCTCCGCCCCGTAGGGGCGGTAGGGCTCGGTGATGCTGCAGGTGTCTTGCTTGGCCATGAATGCTCCCGCTGCTCAGTTCGGAATGCGGAATGCGGAGTGCGGAATAACAAGCCGTCATTCCCGCGAAGGCGGGAATCCAGACTGTATTCTCCGCGACTCCGGATCTCCGTGGTGATCACTCTTTTTTCGCCAGCAATGCCAGCATCTCCATGCGCGTGGACTCCTTGGTCCGGAATATGCCGCGCACCGGGGCGGCTCCTGCCCCTCAGGTCCTGTCGCTGCCCGCATCATCCTGCACGGTCAACCGGGGCTGCTGCCGGCCATCGCCGGCCGGTCCCGGCAACGCAGCCGTCCTCGTTCCCGACCTGCCCAGGTCGAAGTACGCCACCGCCCGCTGCAGCTGCTCAGCCTGCGAACTGAGCTCCGAGGACACGGAGGCCATCTCCTCGGAGGCTCCGGCGTTCTGCTGCACCACCCGGTTCAGCTGCTGGATCGCGCTGTTGATCTGATCAGCGCCGCCCGCCTGCTCCCTGGATGCCGCGCTGATCTGCTGCACCAGCTCCGCCGTCCTCCGGATGTCCGGGATCAGTTTCGCCAGCATGCCGCCAGCGCGGCCGGCCACATCCACGCTCGAGGCCGACAGGCTGCCGATCTCCGCGGCGGCCTGCTGGCTTCGCTCGGCGAGCTTCCGGACCTCTGCGGCGACCACCGCGAACCCCTTGCCATGCTCTCCCGCGCGGGCCGCCTCGATCGCCGCGTTCAGGGCAAGCAGGTTCGTCTGGCGCGCGATCTCCTCGATGACCGAGATCTTCGCGGCGATGTCCTTCATCGCCGTCACCGTCTCGGCCACCGCCGCGCCGCTCTCCTGGGCGTCCTGGGCGGATATGACGGCGATCTTCTCGGTCTGGAGCGCGTTCTCGGCGTTCTGCCGGATCGTCGCGTTCATTTCCTCGACCGAAGAGGAAGCCTCTTCCGCTGATGCCGCCTGCTCGGTCGTACCCTGCGACAGCTGCGCCGCGCCGAAGGATATCTGCTGGCTGCCGGACGCGACATTGTCGGCCGCCGCCATGACATCGGCCACGACCCCCTGCAGCGTTGCGGCCATGCTGTTGAGCGTACCGGCAAGCGACCCGATCTCATCCCTGCTCCGCACCGTTACCGCAGCGGCAAGATCTCCGCCGGCGATCCGCGTCGCGGCCTCGGAGACCTCCCGGATCGGTGCGACGATGCCACGCTCCACGAAGAGCAGCACGGGCAGCAGGCTCACGAGAAAGACCATGACCATCGAGACGAGCGACCACAGCAGCATGGACCGGACCGGCCTGCTGACCGCCGAATCCCTGATCGCCGCCCGGAGCACGCCTGCCTTGCTCTCCTGCAGGTCCAGAAGGGGCACGACCCGTTCATGCACGACGGCGCCGCGGTAGGTCGTCGTCTGCGTCATTGCATTGCCGGCGGCCAGTGCCCTCCGGGTCCCCTCGTCGGCCATGACCGTTTTCTCGTCCTCGGCGCTGCTGGAATGAAGCACCATGCCATCAGGACCGACGACCATGACATAGGCAAGGTCCGTGTTCTGCTCGGTCAGCATGCGGAGCCGCGCCCCCACCCCGTCGAGGCCGTCGAGGGAAAGCCCGAACCCGAGAGCCTTGTCCAGGTCCCGCTTCGCGCTTTCCGCGAGCACGGTCGTGCGGTCGAGCAGCACGTCCTTGTACCCGTAGTTCCTGACCGCGGAGTTAACCGTGAACCACGTGTTCACGCCGAGACCAATGAAAATGATCGCGGCCGTGACCAGGACCGCGCGCCGCTTGAGACTGAACCTCGAGAAGACCTTCATGAGACCTCCTGCTGCTCCTCCCCCCCCCGGGGCAGGAAAGCCTCCTGCAGATCAAGTTCACTGCTACTCTCTAGAGTCCCTGTTCCTGTCCGTCCGGCCCCGCCTCTACCCCTGCTTCTTCAGCAGCTCAAGCATCTCCATGCGCGTGGACTCCTTGGTCCGGAATATGCCGCGCACCGCCGAGGTCACGACGCGGGAACCGGGCTTCTTGACGCCCCGCATGCTCATGCAGAGGTGCTCCGCGTCGATCACGACCATGGCGCCCTTGGGCTTGAGGCTCGAGACGATCAGGTCCGCGAACTGCGTCGTGAGCCGCTCCTGCACCTGCGGCCGCTTGGCGAAGACCTCGAGCGCCTTGGCCAAGCTGCTGATGCCGACGATCTTGCCCGCGCCGGGCACATAGGCGATATGGGCGCTGCCGAAGAAGGGCAGGAGATGATGCTCGCAGACCGAGTAGAACGGGATGTCCCGGATCATCACCATCTCGTCATGGGACTCGCCGGCCATGGGGACCAGGAGCTGGCCCGTGTCGGAGCTGATGCCGGAGTAGATCTCTCCGAACATCTCGGCCACCCGCGCCGGGGTCTCCAGGAGCCCCGGCCGTCCGGGGTCCTCGCCGATGCCCTCGAGGATGAGCCTGACGCCTTTTTCGATCTTCTTTGCGTCCATTGCTGTATCTAAGGTCCAAGCATCAAAACACAAATTCCAAATAAGTTACAAGGTCGAAACACCAATGGCGCATGCATTTGAATGTTGGTCGTTGTTATCTGGCGCTTATTTGTGATCTGGTGCTTGCTGCTTGTTGTTTGCTTCTATGATCCTCTTCTCCGTCACGATCTTCCCGACCGGCACATCATGCCGCTCCGCCGGGACCGAGGAAACGACCTGGAGCTCGAAGGCCAGGGCCACCGTCGGGCCTCGGTAGGAAGCGAGCAGGCGGTCGTAGTATCCCGCGCCGTAGCCGACGCGGTTCCCCGCCTGGTCAAAGACCGCTCCGGGAACGATCACGAGCCCCAGGTCCTCCGGCCGGACCGGCTCGCCCCGGTCGGGTTCCGGGATGCCCCAGGCGCCCGGGCTCACGTCGCTGTCAAAGCTCCTGATCTCGAGCAGCGCCAGGTCCCTGCCCTGCACCTTCGGGAGCGCCACCCGCCTGCCCTCGGCCAGGGCGCGGCGGACCATGAAATGGGTCTCCACCTCGCTCTGGAAGGAGGCAAAGAACAGGACCAGCGGAGCGGCCCGAAACTCCGGCAGGCCGAAGAGCCGGCGCTCGATCTCCGCGCTCCGCGAACGTCGTTCGTCCGGGGTCAGGCGCGAGCGGGCCGCGAGGACCTGTTTTCTGATCTGGTCTTTCAAGGAATGTCGGGACCGGGCCGGAGCGGCCGGGTCCGGTCACTTCTTGATCAGCCGGTCCAGCGAGGCCTTGATCGCGCCGGCCTCCTCGACCGCGGTGGGCGACGCATCATAGGGCGAGCGGCCGTCGAGGTCCGCCTGGACCGTATCAGCCGCATAGGACAGGAAGCCCAGAACCGACATCCCCGGAAGGTTCCGCGCGATGAACTCCCGGTCCGTGTCCCGCTGCACCTTGTTGCCCACCACGAAGACCTGTTTCACGCCCAGCCCCCGGGCCAGCCGCTCGATCTGGCGCGCCGTCTGGAGGCTGCGCTGGCCGGGCTCGACCACCACGATGAAGGCGTTCACGCTGCCGGCGGTTCCGCGCGTCAGGTGTTCGATCCCCGCCTCCATGTCCAGGATCACGACATCATCGCGCCGGATGATCAGATGGCTGATCAGCCGCCGGAGCAGCACGTTCTCGGGGCAGAAGCAGCCCGCGCCCGCCTCCTTGGACCTCCCGACCACGAGGAGCTTCACCCCTTCGTGCGTAACGCTGTAGGCGTCCGGGATGTCGTCCACCTTCGGATTGATGCTGAAGACCTTGGCCGAGGACCCCGGCCGGGCGCCGGTCCGCTCCTCGATGAGGTCGGCCTGCTCCGCGAGCGGCAGCGCCTTCGCGGCCTCCTCAGGCGCAACGCCGACGGATGACGCAAGATTGGCGTCCGGGTCCGCGTCCACGGCCAGGACCTTCCGTCCCTCGGCCGCATAGAGCCGGGCCAGAAGGCCGGCCAGCGTGGTCTTGCCCACGCCTCCCTTGCCGGTGATCGCTATTTTCATGCGGGAAATCCCTGGAAGGCCAGAACAACATAGCATCGCCGCGACAAGCCTGTCAAGGACTTCTTGGCAGGTCTCCGCAGCAGGAAGCACCCGGGCGCAGAGTGTGATGGAGGTAGAGAACTTCGAAACGATCTCGTCTCAGAAGGGCCGCCTGGGAACGGCCAGGAGCCCTCCGGCGGGCAGGAGAAAGGCGGATCGTCCGGGGTGGACGGGTGGACCGGGATGCCGGACGGAATTACCCCTGTCCGCCAAAAAGCTTGCCGATGAGGTTGTGCAGATCGCTGGGCTGGAAGGGTTTCTTGACATACCCCTTGGCGCCGATGGCAAGCCCCCGATGGGTGTCCTCTTCCTTGCCCTCGGTGCTCACGATGATGATGGGGATCTGCTCATAGTTTCCCGACGCTTTCACCTTCTGGATGAACTCCAGGCCGTTCATCAGCGGCATATTGATGTCCACCAGCATCAGATCCACATCGGGGTTCTTCTCCAGCTTGTCCAGGCCGTCCTGGCCGTTCAGCGCATTGATGACCGTGCACCGGTACCGCATCAGCACCATCTTGTACATCTGGTGGATCAGTGCGGAATCGTCTATGACCAGCACCTTCTTGAGCATCGCCGTCCCCCTTGCGGATGCGGGCACGCAACAGTGCTGCCCCCCTAGAGCTGCACCGGGATCCCCAGCCCCCGGATCCTGCTGATGAGTTCCCGTATGTCCACGGGTTTGGTGTAGTATTCCGCGGCGCCGCGTTCCATCGCGTCCTGCCGGACCTCTTCGGAACCATGCGCCGTCATGATGATCACCTGTGTCCGGGGCCAGTAGCGCTTGATATAGGAAAGCAACTCGAGCCCCTCCACGCCCAGCATTCCGGACATCCGGATGTCGGCAATGACCAGGTCGAACTCCTGCTTCTTGAGCGCTTCTTCGGCCATCCCGAGGCGGCTGGCGGTGACGACCTCCACCTCGCGGGACCGGAGCGCATAGGACAGCGTCATCAGGATCGTAGGTTCGTCATCGACGATCAGGATCCGGTTCTGTGGACGGTCTTCGCTCATTCCCTGCAGGCCCCGGCTCCGTCGCGGGAGCGGTGGGACCCCTTTATTATACCAAAAATACCGTTCCGGAAAAGGTTTTCTTTGCGGGCGTTCCCGCGCCGCTGCCCGCCGCACTGCCCCGTGAGCGCCTTGCTTTTCCTCCTCCAGGATGGTAAGGTTCGCTCGGAGCGACCCGTGACCGATCTCCGCAATATCAAGACCCTTGCCCCGGAAGAGCTCCGGAATGCCCTGACCGCTCTCGGCCTGAAGGGCTTCCGCGCATCCCAGGTGCGCCGCTGGATCTACAAGAACCGCGCGCGCTCCTTCGACGAGATGACGAACGTCTCACAGCAGGACCGGGAGCTCCTCGCCTCCTGCTTCACCCTTCCGGCGCTCCGGCTCCTGCAGGACGAGCTCTCCTCGGACGGCGCCCGGAAGCTGCTCTTCGGGCTCGGCGACGGCCACACCGTCGAGAGCGTGCTCATCCCCGACGAGGACCGCCAGACCCTCTGCATCTCATCCCAGGTCGGCTGCCGCCAGGGATGCCGGTTCTGCCTCACCGGCGCGAACGGCTTCGTGCGCGACCTGGCGGCTTGGGAGATCTCGGACCAGGTCCTGGAGGCGTCCCGCATCGCTCAGGAGGCCGGGGCGCGCAGCATCACCAACATCGTGCTGATGGGCATGGGCGAACCGCTTGCGAACCTTGACGCCGTTCTCCCGGCGCTCGGCACCATCACGACCGGTGACGGACTCGGCCATTCTCCCCGGCGGGTCACGGTCTCCACCTGCGGCCTCGTGCCCGGGATCGACGCCCTCGGCCGGTCCGGTCTCCCGGTGAACCTGGCGGTCTCGCTGAACGCGTCCACGGACGAAGTGCGCGACCGCATCATGCCCGTGAACCGCCGATGGCCGCTCACGGAGCTCCTGGCGGCCTGCCGCCGCTTCCCGCTCCCGCCCCGTCGGCGCATCACCTTCGAATACGTCCTGCTCAGGGGTGTGAACGACAGCAGGGAGGATGCCCAGCGTGTCGCCCGGCTCCTCGCCCCCCTGCGGTGCAAAGTGAACCTGATCCCCTTCAATCCCTTCCCGGGAAGCGTCTTCGAACGCCCCGGCGAGGAAGCGGTCCGCGCGTTCCAGCAGGCGCTGCTCGACCGCCGCATCACCGCCCCGGTCCGCGAATCCCGCGGCCGGGACATTTCCGCCGCTTGCGGCCAGCTCCGCGAGCGCTCCGTCCGCACCTGAGCCCCGCATACCCGTTGCCCCGCCAAACTAATGAGAACGTCGCATGACCCCGGACGCGACCACTGGGCCGCAGAGGGCGCGAAAAAGAACCTTTTCGCGTCACCATGCTTGCCCTGTCTCCGTGCCTCCGCGGGAGAACTGGATCCGCTGCGAGATCACCAAACAAAAAGGACGAAAAACCGCTGTTTCTCGTCCCGGCGTGCCGACAGCGTCTCCCCGACGAGGCGATCAGCCGCCGCCCAGGATCTGGTTCACCACGTTCAGAAGGTCGGCGGTCTGGATCGGCTTGGCGATGTAGGCGTTGGCTCCGAGCGCGAGACCGCGTTTGCGGTCCTCTTCGGCGCCCTCGGTGGTGATGATGATGATGGGAATGGACTTGTGCACCGGGTCGTTCCGCACCATGGAGACGAGCTTCAGCCCGTCCATGATGGGCATGTTGATGTCCGTCAGGATGATGTCGAACTTCTGGGTCGAGAGCTTCTTGAGGGCGTCGATGCCGTCATTGGCCTCGACGATCCTGCTCCCCGGGATGCGCTTGAGGGCGAAGGTGATCAGCTGACGCATCGTCGGCGAGTCCTCGACCACCAGGAAGTTGTGCTCGGACATCGGATCCCCCTTATTGTTTCTCTTTCAGCAGGTCCAGGAAGCTCTGGATCGTGGAGAGCTTGCGCTCCGACTGGGAATAGAGCTTCGACGAGAAGAGCGCCGTGGCCGCATGGCCCGCGAGCATGGAGAAGAGCTCGAAGTCCACGTTCGAGAACCTCGTCTTCTGGATCAACAGCTTGTAGATCACGATGGCGCCGATCACGTGCTCCTTGATCTTGAGCGGGATGCAGACCAGGGGATGGAGGTAGTCCACGCCATTGAGGTCCGTCGGATCGCCGTCACGGTAGAAGGATTCGCCGTTCTTGACCACCGACCCGATGACCCCTTCGCCGATCTTGACCGGCTCGTGCATCTCCGGCCCCATGCCTTCCTGTGCTACGACCGAGAGCTCGTTCGACTTCTCGTCGAGCATCATGATCGAGAACTCCTCGGCGCCGATCAGGTTCATGACGATCTCGAGGATGATCTTGAGGCACTCGTTGAAGTCCAGGGTCGAGTGGAGCTGGTAGCTGGCCACATAGAGGTTCGCCAGGTTATTGTTCTCCGCCTCCACCTCGACGTAGCGGCTGGCGAAGTCCTTGTTCTCCTCCTCCACCTGGCGGTACCGCTCGAGCAGGCTCTTGTTCTCCTCCTCGAGCAGCTGGACCCGCTCCTCCAGCGAGTGGACCCTGACCGTGCCCTCGCGGTCGGTGAACTTGGTCATCTCCTCCAGCTGCGCCACGCGGTAGCGGAGCTTCTCGTTCTCCCGAAGCAGGTCCTGGGTGAACTCCTCCCCCTTCTTGAACACCTGGAGGAACTCCTCCACCTTCCTGTTCAAGGAGCCGCCTTCCTTGTCCATCATCTCCTCCTTCGAACGGCTCGACGCGGATGATGCAAAATATTATAGACGAGCACTTGCGGTTTCGCAAGCCCATTTCTGGCGGATACCCGCCGCTCATGAGATTCCGCGCGGCATGCCGCAGCTCCGCAGGATCTCCTCCGCCATGCCGCGCAGCGGGACCACGACGTCCACAGCGCCCGTGCGGATGGCCTCCTGGGGCATGCCGAAGATCACGGCGCTCTCCTCGCTCTCGGCGATGCACCGGCCGTTCCGCTGCTTGATCGCGGCGGCGCCCGCGGCGCCGTCATTGCCCATGCCGGTCAGCACGACCCCGAGCGCGGCGCGGCCGCAGGCCTCCGCCACGGATGCCATCAGCCGGTCCGCCGACGGCACGAACCGGTCCGCGGGACCCCGCGGCTCGATCTCGGCATGCAGCCCGTCGCGGTCCCGCTTCACCTGGAGATGGAAGTGCCCCGGCGCGATGAGCGCCATGCCGGGCCGCAGCCGGTCGCCCGCCGCGGCCTCGCTCACGATGATCGCCGAGAGCTTGTTCATCCGCTCGGCAAAGCTCCGGGTGAAGCCGGCCGGCATGTGCTGGGCGATGACGACGGCCGCGCCGAAATCCTCGGGCAGCGCGGTCAGGATCGCCTGGATCGCCGGCGGCCCGCCGGTTGACGCCGCGATGGCCACCACCTCCACCGGCCCCCGCCGCGGCTGGGACTCCTCATCCCGGCGGGGACGCGGCGCCGGCCGCTCCTGGCCGAGAAGCCGGACCGCGGACTGGACCTTGCCCATGGGAAGGCGGACGATGGACTGCACCTTGGCGAGCAGCTCCTCGCGGACCGTCTCGATGCTCTTCGTGATCCGCGCCTCGGGCTTTGCCAGGAAGTCCACCGCTCCCAGTTCGAGCGCCCGGAAGACGCTTCTGCTGTCGGAGCGCGATGAGAGGACCAGCACGGGCGTCGGCCGCTCCTTCATGAGCCACCGCAGGAACGTGAAGCCGTCCATGTTGGGCATCTCAAGATCGAGCGTGATCACGTCCGGGGCTAGCCGGAGGGTCTTGCCGATGGCGTCCACGCCGTCCACCGCCGTGCCTGCCACCGTGATGCCCGGCGCGGACGCGAGCATCTGCGAGATGGCGCTCCGGTTGAAGGCCGAGTCATCGACCACGAGCACCCGGACCGCGGCAGGCGCCGGGCGGGCGCTCACCGGGGCCCCCGGTCGGCCATGACCGGCCGCACGCGCACCGGCTTCTGATAGACCATGTCGTTCCTGAGCGACCGGAGGGTGAAGGCCGTGGAGAGGTTGATGAGCGACTCCGAGTGTCCGAGCAGGAGGTAGCCGCCCTCGCGCAGCTTGTCGTAGAAACTCTCGATGACCTTCCGTTTCGCTTCCCGGTCGAAATAGATGATGACGTTCCGGCAGAAGATGATGTCCATGTCGCGGATCAGGCTGGTCTTGTGCGGGTCCAGCAGGTTCACATAGCTGAAGGACACGAGCTCCCGCACCGTGTCGCTGATGCGGTAGTCGCCCTTTCCCTCCTCAATGAAGTACTTGCGGAGCATCTCCGGGGGCGTCGCGCGGTGGGCGTTCTTCTTGTAGACGCCCTTGCGGGCCGTATGCAGCACCCGCTGGTTGATGTCGCTTCCGAGGATCTCCACCTGCCAGTCCCGCCACCAGCTGCCGGACTCGATCAGCAGCATGGCGATCGTATAGGGCTCCTCGCCCGTGGAGCAGCCGGCGCTCCAGATGCGCAGGCTCTTCCGGTCCGCGTTCTTCTCCCGCAGGTCCGGCAGGATCTCCTCGGCAAAAGCCCGGAGCTGGGCGCTCTCGCGGAAGAAATAGGTCTCGTTCGTCGTCAGGTTGTCGACCAGGACGACGAGCTCCTCGTCGCGTTTCCGGTCATAGCGAAGGAAGTGATAGTACTCGGCGAAGGATTTGAGCTGGTGCTGCTCCAGGCGGCGGTTCAGCCTCCGCTCGAGCAGGAACTTGGAGCCGTCCTCGAAGTAGATGCCGCAGTAGCTGTGGATGAGGTCGCGAAGCAGACGGAAGACGTCATCAGGCAGGGAGATGAGCGGTTCACTGATCATGGGCTAGTTCAGCGCCTCCCGTGCCGCCTGGCGCACGCTGGCATCAGGGTCTTCCTCGGCCATCCGCTCAAGGACCTGCCGCGAATGAGCATCCCGATGCAGCCGAAGCACGTCGGTCGCCGCCTTTCGTACGCTCCAGTGGGCATCAAAGAGCCGGGCCAGGACCGCGGGCCGGACCCGATCCCAGGGGAAGGATGCAAGGGCCTGCAGCACCGTCTTCCGCACCTCCGGGTCCTCGTGGTCCGCCAGGGAGAGCAGCGCATCGAGCGCTTCAGGGACCGCAGCGACGCCCAGGACGTCTATCAGTGAGAGCAGGAAGATGTCGTGCGCCTGGGCAAGATGTCCGGCCAGCGCGGGGCCGTAGAGCCGGGCATCGATGCCCCCCAGGCCCCGCGCTGCTGCGGCGCGGACCCAGAGGTCCTCGTCCGCCAGCAGGGGGAGGAGCGCATCACCGGCAGCCGGGACGCCGCTCCGCGCCAGCCCCTCGGCTGCCAGCATGCGCACCTCGGGGTCGTCATCGGTGATGGCGAGCAGGAAGGGCCGCGCCGCTTTCCCGCCGCTCAACCCGCCCAGCGCCACGACGACCGCCTTGCGCACCTCGGGTTCCTCGTCCTTCAGAGCAAAGGCCAGGGCATCGGATGCGCGCTCCGTTCCGAGCCGTCCCAGCAGCCGTACGATGTTCCGCCGCATGCCGGGGTCGCGCGCCGTGAAATCCCGGAGCAGGCCGTCCAGGACCGACTCGTCGCCGATGAAGGCCAGGGCCCGGATGGCGCTCTCCTGCACGCTCTCGTATTCGTCCTCCAGCAGCCCGACCAGGCGGGGGATGGCCTTCCGGCTCCTGATCCCGCCGAGCGACTCAGCGGCCGTTCCGCGCACATGGCCGTTCTCGTCCTCCAGCAGCGCCAGCAGCGCGTCCTCGGCCTCGCGCCGGCCGAGGTCGCCGAGCACCATGGCCGCGGCGCGGCGGGCCAGCACGTTCCCGTCGCCCAGCCGTTCGACCAGGAGCGGAGCGCAGGCCTGCCCGATGCTGCGCAGGGCCTGTACGACCGGCTCCTCCATCTCCTCCTCGCGCAGGAGGGCGAAGAGCTTCGGTACCGCGGCCGTGCGGCCGCTCCAGCCCAGAACGGCCACCGCCGCCTTCTGGAGCGCACCGCCGCTCGTATCGATCAGCTCCTCCAGGAAACTGAGGGCGCGGTCGTTCACGCCGGTGCGGACCGCGGAGACGATGCGGCGCTGGTCCTCGGGCTCGCTCTTCCCGTAGATCGAGCAGAGCGCCGTTGATGATACTTCCCGCACGATCCGAAGCGGGTCCGCCAACCCGTTGATGAGCGGATGGAGGGTGTTGACGTTCCCGATCTTGCCCAGGGCCTCGAGCACCGGCTCCCGCAGGCTGCTCCTGCCGAGCGCCGCGAGCAGCGGGCCGAGCGCCCGCTCGTCGCCGATCTCGCCCAGGGCCTCTGCCGAGGCATAATCGAGCCAGCTCTGGTCATAGGTCGCCAGGCAGCCGATGAGGGCGTCCACGGCCCGCCGGTCCCGGACCTTTCCCAGGGCCTCGGCCGCGGCGACGCGTACGTTCTCATCCTCATCGCGCAGCTTCTCGATCAGACCGGGCACGGCCCGGGCGTCGCGGATATCGCCCAGCACATCGACGGCGAACTTCCGCTCGTCCGGGTCTTTCGTCGCCAGGAGCGGCAGCAGGGCATCGACCGATGCCGGCCCGAGCAGCACCAGCGCCTCAATGGCCGAGTTCCGCGCACCGGCGTTGTCCTCCGCGCTCAGGCGCCGGACCAGGCCCGCGGTGACCTCGGACCCGCCGAACCCCACCAGGGCCTCCACCGAGGTCTTGCGCACCCGCCAGTCCCGGTCCCCCAGCGCGCGCAGCAGGAGCGGGATGGAGTCCCGTCCCATTCGGCCCAGGTCGACCGTTGCCTCGCGCCGCTCCTCCGCGTCGCTGCTCTCCAGCTTCCTGCCGATCTCTTCAAGCGTGGACATCGCCAGCCTCCCCGAGCGCCGCCTGCTCCGCTCGGCTCAGGATCCTCGTGATATCGATCAGGATGACCAGCCGGTCTCCGGTCTTGGCGACGCCGGCGATGAACCCGGCCCCCTGCCCCCGCGCCGCCTCGGGCGCGGGCTCGATCTGGTTCCGGAGCACCTGCATCACCTCATGCACGCCGTCCACCACGAGGCCGAGCAGCCCCCGCCCCCGCGCGCCGGGCAGGGCCCCCCGGGTGATGATCATGCGGGTCTTGCGCGGGTCCCCGCCGCCCGCCGGAAGGCCGAAGCGTTTTCGCAGGTCCACGACCGGGATGATCATCCCGCGCAGGTTGATCATGCCCTCGACGAAGGGAGGCATATGGGGAAGGGCCGTGATCCTGAGCGGCCGGATGGCCTCGGTGATGACGCTGATGTCCAGCCCGAACTCCTCGCCGCCCACCGGGAAGGTCACGACCTGGAGGGCCTCCGGAGCGGCGGCGCCCTGCCTCCGCGCCGGCCCATCCGGCTGCCGTCCGGAGGCGGTCATCGGTCAGCACCGCCCGTCGAGAACCGCTCGATCTTCTTCTGGAGCGCCGCCGCCTGTTCAGCCATCATGTCCACCGAGCTGTTCAGCCGCGCCGAGAGCCGCGCATTCTCCTGCGCCTCGGCCTTGATCCGGTCGATGGCCTGGACGATGAGATCGCTGCCGGTGCGCACCTCCGCGGCCCCGCGGGTAACGAGCCCGATCTTGACGGTCATGGCCTCCACGGCATCGGTGATCATCCTGCCGGACTTGACCTGCTCGGCCGTGGCGTTCCGCACGAACCGGGTGATCTCCCGCATCCGCTCCGATGCCCCGAGGATCTGCTCGCTCCCGCCGTGCTGCTCCGAGGTGGCGCGCGCGATCTGGTGGGCCATCTGGTTGATGCGCTCCACTGCCTCGGTCATCTGCTTCATCCCCCTGCTCTGCTCGGCCGCGGCTCTGCTGATGCCGCGGCTCATGGCCCGGGCCTGGTCCGCCCGGCCCAGGATCGTCCGGAAGGCGCCGCCCGTCTCTCCTGCAAGGCGGGTGCCTTCCTCGGCCAGGGCAACGTTCTTCTGCATGCTCTCGACGGCCTGCAAGGTCTCCTGCTGCACGGTCTGGATCAGCTCGCTGATCTCCTTGGTCGATGCCGCGGTGCGGTGCGCCAGGTCCCGGATCTGCGCAGCCACAACGGCGAACCCCTTGCCGTGCTCGCCCGCCTGGGCCGCCAGGATCGCGGCGTTCAGCGCCAGGAGCGACGTCTGGTCCGTGATGTCCTCGATGACGGTCAGGATGCCGCCGATGCTCTCCGCCCGGGCGCCGAGCCGGTTGATCACCTCGGCGCTCCGGCGCGTCTCCTCCTCGATCTTGCGCATGCCCTCCAGCGTCTTCTCGATGGAAGGGATGCCGAGCCGCTGGGCATCGGCGGTCACGGCCTCGGCAAGGCCCGCCGACTCCCCGGCGTGCGCCTCCACCTCCCGGACCGACGCGCTGATCTCGACGGCCGAGGAGGCCGTCTCGTCCGCTGACGCGGACATGACCGCGACGTTCTCCGCGATCTCCCGGATCGCGGCGGACATCTGGGTGATCGCCGCCGAGGTCTCCTCCACGGCGGTCGAGAGCCCCTGCATGGTCCGGGCCACCTCGTCGACCGATGCGGCCGTCTCGATCACCGCCGACGAGGCCTGGTCGGCGGTCCCGCTCAGGTCGTCGATGGCGACGCTGATCTCCTTCAGGGTGAAATGCATCTCATTTACCGATGAGGCGGCCTCCTCCACGGACTCGGCCTGCACGCGGCTCGCTTCCGCGATCTTCGACGACGCCCCGGCCACGTCGCCCGCCACGGCCTGCAGCCGCTCCGACGACGTCCGGACGCTCCCGATCATCCCCCGGAGACCGATGATCATGCGGTTCAGCCCCCGGCCGAGATACCCGATCTCATCGTTGCTGCTGACGCGCACGCTCAAGGTCAGGTTCCCCTGCGACACGCCCGTGGCGACGGCCTCGGCCTCGCGCGTCGGCGCCGCGATCATTTTGCGCACCAGCTGGTAGACCAGGACCGAGAGGGAGAACACGATGACCGCGCCCGTTCCCGCCAGGAGCAGGAGCACCTCGACCGCATGCCTCCGCACGCCGGCGCGGGAGAAGAAGAGCCGCACCGCGCCCAGCTTCACCCCCTCCTGGGCCACGTCCACGCCGACCTCGATCGGTTCGAGCTCGGTCCGCATCACGCCGACCAGCCGGGCTACGTCGTCGGTCAGCTCCGCGGCAAGGAGGCGCCGCATCTCCTCGTTCCCCGCGTTGAAACTGGCGCGCGCTCCGGTGAGCGGCCTGCCGGCGGCATCGGAGAAGACGATCGCCAGGATGTCCCGCGAGGCGACCACGTCCTCGACCACCTGGTTCAGGCCGTCGAGGTCGTTCGCAACGATCCGGTCGATGCTGGCCCTGCCGAGCATGGCGCCGATCTCCCTGCCCCGCTCCTCCAGGGACCGCTCCTGGGCGCCGGTCAGGATCCGGGCCACGAAGACGGTCCCGATCAGCATGATCACGGCGATCCAGCCGGAGAGCGCGAGGGCGAACTGAAGCCCCATGCTGGCGCGGACCTTCTCCACGAGCGTGTTGTACCAGCCGGGTTTCGGCACGATGCAGGGGTCCTTTCAGGCGGGATGCCGCGGTCAGACCGTGAACTTCTTGAGCTCGGCCCGAAGGGCCTCGGCCTTCTGGCGCAGGGCGCCCTCGGCCACTTCCATCTCCACGGAGACGTCCACGTTCTCCTCGGTGATCTTCTGGATGCGCAGGATGGCGTCGCTGATCTGCTGGGCGCCGAGGCTCTGTTCGGCGGTGGACCGCGCGACCCGGGCGGTCTGGACCGTGACGGCGTCAATGGCCTTGGCGATCTGCTTGCTGCCCAGCGTCTGCTCCTTGGTCGCGGTCTTCATCTGCCGGGTGATCTCGCGCATCTTCTCTGCCGCCTGGGAGATCCGCTCGCTGCCCCGCCGCTGCTCCTGCATGGCGTGGGCGATCCGCTCGATCTGGGAGGCGATGCTCGCCGCGGCGTCGCTGATCTGGTTCACACCCTTGGACTGCTCTGCCGTGGTGAGCTCGATGGCCCGTGCCATCTCCGCGGACTGCTTCGAGAGGTCGGCCACGTGCTCGAAGACATCGGCCGTCACTTTCACCAGGTCCGAGCCGCCCTCCACGGCCTCCAGCCCCCTCGCCATGGCCTGCACGCTCGCGGCCGTGTCCTGCTGGACCGAGGCGATGACATTGGCGATCTCCTTGGTGGACGCCGCGGTGCGGTCCGCAAGCTCCCGGATCTCCTCGGCCACGACGGCGAAGCCCTTGCCGTGCTCGCCCGCCTGGGCGGCCAGGATCGCGGCATTCAGCGCCAGCAGGCTGGTCTGCTCGGTCACCTCGTCGATCACCTTCAGGATCTGCCCGATCTCCTGGGACCGCTTCCCGAGCCGGTTGACCATCTCGGCGGTCGCCTCGACGGTGCTGCGGATGTTCCCCATGCCCTTGGTGGCCTCGCGCGCCGCGGCCATGCCCTGGTCCGAGGCGTTGCGCGCCACCTTCTCCGCCAGCCGGGCGGACTCCTGGGCCTTTTCCTCCACGGCCTTCACCGTGGCGCCCATCTCGGTGATCGATGCGGAGGTCTCCTCCGCGGCGGACGAGAGCGCGTCGGTGTTCTCCGAGACCTGCCGGATCGACGCGAGCATCTCCACGATGGAGGACGCCGTGTCATCGGCGGCCGCCGAAAGCCCGCCCGCGCTGTCCGCCACCTCCTCGATGGTGGCGACCATCTGGGCGGCCGAGGCCGAGGCATCTGCCGCGGCGCTGGACATCTCCGCAGCGTTCTCCGCAACGCCTTTGATGGAAGCCAGCATCTCGTTCACCGTCATGGCCGTCTGCTCCCCGGCCTCATGCTGGACCCGGGCGCCGCGGCTCATCTTCTGGGTCGCCTCGTTCATGAGCTTCGTGGCCTCGGCGAGGCCTTCGCTCGTCTGGTTCACCCGCCCCAGCATCTCCCGCAGGCTCGAAGAGAGCCCGTTGATGGCCGCGCCGAGCGCCGCGATCTCCGTCCGCCCCTCCACCGCCACGCGCTGCGAAAGGTCGCCGGCGGCCATCTGGGACGCCGTTGCCGCCATCGAGCTGACCGGCCCGGTGATGGTCCTGCGCATGAAGAGCGAGACCAGGAGCGTGGCCACGCCGAAGCTGAGGGCCGTCACGATGAGGGACTGGAACAGCAGGGCGCGCAGCGGCCGGTTCACGGCCGCGGCGCGGACCGCGATGCGGAAAACGCCGATCTTCCGGCCGTTGGGGCCGAAGAGCGGTATGGCGCGCTCGATCTGGTCCTGCCCTCCGGCCGAGTACTCCTGATCGAACGGCGCATCGGCGTCCACGGCACGACGGGACTCCTGGTCATGCAGGATGGTCTTCTCGATCGGCCGGTCCGTGGCATAGAGCACCCTGCCGTCGCGGTCCTGGATCATCACGCGGGAGATCTCGACCTCGCTTTCCTTCAGAGCATCCAGCCGCTCGCTCATGCCCTCGAGGGCGTCCAGGGCTAGACCGAAGCCGATGACCTTGTCGATGTCCTTCTTGATGCCGTCGGCAAGCGCCGTGGTGCGGCCGATGACCGCCTCCCGGTACTTCCCGGCGGTCGTGTACATGCCCAGGAGCGTGTTCAGCAGCAGCGCGAGCAGCAGGATGCCGCCCGTCGCGACGACCGCGCGGGTCCGCAGGTTCATGCGCTCGAAGAGCCTCATCGGATCACCCTCGTGGCGTCCGACACCAGGTCCATGGGCGGCTTCAGCCCGATGGCCGCGGCCTCCTTGAGGTTCAGCACGAGCTCGATCAGCTTCGGCACCTCGGGCGTGATGCTCGCCGGGTTCTCGCCCGAGAGCAGCTTCGCCGTCATCCGGGCGGCCGCTTCGCCCTGCTCCGCGGCGCTCGGCGCCAGGGTCAGCAGCACGCCGCGTTCGCTCGAATGCCCGGTCTGGCTGAACGTGGGGATCCTGCTCTCATGGGCCGTCTTCACGATGGCGTCCAGAGCCTCGTTCGCCACGGCGCTGACCGAGATGAGCACCGCGTCCGCCTTGCCGGCGAAGGTGAGCGCCTTTGCGTCGTCCACCCGCTTGACCGCCATCTTCACGGTCTGGAACCCGTGCTGCTGCTCCAGCGCCAGGAGCTCTTCCACCTGACGCACCGAGTCCGGCTCCAGCTCGTTGTAGACCACGGCGAGCTTCGTGAAGGAAGAGAGCTTCTTCGCGTACTTGAGCAGGCTGGTGAGCGGCACCTTGGCGCTGATGCCGGTGATGTTCCGCGCCGATACTCCCATGCCCGCGGGATCATAGACGCCCGCGTAGATGATCGAGACCGCCTTCGTCTCCCGGTAGGAGAGCGACGCGGCCGCGCCGCCGTAGGTCACCAGCACGTTCACATCCGCCACCACGAGCTTCCGGATCGCATTGGTCCAGGAAAGCGGGTCCGGCGCCGGCATCTGGAGCAGGGTGTCCACCTTCCGGCGGTCGAAGCCCTCCTTGATCAGCCCGCTGGCGAAGGCCCGGTGCACCTCCTGGTAATACCCGAAGTTGCCCGACATGACGACGCCGACGGTTTTGTCCGCCGCCGGGGCGGCTCCGGCCAGCAGGATAAGAGCAGCGCAGAGCAGCGAGGTCAATGTTGTTCGAGTGCCCATGGTCCCTCCTCTACCACGCGACCGTCAGGGTGGCCAGGATGAGCTGGACCTTCCCGTCCTCGGCATCGTCGATCCGGTCGTCGAGCTCCCGGTAGCGGTAGCGGAGCTCGGCGCCCACGTTCTTGCTGTAGCGCACCGCCACCTCGCCCCCGGCCTCGGTCTCGATGAGCTTGAGGTTCGTCAGGTCGGCGATGCCGCCGCTGCCCGCCACGGTCCCGGCGTTCCGCCAGCTCCCCCGCGACCAGGTCCGGGCCGCGTCGGCCGTCAGGGTTACGTTGTCGGTCAGGGCATGGGTCGCCGCCAGCGCCGCCACATGCGCCGTATCGCCGTAGGGGACCTTTTCTTCCGAGGTGATGCCGTTCGACGCGTCGGTATAGGCGACGGCCGACGCGTTCTTGTTCTGGTAGAATGCATAGGTCGGGATGATCGCCGTGCGCTTGCCCGCCAGGAAGGAGAGCGAGGTCTGGGCCCGGTTCCGCTCGGTCTCGCGCGCTCCGGTGAAGGGCGCGGCCAGATCATCGCGCGTCTCCCGGACCGTTCCGGCCGAGAGGCTCAGGTTGAACCATGACGCAGGCATCCAGGTGAGCAGGCCCCGCGCCGAGTCGGTCGTGTCCGCGTAGGTGTTCTCCACGCTGTCCGCCGGCGCATCGGCGGTCTGGCGGCTCACATCGCCGCGCAGCATCATCCGGTTGCTCAGCCGGTAGGTCGCGCCGAACCGCGCGGTCACCCGCGTGATCTCCTCGTCCAGCGCCCATGCGCCGGGGTCGAACTCCCGGGTGAGCGTGTCATGGACGGCCTCGGCCCGGACCGTCAGGCGGTCCGTGGCGCGGTAGCGGACATAGCCGCTCACCGCATCCTTGGTATACCCGATGGCGTCCTTCACCGGATAGGTCGTGGCGCCGGTCAGGCTGACCGAATCCACGGTCGCCGGCGCCTCCTGGGTCACTTCATGACGGCGGTACTTGAGCGAGACCGTCACGTCCTTGCTCGGGATCCAGGTGAGGTCCCCGCCGGCGTTCACGAACTCCGCCTTGACCTTGCTGTCCAGGTTCTCGCGCTCGCCTGACGAGTAGGTGGCCGCCGCCGCGATCCTGCCGGTATGGGACGTATGGACCTTGATGGTGTCGGTCGCGGACTCGGTGTCCGAGACCTGGTTGTGCGTATAATCGACGGCCGTGCTGTCCGAGAGCGCCTTGTCCCGGGCGTTGCCGAACTCCTTCACCGCACGGCTGTACTCGATCTCGAGGAAGTTCACATGGCTGTTCACGATGACCTTCGCCTCGGTGGTCTCGAAATCGATCTCCCGCGCCTGCGACGCCCTGGCGAACCCGTTCGCGAAGGAGCGCATGAAGCGCTGCTGGACCGTGCCCTTCTTCTCGAGGCTCCGCGCCTCCAGGTAGAGGTGGAACGGGAAGTCCGGCGTCTTGAGCCGGAGGTGCGCGCGCGCCATGGTGCTCTCGTTGAAATATTCGCCCTGGGGATCGAGGTCGGTCATGCTCGGCGATGCGGTCAGGGGATCGTCCTCGCCCAGGGAGAGATGCGGCAGGTTGTGGTAGCTCTTCCGGACGTGCGACATGAACATCACGAGGTCCGAATAAGCGTAGTCGAACTCGCCGTAGACGTCCTTCTCGTTCTCCACGAAGGTCTCGAAGAGAAACCGGTGCGGCAGGGGAGCATACTCGATCAAGGCCCGGCCGGCCAGCGACGGGTGGAGGTACTCATACTCGCCCGCGGCGGTGCCGCCCTCCTGCAGGACCCAGCGGTACCCGAAGGCGATGTCGCCGTCGAATGCGGTAAGCCCGCCGCCGGCCGCGCTCTGCTGGGCAGGGGCCGCGGGCGACCAGGCCAGGATGCATGCGATGAGGAAAAGGGTCTTCTTCATTTCGGCCTCCTATCGGATGAACGTGCCCGTACCGCTGGGCGACGGAAGATCGCTGCCGTGGATCTGCGAGTGGCAGTCCGAACAGCGGGTATAGACGGCCCGCTTGGCCTCGGCCGTGGTCGACCCGGTGAGGCGGTGGGTCGGATGGCACTGCAGGCAGAGGAAGGGCTCGCGCTGCACCAGGAGGTTCCGGTTCACCGAGCCGTGGGGCACGTGGCAGGTCCGGCAGTCCTCGTTCAGGTCCGCGTGCTCGTAGAGGAAGGGCCCCTCCTTCTCGGCATGGCACTGGGTGCAGGTCTCCTTCACCGTGTCCTTGCGGAGGTGCTTCGTCAGGAGGCCGCCGTGGGCGTCATGGCAGTCCGTGCAGAAGACCTTCTTCTCCGGCACCGGATGATGCCGCGGCAGGCTGAACTCGGCCTTCACGTTCTCATGGCACGTATAGCAGAGGCTGGTCATCTCCCGGGGCTTCACCTTCAGGTTGTGGCCGGCATGGATGTTGTGGCAGTCCGAGCAGGAGACGTCCGCCAGGTTGTGGCCGCTCGCGTTCCAGTTGTGCAGGTTGAAGGTGGCGTTCGCCGTATGGCACTTCAGGCAGATGAGCGACTTGGCCTGGGCCGGCAGCTTCTTCATGTCCACGAGCGTGGTGTAGTTGCAGGCCGTCTGCTTCCCGGCCTTGGCGTCCCTGGCCACCCGCTCGGGCGTCAGGCCCTCGATGGCCAGGCTGCCCGGGCCGTGGCAGGACTCGCAGTTCACGATGGGCATGCCCGATTCGCGGGACAGCTGGGCGCCCATGGTCGAGAGGTCGAAGTCCCGCCGCCGCTTGTCATGGAAGTGGCAGGCCTTGAGGCAGTTGTCCGTGCCCACGTAGTCCGCGTCGAGCCGGCCGGCGATCATCTTCTCGTACTCCTTGTTCATGATGAGGGGCCTGGTCTCCCTCAGCACCGCACACCCGGCAAGCAGGAAGGCGCCGAGCATCCCGGCGACCACCCATTTCCTCACTGCTCTCATGCGTTCCATGGTATCCGCTTCCTCCTTATCCTGAGTGTGGGCTACGGCCGCTCGGCGGGGATGCCGAGCACGCCGTAGGGCAGAAGGTAGGTCATGGCCCCGGACCGCCAGGCGTAGACCGAGCCGCTCAGCGCGTTCAGCGAGGCGCCGACGGAGTTGTTCAGCGTGTAGTCGTCCAGCCAGTCGATGGAGTCATAGATCAGCCGCTTCACGTAGGTGCGGTTGTGTACATAGGCGCCCGGATCATGCTCGAGCAGGTTGAAGTTGAAGGCCGCGCCCATGTTGTTCCTGCCTGCAGTGCTCCCTGCGTTCGCGGGATCCCAGTCCTTGACCGCATTCGTACTGCCGGAGATCATGATGGCATAGGCCGAGCCGCTGACCGTGGGCCCGAGGTAGGGCGTCTTGAGAGTGATCTGAGCCTCGCTGTCCACGCTCTGGATCTCGTAGGCCTCGCCGTCCGCCGCCCGGAAGCGATCCGTTGCAGCAGAGACGCCGCTGGCCGCGAAGGTCGTGGAGGCGCCGGTCACGATCGTGCTGCCCGTGGTGACGCTCACCGTGTTCCGGTTGTGCCGCAGGTTGTGGAAATAGGGCCAGGCCTCGATGAAGCAGAAGCCCCTCCTGTCCAGGTAGAACTGGAGCGCAAAGAGCGCCTCCTCATACAGCTCCCTGCCCTGGTTCAGCTGGTCTGCCAGCGCCGTCGTGGCCCCGGCATGACAGTTGAAGCAGACCTCGCTCGCGATATCGACGATGCGGTCGCCGCTCCTGGTGATCACATAGAGCTGGCTTGCGGCCGTCGAGCCCCGGTAAGGCGTGGTGAGCGTGAGCTGCGTGGTATTGTCCACGCCGGCGATCTGATAGGTCCGCTTATCAGGACCGATGAACAGGTCGGTCGCCGTGTCGATCCCTGCTGTCCCTGCCGTCGACCAGACCGTTCCCGCGCCGGTCACCACGGCATTGTCCTGGGTGACCGAGACGGTCCCGGTGTTGTAGCGAACGCGGTCGAACCTGCTGACCGGCAGGAAGAGATGGTCGCCGTTCCCGTTGGGCCGGGACATATGGCAGCCCACGCAAGGGCCGGCGGTCCCGGCGGACCGGAAATCGTTGACCCCGATGGAGCTGTGCTGGTAGCTGTTCGGGTTCGTGTACGATCTGCTGTCGAACTCGTAGCCCGTGGCAGTAAAGACCGTGCCTCCTGCGGTGAGATAATGGGAATTGATGAACGAGATATCCCGGAATGTGGTGATCGACGGCGCGGTGCCGAGGACCAGGTTCCTGATCGTATCGCCGCTCTCCCGTCCCGTATGACAGGCCATGCAGATATTCGACCTGTTGACGTCCGGGTAGTTATGCGATGCTGTCGAGACCACATATTCGATATTGTTCGTTGTCGTCGAGTAGCTGTAATCGGCCGATATGGCGCCGGGGTTCCTGAGCGTGCCCTTGAAGTCGCTGTGGCAGCCGTCGCATTTCAGCATCTCGGGCTTCCAGCCCGCTGTGTAGGTGACCAGGGACGAGACCTCGCCGTTCCGGATCCGGGCGGCATAGCCGGTATTCCCTGCCTGCAGGGCGCTTGCATAGGCGCTGAAGGCCGAGGTCGTATGGCAGCGCTGGCAGGACCGCCGGTCGCTCGGAGTGCCGAAGGACCCGCAGCCGTCCGTGCTGGTTTTGTCACAGCTCCAGTTGTAGTAGGACCAGGCGCCGGTGAAATATCCCTTGGGGTCCTTATGGAAGGTCGTGCGGTCAGCATGCGCGGACTGCGCCCACTCCTGGAGGATGTCCACCTTGCCGTGTGGATTATGGCAGGCCGTGCAGACCGTTTCGCTGGTATAGTCCAGCGCGTACCCGGTCACCGCCCGCAGGCTGGTGGAGGTGTTCCTGCCGTGCACGCTGTTCCAGGTGTTCGGCACGGCAAAGTGGGTGTCCGTGATGACCCGTACGGACCCGGATGTCGAGGAGTGCATTGCCGTTGTCGGGGTCGTAAGGCTCGCGGGATCGTTCACATTAAGCAGCTGGTGGCACCCCATGCAGGTCAGGAGCTGTCCGGAGACTGCCAGCGAGCTTGTAACCCCGCTGATCACGCCGGCCGAGTATGCCGTGTTCATGATGGGGCCCGATCCGCCGCCTGCCACATGCAGGCTGCCCGGGCCATGGCAGGACTCGCAGCCGATGAGGTTCCGGTTCGGCGTCACCTGCTGGGAATCGCCGTTCTTGTCATGGCAGGCCCTGCAGGTAGCGCTCGTGGACGACGGGCTGCTGTTCACGCTCGCATGCCTGCTGTCATACCACTCCGCGGTCACGGCCGGGTGGCACTGCATGCAGAGGTTCAGCCCCGCGGTCGCTGTGCCGAAGGTCGTCATCCCCGGCTGGGTGACCGTGGTCTGGCCGGTCGGGTCGTCCGGACCGCACCCGGCAAGGAACGCGGCAGGCAGGATGATCGCCAGGACGAGCAGGCCCCTCCGGTATGCTTTTCTCAATGCCTTCATATCCCCCCTCCTTCTCCCCGGTCCGGACCCGCCGCAGGGCGGCGCCTGTCCTTCCCGCGTTTTTGCATTTCCCTGCTATTGTACCAAATATTTTCTGTTTTGTCAGGTTCCCGTTGTTTTTTCCGCATCCAGCAGGATGAGCAGCCGGTCGTCCCTCCGGGCGATGCCGAGCAGGAACTCGGCGCCCTGCTCCACGGTCTCGGGCGCCGGCCGGACCGCTGAGGCGGGGAACCGCACCACGCCCCGCACCCGGTCCACGAAGAGGCCGACGCGGTCCTCCTGCCCCGGGCTGACCACGATGATGCGCGACCGCTCGTCCCCTTCAGCAGGCGGAAGGCCCAGCCTGCGGTGGAGGTCGATTACCGGCAGGACCGCTCCCCGGAGCGAACAGACGCCCAGGATATAGTCCGGCGTGTTCGGCACCGGCGTCACCTCCCGCGGGGTCAGGACCTCGCGCACCAGCTCGACCGGGACGGCATACTCCTCGCTCCCGAGCTGGAACGCCAGCATCTCCAGCTCCTGCTCCGCGTCCTCCGGCAGAGGCTCGCCGGCGCCGGGCCCCTCTGCTTCCTCGGGATGGACCTTCGCTCCTTCCACCGGCCCGGGCAAGGCCCCGCCGGAAGGCTCGGACTCGACCGGCAGCGCGACGGCCTTCACGGGGGGCGCTTCCGGAGCCTCGGCATCACCGGGCCGGGCCGGCCGCTCATCCGCGGTCAGAAGAGCATCATCCGGTGAATACGCGGTCTCGGGCAGCGGCGGAAGCGGCGCCGGCTCATCGGGATGTCGGGCCTCGGGCTCCATGAGGGCCGGGGCCTGTTCCTCCGGCAGCCGCTCTTCCTGAGGAAGAAGCTCCGGTCCTGCAGGCCTTCCCTTTCCTGCCTTCGCCCGCTCTGCGGCCCTCTTTCTCGCTGCAAGGATATCCACGTCGCTGCGCTCCGGAAAACAAATCACAAATCCCAAGCTCGAAATCTCAAACAATATCGAAATTCAAAACTCCAAAGTCCAAAATGTTTGTCATTTTGGATCTTGAACATTATTTGTGATTTGGTGCTTGTATTTTGGAAATTGTCTTTATTTCATCTCCTCCGCCACGTTCTCGACGATCTCTCCGGTGATGGTCCCGGCGCCCCTGCCGAACCCCTCGAGCAGGGCGTTGCCCGCAAGGATATTGATCAGCCGCGGCACGCCGTCGCTCTGCTCGTGCACCGCCGCAAGCGCCTCGTCGTCGAAGAGCGGCGCGGTCCGGCCGGCCACCGCGAGCCGGTGGACCACATAGGCCGCGGTCTCCTGCCGGTCGAGCGGGCCGAGGTGGAACTGCAGCCCGATGCGCTGCCGCAGCGCCCGGAAGGGCCGCTTTGCCAGCCGCGCCTTGAGCTCCGTCTGGCCGATCAGGACCACGGCCAGGAGGTTCCGGTCGTCGAGCTGGAAGTTCGTGAGCAGCCGCAGCTCCTCGAAGGTCGCCTTGCCCGGGATGAGCTGCGCCTCGTCGATGATCAGGACCGTCCGCTTGCCCTCCTCGAAGAGCTCATAGAGCTTCGCGTTGATCCCCTCGAGGATCCCCTGCCGCGTCCGCTCTCCGTCCAGCCCGAGCCGGAGCGCCACGGTCTGGAGCAGCTGGACCGGCGAGAGCCGCGGATTGATGATCAGCACCGGCCGGACCGCCGCGTCGAGCGAGTCGATCAGCGCCCGGGAGAGCGTCGTCTTGCCGCACCCGATCTCGCCGGTGAGCAGGATGAGGTCCTGCTCCTCCACCGCGAGCTGGAGCCGCGCCAGCGCCTCGGCATGCTGGCGGCCCTGGTAGAGGAACCGCGGGTCCGGCGTGCGGTTGAACGGCTTCTCCCTGAGTCCGTAGAATTCCTCGTACAAAGAGCACCCCGGAGCCAGGAGCCAGGAGCCAGGAGCCAGGAGGACGATCGGCCTAGAGGTCTTCCTCCTGACTTCTGACTACTGGCTCCTGGATACTGTTTTCTTGAACGCTCCTTCGACCAGGGACTCCACGTCCAGCACCAGCACCACGCGCTTGTCGCCGAGCTCCGTGGCGCCCGCGATGCCCGGCGTCTCGGCCAGCCGCCTGCCGAGCGGCTTGATCACGATCTCCTGCTGGCCCTTCAGGCCGTCCACCACCAGCCCCAGCCGCCGCTCCGCCAGCCCCACGAGCACCACGAAGAGCGTCTCCTGCCCGGCGGCCCGGGGGATGCCGAAGGCGTCGGTCAGCCGCAGGAGCGGCACGGTCTCGTCCCGGAGGGCCATCACCTCCCGCGTCTCGACGGTCTCGATCCGGTCGGCCCGGATGCGCAGGATCTCGAGCACCGAAGCCAGGGGCACGGCGAACCGCCGGCCGGCCGCCTCGATCAGGAGCGCCTTGATGATCGCCAGGGTGATCGGGAGCGTGAGCGCAAAGGTCGTGCCGAAGCCGGGCTCGGTCTGGATCTCGATCATGCCCGAGAGCCGCGCCACGTTCCGCTTCACCACGTCCATGCCCACGCCCCGGCCCGAGATCTCCGTGACCGTCGCGCTGGTGGTGAACCCGGGAAGGAAGATGAGGTCCAGGACCTCCTTCCGGTCGCGCTCGGGGTCAAGGTCCTGCCCGGGCTCCAGGAGCCCCTTCTCCCGCGCCTTGGCCAGGATGACGCGCGGGTCCATCCCCCGGCCGTCGTCCTCGACGGTGATCACCACGTGGTTGCCCCGGGGGAATGCCGTGAGCCGCACGAGCCCCCGCTCGGGCTTGCCCTGCCGGGTCCGCATCTCGGGCAGGTCGATGCCGTGGTCGATGGCGTTCCGGATGAGGTGCATGAGAGGATCGGCGAGGTCCTCCACCATGAGCTTGTCCAGCTCCGTCTCCTCGCCGCGCACCTCGAGATCGATCTCCTTGCCCACCTCGCGGGCGTACTTGCGCACGGCCTGGGCGAGCCGGGTGAAGATCTGGCCGATAGGCACCATGCGCACGTCCAGGATGCCCTCCTGGAGCTCCTTCAGCCTCCGCTCCAGGTTCTTGTGCGCCTTCGAGAGGCTCACGGCCAGGCCGGTGAATCCCTGCTGCCCCCGCAGGTCCGCGGCGATCCCGCCGAGCTCGCCCTTCACGATATGCAGCTCGCCCACAAAGCTCATGAGGCTGTCGAGCTTGTTGATGTCCACGCGAACCGTGTTGCTCACGGTCTTGAGCGGAGAGAGCTCTGCGCGTCCGCCGGCCGCACCGCTCCCGCCGGTCCGGGCCACCGCCTCGCAGCTCACGCTCGCCGTCTCGATGGAGTGCATCAGCATGGCCTGCGTCTCCGTCGTGCCGACCATGAGGGTGAAGCCGATGCCGTCGCCGGTCCCGGCCGTGGGCAGCGTGCAGATGATCTCCCCGCGCAGCTTGAGCGCTTCGGTCAGCGTGCGGATGCCGTTCTCGAACTCGGCGAACGAGAAGGCCGCGCGCACCAGGAAGAGGTTCTTCCGCTCCCGGATGTTCTCGATCAGCCGGTGCTCCTCGTACTCCGTCAGCACCTGGAGCACCGCATCGTCCAGCCGCACCTGGGCCAGGAGCGACCTGTCGCCGGCCCTGACCGCCTTGTCCGCGAGCAGCAGGTCGATGCGTTCCAGCGCTCCGGCGATCTCCTCGGGAGCGCCGCCGGCGCCGGCCTGCCGGACCATGCGGCCGAGCCGGCCGAGGGTGTCGACGAGGACGTCCAGCGCCTCGCGGTCCAGCGCCGCCCTGCCGAGCCTGACCTCGTCCAGCAGGAACTCAAGCTTGTGCGCCAGGTCCGCCGGGGCCTTCTGGCCGAACATGCCGGAGAGGCCCTTGAAGGAATGGAGCGCCCGGAAGAGGGCGTTCACCTGGTCAGCGTCGCTCCTGCCGGCGGCGAGGCCGTCCTCGATGGACAGCAGCGTCCTGTTCGCGGTCTCGAGGATGTCCTCGGCCTCTGCCAGGAACTCCTGTATGGGACGTTCGCTCTTCACCCCTTCCTTCCCAGCACCTGCTGCACCATGGCCGCAAGGTCCTCCTTGCGGAAGGGCTTGACGATATAGCCGGCGGCGCCGAGGGCCATCCCGCGCCGCTTATCCTCCTCGGTCTTCTCGGTGCTCACGATGATAAGCGGGATCTCCTTGAACGCGGGGTTCCCCTTGACGTACCCGATCAGCTCCAGGCCGTTGATGTCCGGCATATTGATGTCCGTGATGATCAGGTCGAACTTCCGGCTCGGGAGGAGCCGGAGCGCTTCGAAGCCGTTGCCCGCCTCGACGGCGAAGAACCCGCCGGCCTCCTCCAGGGCGATCCGGATGAGGGACCGGATGGCCCTGGAATCCTCCACGATCATCACGTTCTTCATGGTCTCTCCTTCTGGAGCTCGGCCAGCTTGCGCTCCAGGAGCGCCTTCTCCAGGGCCATGCCGGCCTGGTTCATGAATATCTCAAGGGTCTCGACGCCCTTGATCGGGCGCTGGTCAGGAAGGTTGTCGCCGTAGACGATGAGGGCCACCTTGTGGTCCACGATGAGCGGGATGGCGAGCACCGCGTCCGGTCTGCTGCCGCCGAGCGCTGCCAGGAACTGGTCGTTCCGGCCGCCGGGCTCGAGCGGGCCGAGGTAGGTGCGCCGGTTCTCCGCGACGGTCCGGAAGAGCGACGGCTCTCCCAGGGGGATGACGATCCTGCGCACCTGCTGGTCAGCGGAGCGGCCGCCCTCGAGCTCGATGCCGAACTGGCCGAGGCCCCGCACCTCCTCCTTCTTGACCATGAAGAGGATGGCGCGGTTCACCACCTCGCTGGCATAGCGCAGGATGAGGAGCGTCACCTCGGCCGTGGCCGTGGGGAACCGCAGCTCGTCGAACATGGACTTGAGCGTGGTGATCTGCCTGGTCGGCTCTTCGGTCTCGATGCGGGCGCGGAACTCCTCCTTGGCGGGCTCGGAGCTCGTGCGGGTGACCGGCGACGGCGCGGCCGGGGTCGGCCGCTGCTGCGGCCGGGAAGGAGCGGGAGCAGCCGGACGGGACGGGACGGCGGGCCCCTTCTTTGCCTGGTCCTTCCGCCGCTCGTCCAGAAGCCGCGTGCTCTCCATCAGGAGGTACTCGGCGCTGATGCCCGACTTGAGCAGGAAGTTCTGGGTATCGACCTCGATCTGGTCCCGCGGGACGACCTCGCCGAGCTCGAAATTGAAGAAACCCTCCTCCCAGCCCAGCAGATCCGAGACGATCTCCTCGATCTGCTGGCGCACCACGTCCTCGACCACCTTGGCCGACGTGGCGCCCATCTCGACCAGGATCATGCCGAGCGGCTTGCCGGGCGCGGACTTCTGGGCCGCAAGAGCCGAGGACAGGTCCCCCTGGTCCACCATCCCCTGGGAGACGAGGATGTTGCCCAGGGTGTCGCGGATCACGTCGCTGCCGGCCTGGACCACCTGGCCGCTCCGGAAGACGACCATGCCTGTCCCCTTGCGGCTGCGGACGATCAGGGTGCCGGTCTTCTTGCTGAGGCTGATGATCTGGAATATGTCGGGAAGGGCGAGGTCTTCCAGCCGGCCGACCAGGCTCATGCAGGTCCCCTCACGGACAGAGTGCGCACCATTCGCAAATTATAGCAGTTCAGACAAGAAATGCAATGTTAATTCGCCGGTTACGGGCTGCCGGAAGGGCGGGAAGCGAGGGCTGGCGGCAGCTGCCGCTCAGGTGCTGCGGTAGTTGGTGAACTGGAGCTCGATGCCGAACTCCCTGCCCTTGAGCAGGGCGATGACGCTCTGGAGGTCGTCCCGGCTCTTGCCGGAGACCCGGACCTGGTCCGCCTGGATGGAGGCCTGGACCTTCAGCTTCGCGTCCTTGATGGCCTTCACGATCTCCTTGGCCTTGTCCGTGGGGATGCCCTGCTGCAGGGTGATGCGCTGCCGCACCGCGCCTCCCTGGGCGGGCTCCACCTTGCCGTAGGTCAGGTTCTTGACCGGCACGCCGCGTTTCACGAGCTTGGACTGCAGGATATCGATCACGCTCTTGAGCTTGTACTCGTCGTCCGAGACGACGACCAGTCCGTCCTTCTCCTGGGTGATGGACGACCTGCTGCCCTTGAAGTCGAAGCGCTGGCCGATCTCCTTCGTCGCCTGGGTCACGGCGTTCGTCACCTCGGTCATCTCGATCTTGGACACGATGTCGAACGAGTTCTCTGCGGCCATGGGAACCTCCTAACAGCAGAATTCAGAAGCCAGGAGCCAGAAGCCGGAAGTAAAACGAATGGATCCATCCTCCTGGCTCCTGGATACTGGCTTCTGGCTACTGTTCTATGATCTCCGTCCCCTTCGGGACCCGGAACCGGAAGAGGTCATCGTCCAGGCCGACGCCCTCCCGGATCTCCGAGAAGGTCACCTCCGAGGTGTTGCCTGACCGGTCGTAGACCGTCATGCGCGTGATCCTGCCCTCCGCGTCGGCGAGGATGCGGAGCTTGCGCATGGCTGCGCCGCCCCGCTTCGGGACCAGCTCGAGCTGGCGGGGCCGCTCGGGCTCCGGGACCGAGACCTCGAACTCCTGCCGGATATCGGCCGCGCCGAGCAGGAAGGCAACGGGTATGTTCGCCTGCTCGAAGTCCTTGAAGGTGCGCCGGATGGCCTGCTCGCTCTTCTGCGAATGGAACCAGGCCTCGCTCCCGTCGATCACGATGGTCTGGCCGTTCGTGTACTCCAGCCGGAGCCTGCCCGGCCGCTTGATCGAGAGCCTTCCCTCGAAGGTCTGGGTCTTGTCGATGGCCTTGAGATGGTTCTTCTGGACCACCGTCGCGGTCAGGTCCCTCAGGCCGCGGTAATGGGCCTCGATCAGGCCGACGAGGTCGATCAACATAGAAGAGGTCGGCGCCGATAAGGCATTAGCTCCTGGTGGAATTGAATTTTCTTCGGAATATGCCGAAGAAAAAAAGAAAAATATCGTCGCAATTGACACGATGCAAAGGAAGCGCATGCTTAACCTTCCATTAAAACTACCATTTTTCATTAACGGGACATTCTGACATCGGCACGAGTTTGTAACGTCGCATTTCTTTGATCTTGATTGCATCGGGTGTTTTTCCTGGCGTAAATTCAATAGCAACGATTTCCTTATCTTTGATCTCTTGAATGCCGATTGGCTTGATGATGAGCTTCGGATATCTCTCCCGGGCAAAAGCTATATTCTGAACTATTTGGGTTTTTGAAAGATGATCTTTCCTCCCTTTTGCTTCAATAGGCACGACATACTGCCTGCCATCAACGTCGAGGCCAACATACAGGTCATCGATCTCCAATTGGCCCTTCGTTTTAACTGCCGTTCGCCAATGGTTTTGCAGATGATAGCAGGTGATTCCGAGAAAAATATCAAGAATACGGTTGTAGCGAAGTTTAGCTAATATCCCCTGCTCATCGCTACCCGCATATTCAAGAACAATTTCCGGGGTTGCATCTGGGAGGAGAATTACATGCAAATCAGCAGGAATGCTGATGCGTGGGCTTTCTTTGAGGCGAACAAAAGCATAATTACCTTTACCACGGCCTTCAATCATCCATGGCCCCAACTCGTCTATCTCTTTCGGCAAAGGCCGCCTTCCCGACGTATATTGATATCTAACATCTGCGACATTGTTTTCTTTATAAGAGGGATTGTCCCGTGATACTACGGAGATCGCATCACGAATATCGTCCATCGAGAAAGTAATTACCGCAGCGCCTTTCTTGTACTGTTTCTTAAAAACCCGCGCAATAACTCTATCTCGGTTACGATCCGTATCTGCGGTGTTTTTTGCCATTAGCTTTTCTCCAATATGAGCACTTCTTCACGCACCCGAATCGACCGCTCGCCGTTTCGTGAATTCCTGATTTTCGTCCCAACTCGCTCACGCCACAAATCAATTCCTTTTATGCGATACCCCTCAGCCGCAGCGATTTCAGCTAGCAACTGCGCAGTATACACGGGGACCATAAGAAAAGACAACTGATCGCCTACAACATACGCAAGTTTTGCATTGCGCCGCAAATGAGGCCGCAGTGTTCTCAAATGCTTCCTCATGCCACCAAAATAGTGCGCAACTACCTTATGATAAAGTTTTTCGAAGCCACTAGTCTTTTCGAGCTCTATCCGCCGTCGCTCGATCTGTTTGCAAACGGCCATAATGCTTTTGAATTCTCGCACCTCTTCGCTATCACTATCAGCAACAAAAACATTCCTTGTGTTTGATCGAAGCAGAAAATTCTTCACACCTCGCAATTCTTCCTTTTTTCTGAACATACCGAGAAGCACTGCCTCGACGCGGGTCGTTCTCGTGTAATCTTTTTCATTCGGATAGGGAGGTGACGTAATGATGGCATCAACGGATTCCTGAAGAAAAGAGCAGTCTCTTGAATCTTCGCAAAGAACCGCTGCTTCCTCTCGTCGCCCGCGCTCACTCTCAATAGTCCGCATATCATCGATCATAACTTGTGTCTGTTCTGCAAAATGCCCGAGGACATCGTAGTCGTTTTTCGGCTTGGTCCTATATATTTCAGGACCGAATGCAAAATTACCCGCGCCATTTGCAATGACGTGACACAACGCTAAATCAAAGAAATCCTTAAGCGCAACATCCACATTCCGGCACGCTCGATAAATGCTCTTTCGCAACAAAAGCAATCTTTTCAACGGAAGTGGGCTCAGAAAACCCGTTGGTATCAGCCTCAATTCATCATCTGACAAACTAGTTTCATCAGCATAATTTATCTTACTGTCCATCATGAGAAGATGTCGCAAAGATGGATCATGCAAACCATGATCCCGATAATCGACCGATGCCAAAGAAATTATTCGTGAACGCACACGGACAACCTGCGGAAGGGGAAGTGACCAACGTGTCTTAACTTGAGAGACAAAAGCGGCAAAAGGGTGAGCATCCGAACCAATGCTCTTTATGCCGTGCTTCTGTACTTCGACCAACGTTGTTCCGGTTCCACAAAACGGATCATAGACAATAGCGCTTTTCCGAAGATCGAATAATTCAACGTATTTTCTTACAAGATGCGGCGGATAGGAAAGAACAAATCGATACCACGCATGAATTGAACGGTCTTCGGCTGCAAGCGAATTTGAATTCTGTTTTTCGAGAAGTTTAACCATGATGAAGTCGTAAAAAGTCAAAAATCACACAAAATGTCATTCTGAGCGAAGCGAAGAATCTCGGTTTTCCAATATGTTGAGAGACCCTTCGCGTTGCTCAGGGTGACACGTTAGGACTTTTTACGAGACCGTCAACCATGTTACACATTGAAACAACTTAGATCCGCACTCAGCACTCGGATCTTAATCTTCCAGCGACCTCGCCGTGCCGTCCATGTTCTTGAGCACCAGGACCTTCCGCGGCTTGGATCCGTCCGCCGGGCCGACGATGCCGTCCTTCTCCATCA
>CAZTXN010000005.1:31547-36448 GCA_964617655.1 uncultured Nitrospiraceae bacterium | reverse complement strand
GGGGACATCATTCTCTCATCTCAGGAGGGGCAGGTATGAAGATGTTCAGGCTTCTTGCTGCAGCAGCATGCGCCATGGCGCTGTTCGCCGGACCGGCGGCGGCGGAGACCATCAAGGTGGGCGCCGTCCTGGCGGTCACCGGCCCGGCGTCGTTCCTCGGCGCGCCGGAGGCGAGGACCCTCGAGATGCTGGCCGAGGAGATCAATGCCAAGGGCGGCATCAAGGGAAAGAAGATCGAGCTCCTGATCAAGGACACCGGCGCGGACCCGCAGAAGGCGGTCTCCTTCACCAGGCAGCTGATCGATGAGGAGAAGGTCTTCGCCATCATCGGCCCCTCGACCAGCGGCGAGACCATGCAAATCAAGAACATCGCCGAGGAGAACAGGACCCTGCTCCTCTCCTGCGCCGCGGCCGAGGTGATCGTGAACCCCGTGGCGAAGTACGTCTTCAAGACCCCGCAGATGGACCGGGACGCGGTCATCCGCATCTTCGAGGTGATGAAGCAGAAGAAGATCTCGAAGATCGGCGTGCTTTCGAGCAACACGGGCTTCGGCAAGGCCGGCAAGGCCCAGATCGAGAAGCTGGCGCCGGAGCACGGCATCGAGATCCTGGTGAACGAGGTTTATGACAAGGCGGCCACGGACCTGACGGCCGAGGTGACGAAGCTGAAGGCCGCGAAGGTCCAGGCCGTCGTCAACTGGTCCATCGAGCCGGCCCAGGCCATCGTGATCAAGAACGCCCGCCAGATCGGCATACAGGAGCCCATCTTCCAGAGCCACGGCTTCGGCAACATCCAGTACGTCGAGGTGGCGGGCAAGGCGGCCGAGGGCGTCATCTTCCCGGCCGGCCGGCTGCTGGTCGCCGACGTGCTGCCCACAGGCGACCCCCAGAAGGCCGTGCTCACGGACTACAAGAAGAAGTACGAGGCCAAGTTCAAGGAAGAGGCCAGCACCTTCGGCGGTCACGCCTATGACGCCATGATGATCCTGGTGAAGGCCATCGAGATCGCCGGACCGGACCGGGAGAAGGTGCGCGATGCCGTGGAGAACATGAAGGGCTTCGTGGGCACCGGCGGCGTGTTCAACTTCTCGGCCGAGGACCACAACGGCCTGGACAAGAACGCCTTCGAGATGCTGACCGTCAGGAACGGCAAGTTCACGCTGTACAAGCCCTAGCACCCCCGCGCAGGGGCGGACCGCACGGCCCGCCCCTGCCATTCTGCTCCATGCCAGTGATATCCGCGCATGTTCGTCGAGCTTTTCTTTCAATACCTCGTCGCCGGGCTGACCTACGGCATCATCTATGCCATCGTCGGCATCGGCTTCAACATCATCTATAACACCACCGGCATCATCAACTTCGCCCAGGGCGAGTTCGTGATGCTCGGCGGCATGACCGCGGTGACGCTCCACGCCTTCCTGCCCCTCCCGCTCGCCATCGCCGGCGCGGTGCTCATCACCATGCTTGCCGGCGGCCTCATCGAGGTCGTCTTCATCCGCTGGCTCGTGAAGCCGTCGGTCCTGCGCATGATCATCATCACCATCGGCGTCTCGATCCTGGTGCGCGAGATCGCGCTCCATCTCTGGGGCGAGGGCGTCCGCTCGCTCCCCTACTTCACCGGCACCGCGGTCTCGGCCCTCTCCCTCGGCGGGGTCCGCGTCTCGCCGCAGGTGCTCTGGGCCCTGGGCGTCTCCGCCGTGGTGGTCGTGCTTCTGAACGCCTTCTTCCGGTTCACGATGCTCGGCCGGGAGATGCGCGCCTGCGCGGCGAACCGCGATGCCGCCGCCCTCTGCGGCATCGCCACGCGCAACATGGTGACGCTCTCCTTCGTGCTCTCCGCCGGCATCGGCGCCCTGGCCGGCTGCGTGGTCAGCCCGATCACCCAGACCCAGTACAGCATCGGCGCCGGCCTGGCCATCAAGGGCTTCACCGTCGCCATCCTGGGAGGGCTCGGCAACAGCATGGGCGCCCTGGCAGCGGGATTCCTGCTCGGCGCGCTCGAATCCTTCAGCATCTGGGTGATGCCCACGGCCTACAAGGACGTGATCGCCATCTCGATCCTGCTCGCGGTCCTGTTCCTCCGGCCCAGCGGCCT
This sequence comes from uncultured Nitrospiraceae bacterium, assembly GCA_964617655.1. Classification (GTDB taxonomy): domain Bacteria; phylum Nitrospirota; class UBA9217; order UBA9217; family UBA9217; genus JAKAHZ01. The sequence goes on along the minus strand of CAZTXN010000005.1, from coordinate 34,353 downwards.
GTTCGGCGACCGCGAGGCCTTCCGGCTGAAGGAGTTCTGATGCACGCGGCGCGGTACCGCCATATCCTGACGCTCGCCGCCGCCGTCGCGGCGGTCCAGCTCCTGACCGCCCTCCTCGGCAGGCCCTTCTACCTGACGCAGCTCACCATGACGGCGTACTACTCGCTGCTCATCATCGGGCTCTGCCTCGTCATGGGCTATGCAGGCCAGATCTCCCTTGGCCACGCCGGGTTCTTCGCCATCGGCGGCTATACCTCGGCGGTGCTCACTACGCTCGACCTCTCCGGCCTGCAGGGATACGGCATAGTCCGCCTGCTGACGAAGCTCGCGGTGCTCACGCCGCGCCAGGACCTGTACGGCGCGGAGCTGCTCTCGTTCCACCCCTGGGCCGCCTTTCTCGCGGCGGTCGTCCTGACCGCCGTGGTCGCCTACGCCATCGGCATCCCGGTCCTGAAGCTCAAGGGCCATTACCTCGCCATGGCGACCCTCGGGTTCGGCACGATCATCTACAGCTTCGTGCTCGGCACCGAGCGCTTCGGCGCCGCAGACGGCATCGCGGACGTGCCCGCCTTCGCGCTCCTGCCCGGCCTGCAGGTGACCGGATCTTCGTCCGCCCGCACGATGAACTACTACATCGCCTGGGGCGCGGTGATCGTCGCCATGCTGCTGCTCATCAACCTGATCCATTCCCGCGTCGGCAGGGCGCTCCGCTCGATCCACGGCGCCGAGGACGCGGCGAACGCCATGGGAGTCGACACGGCCCGCTACAAGCTGCATGCCTTCGTGCTCTCGGCCGTCATGGCGGCCGTGGCCGGCGTCTTCCTGACCCATTACAACGGCGGCATCGGGCCGACCGAGGCGTCGATCATGAAGTCCGTGCGCTACGTGGCCATCGTCGCCGTGGGCGGCATGGCGAGCATCTGGGGCACGCTCATCATGAGCGCGGTCCTCAACTTCCTGTCGCTCCGCGGCTACTTCGGCACCTTCGATGACGCGGTCTTCGGCGCCATCCTGATCACCATCATGCTCTTCTCGCCCGAGGGCATCCTGAAGTTCGATCTTCGGGCGCTGATGAGAAGAATACTGCGAAGGCAGAAGCACAAGAAAGCATCTTGACGGGATGCCAGGATCGCTTCTTTCCTTAATCGTGGTATCTATTCGGCAGGTATTCGTGTAATTCGCGGTAAAATTTTTAATCTTGATTCAAGGGCCTTGAACGCGAATTGCACGAATGGACGAATGACACGAATAGGACCTTTGACAGGATGACGGGATCGACGCGAGCGTTCGTGAAACAGACGTTATCGAGATTCATCCTGTAATCCCGTCAAGGCACCTGATCATATGGCACTTCTTGAAATCAACAACGTGAGCAAGCGCTTCGGCGGGCTTCAGGCCGTGAAGGACGTGACCTTCGGCGTTCGCGAAGGCATGATCAAGGCGGTCATCGGGCCGAACGGCGCGGGCAAGACCACGCTTTTCAACCTGATCTCGGGCTTCCTGCCGCCCGAGACGGGCGCCGTGCTGTACGACGGCCGGCCGCTCCACGGCCTGAGCCCCTTCCGGGTGGCCGCGGCCGGCGTGGCGCGCACGTTCCAGCACATCCGGCTCTTTTCCCGGATGACCGCCCTCGAGAACGTGCTCGTGGGCTGCCACGTGCGGGGGCGGGCGGGCTTCCTCGCCGGCATGCTGAACCTTCCCCGGACCTGGCGCGAGGAGCAGGAGTTCCGCGACCGGGCGCTCGAGGCCATGGAGTTCCTCGGCATCGCCCGGCTCGCCGATGCGGATGCGACCAGCCTCTCCTACGGCCAGCAGCGCTCCGTGGAGCTGGCGCGGGCCCTGGCCTCCGGTCCCCGGCTGCTGCTGCTCGACGAGCCCGCCGCGGGACTGAACATGCGCGAGACCGCGGACCTGGCGAATCTGATCTCCCGCATCCGGGAGCGCGGCATGACGGTGCTGATCGTGGAGCACGACATGTCCCTGGTCATGAGCATCTCGGACGAGATCGTGGTGCTCTCCTACGGCGAGAAGATCGCCGAGGACGCGCCGCTGGCCGTGCAGAAGGACCCCCAGGTCATCGGGGTCTACCTGGGAGAGGAAGAATGCTGACCATCCGGAACCTCGAGGCGGGTTACGGCAGCCTGATGGTGCTGCGCCACGTCTCGCTCCATGTCAAGGAGGGCGAGATCGTCACGATCATCGGCGCCAACGGCGCCGGCAAGACGACCCTGCTCCGGTCGGTGACCGGCCTGCTGCGGCCGCGCGGCGGCGAGGTCCGGTTCCGGGAGCAGGCCATCGCCGGCATGCCGACCGAGGAGATCGTCGGCCGCGGGTGTTCGCTCGTCCCCGAAGGCCGCCAGGTATTCGCCACCATGCCGGTGCGCGAGAACCTGCTGCTCGGGGCCACGGTCCAGTACCGCCGCGGCCGCGCCGACGAGGTGCGCAAGGACCTCGAGCATGTCTACGGCCTCTTCCCGGTCCTGCAGCGCCGGGAGCGCCAGCTCGCCGGCACCCTCTCGGGCGGGGAGCAGCAGATGCTGGCCATCGGGCGGGCGCTCATGGCCCGGCCGTCCCTCGTGATGCTGGACGAGCCCTCCATGGGGCTCGCGCCGCTCGTGGTCCGGGATATCTTCAAGATCATCCGGCGGCTGCGCGACGAGGGCACGACCGTCCTGCTCGTGGAGCAGAACGCCCGGAGCGCGCTCCGCATCGCGAACCGCGGGTACGTGCTCGAGACCGGCCGCATCATCCTGGAGGGCGCTGCCGAGGACCTGCTCGCCAACCGGGAGGTCCAGCGCGCCTACCT
>CAZTXN010000005.1:30152-31447 GCA_964617655.1 uncultured Nitrospiraceae bacterium | reverse complement strand
CCATGTACTGGCAGCAGGAACTGGAATGCATGGACCGGAAGGAGCTGGAGCAGCTCCAGCTCGAGCGTCTCGAATCGACCCTGAACCGGGTCTACCTCAACGTCCCCTTCTACCGGAGGAAGTTCGACAATGCCGGGTGCAATCCCGACGAGGTCCGCTCCCTCGCCGACCTGGGCCGGCTGCCCTTCACGGTCAAGGACGACCTGCGGGAGAACTACCCCTACGGCCTCTTCGCCGTTCCGCTCCGGGAGGTGGTGCGCGTCCATGCCTCGTCCGGCACGACCGGCATGTCCACCGTGGTGGGCTACACGAAGAACGACATCAAGAGCTGGTCGAACCTCGTCGGCCGCATCCTGACCGCTGGCGGCATCACGGCGGACGACGTGATCCAGATCGCCTTCAACTACGGCCTCTTCACCGGCGCCTTCGGCCTGCACTACGGCGCCGAGCGCGTCGGCGCCTCGGTCATCCCCATGTCGAGCGGGAACACCCGGCGCCAGATCAAGATCATGCAGGACTTCAAGACCACGGCGCTGGTCAGCACGCCGAGCTATGCCATCCTGATCGCGGACACGATGAGGGAGATGGGCATCAATCTCAACACCCTCTCGCTCAGGTGGGGCCTCTTCGGCGCCGAGCCATGGTCCGAGGCCATGCGCAGGGAGATCCAGGACAAGCTCAAGATCGTGGCCACGGACAACTACGGCCTCTCGGAGATCATGGGACCCGGCATCTCGGGCGAGTGCCGGGAGCGGAGCGGCCTCCATATCGCCGAGGACCATTTCCTGGTCGAGGTCATCGATCCCAAGACGCTGCGGCCCCTGCCGGACGGCGAGGTCGGCGAGCTCGTCATCACGACGCTCACCAAGGAGGCCTTCCCCATGATCCGGTACCGGACCCGGGATCTGACGCGGATCATCGCGGAGCCCTGCGCCTGCGGCCGGACCCTGCGCCGCATGAGCCGCGTCATGGGGCGGACCGACGACATGCTCATCATCCGGGGCGTGAACGTCTTCCCCTCCCAGATCGAGACCGTGCTCTTCGACATCGAGGGGACCGAGCCGCACTACCAGATCGTCATCGAACGGAAAGGGGCGCTCGACGAGACCGCGGTCCTGGTCGAGGCATCGGAGAAGATCTTCTTCGATGAGATGAAGAAGCAGGCCGCGCTGATCGAGACGATCAGGAAGCGGCTGGCATCAGAGCTCGGCATCTCGGTGGACGTGAAGCTGGTGGAGAAGCGCTCCCTCGAACGGTTCGAGGGCAAGGCGAAGCGGGTGATCGACAACCGGAAG
>CAZTXN010000005.1:0-30052 GCA_964617655.1 uncultured Nitrospiraceae bacterium | reverse complement strand
GCGCTCCCTCGAACGGTTCGAGGGCAAGGCGAAGCGGGTGATCGACAACCGGAAGCTGTAAATGACCAGTATCGCCACAAAGACACCAAGACACAAAGAAAATCTGGCTCTTGGCACGGAACTATGGGTTGAAAAATAGCATCCAGTAGGATATACCTTTACTTGAAAAGAGGGATTTCTTCGCGTCTTCGTGCCTTAGTGGCAAAGACAACATGACCATCATCGACTTCCATACCCACATCTTCCCGGACCGCATCGCGCGCGAGGCCATGGCCCGGCTCGCGGAGGAGTCCGGCGAGTACCGGCCCTGCACCGACGGCACCCTGGCCGGACTGCTGGCCTCCATGGACCGCGCGGGCATCAGCCTGAGCGTCGCGGCCAACATCGCCACCCGGCCGGCCCAGGCCCTCCCGATCCTGGAGTTCTGCCGCCAGGTCCGGGGAGACCGCCTCGCGCCGCTCGTCTCCTTCCATCCGGAGAGCGGCCTGGACGTTGCCGAGGACCTGCTCACCCAGGCGGCGGCGGCCGGCATCCGGGGCGTGAAGCTCCATCCCATGTACCAGCAGTTCTTCATCGATGAGAAGCGGATGGACCCCTATTACCAGCTCATCTCCCATTTCGGGTTCTTCGTGGTGCTGCATACCGGGCTGGACGTTGCCTTCCCGGGGAACCTGCAGGCCGACGTGGACCGCGTCAGGAAGATCGCGGACCGGTTCCCGCAGCTCACGATCGTGGCGACCCATGTGGGGGGATGGCGGCAGTGGGACCGCGCAACGGTCATGGCGGACCGTCCGAACGTCTACACCGAGACCTCGATGACCCTGACCGAGATGGGGGACCGGGAGTTCGCGCAGCTGCTCTCCCGGTTCGATGAGGACCGGGTCCTCTTCGGCACGGACAGCCCCTGGACGGACCAGCAGGAGATGGTGGAGCGCACCCTCCGGCTCGACCTGTCCGACAAAAGGAAGGAGAAGATGCTCTTCCGGAACGCGCAGCGGCTGCTCGGCCTCTCCGGCCCTGCCTAGGCCGGCGCGTCCGGCGAGCGGTGGGAAAAGGGAATTATTCTCCGTAGGTCTTGGCGAGATAGTCGCCCACGGCCCTGGCCTCGGCATCGGTCATGTTGCAGGTGTTCAGCTCCATCCTGCTCAGGACCAGGTCCCAGCCCTTGCGGTTGTAGCGCTGGGTATTGAACTTTTCGATCTTATGGCATTTGAGGCACTTCTGTTCAAACACCTGTTTTCCGTCCAGCTTCTTCGCCCCGTCCGCGCCATGGGCGGACGGCAGACCGGACAGCAGCATGACAGAAGCGAGCACCATCAGCATGGTCAGGCTCCGTCTCCTCAGCTGGGACATCATGACCTTCCTCCTCGTCATTGTGGTACGCGAACGCGGCGTTCTTCGTTGTTAAGGTAGCAAGGGCATGCGGGCTTGTCAACCGATATCGGGCAGAACAGGAACCTTCAGGGTTTAGCATCTTGGTGCAGATAAGGAGGCGTACGGTGCGTCCGCCGCAGAGACCAACCCTTCGGAACAATGGGCTATCCGGGAGGTGGCCATGAAAGAGCTGATGGACTTCGTGCTCAGGGACCGCTTTGCCAAGCATATCGAGGTGGAGATGCTGGAGGTGGGCTGCGGCACAGCGCGCGGCAGAATGCGGGTGAAAAAGCGCCACCTGAACAGCGCGGGCACGGTCCATGGCGGCGCGATCTTCTCGCTGGCGGACGCGGTCTTCTCCGCGGCCTCGAACTCCCACGGCACCCTCGCCCTGGCGATCAACGCCACCATCTCCTTCTTCAAGGCCGTCCGGGGCGGCGCGCTCTTTGCCGAGGCCCGCGAATCTGCGCTGAACCCGAAGCTCGCCACCTATCTCGTGGAAGTGTCGGACGAGGGTGGCGCCAGGATCGCCCTTTTTCAGGGGACGGTCTACCGGAAGAAGGAGAACATCGCCCGGACCGCGGGCAGATGACCGGGCCGGCGGAAGGGCGGATGCGGCTCCCGCTCCCGGGACCCGGCGCGTCCCCTGCACCCTGACCCTCAGCGGACCGACCATGACCGAACGCATCAACACAGGCAGGCCGGCGCCCTATGCATGGACCATCGTGCTGACCGGCATGCTGGTCATCTTCGCCTGCCTCGGCTTCGGCCGCTTCGCCCTGGGCATGCTGCTGCCCTCCATGGCAGCATCGCTCGGGCTTTCCTACTCCCAGATCGGGTTCATCGGCACGGCGAACTTCATCGGCTATCTCGCCGCGGTGCTGGTCTCGAGCCCCCTCGCAGGCCGCCTGGGCTCGCGGAAGGTCATCGTACTCGCTCTTGCCGTCATCGCCGGGTCCATGCTCCTGATCAGCAGGGCCGGGTCCTTCCCGTCCGTCCTGGTCCTCTACACCATCACCGGCATGGGCAGCGGCGCGGCGAACGTGCCCATGATGGGGCTCATCGCCGCCTGGTTCGACCGGACGGTCCGGGGACGGGCCGCCGGGTTCGTGGTCATCGGCAGCGGCTTCGCCATCATCGTCTCGGGCAGGCTCATCCCTGCGGTGAACGCTGCGGTGGGCGCGGAGGGCTGGAGGATGAGCTGGCTGCTGCTGGCCGCGGCCGTTGCCGCGGTGGCGGTGGTCGCCGCCCTCTTTCTCCGGGACCGGCCGGAAGGCCGGGATGCGGCGGGGCGGACGGATGGGGGCGATGGTTTGGACGCTCCCGGCCTGGCCGGTGCAAGCATCTACCGGAACAGGACGGTCTGGCTGCTGGGCCTCATCTATTTCCTCTTCGGCTATACCTATGTCATCTATGCGACCTTCATCGTCACCGCCCTGGTGAAGGAGCGCGGGTTCACCGAGGCCGTTGCCGGGAACTTCTGGTCCTGGGTCGGCTTCCTGAGCCTCTTCTCCGGCCCGGTCTTCGGCACGCTCTCGGACCGCATCGGCCGGAAGGCGGGGCTGATGATCGTCTTCGGGCTCCAGCTCTGCGCCTATGTCCTGGTCGCGGCGCACCTGCCCACGAGCTTCCTCTATCTCTCCATCGTTTTCTTCGGGATCTGCGCCTGGTCCATCCCGTCCATCATGGTGGCCGCGGTGAGCGAGTACGCGGGCGTCGCTCGGTCGCTGGCCGCCTTCGGGTTCATCACCTTCATCTTCGGCTTCGGCCAGATCAGCGGCCCGGCGGTGGCGGGCATGCTGGCGGAGCGGAGCGGCAGCTTCTCCTCCAGCTTCTGGATGGCCGCAGCTGCCGCCCTCCTCGCCATCGCGTTCACCGCTTTCCTGCGCAGGCCTGCTTCGCCATCCGGGAGCTGAGCTTCCTGCAGCCGGTCCCTGCCGATGCGGAAACCTCTGTGGTGCAGAAGCAGATCAGACGGCATCCCGGCCCGGTCCTCTTCCACGCCCGCTGTCTCAACCCCGGAGCGCTTCAAAGACCTTTCTCAGCGGCGCTTCCTCCAGGACCATCGGCGTGCTGCTGCCGCCCGCCGGCCAGCGGAGGAGCCGGATCTTCCCTTCGCTGATCTCGATGCCTGTCACGTCCCCGTCGAGAAAGGAGCAGCAGCCGGTGTTGAAGTAGCAGGGCCTGGCAAGGGCGAGCGCGGGCCCGCCGCTCTTCTGCCGCCGCAGCGCGGCCTCCTGCCGGAGCGCCTCCGCCCCTGCCGAATCGCCCGCGGACCGCAGCGCCGCCTCCCGCGCCTCGAGCCTGCCGAGGTGGTCGATGGACTCGAAGACCGGCTTGTGGGTGTGACCCGAAACGAGCGCAAGGCCCGGCCGCCGGGCTGCCCAGGCATGCACGGCCCGGTCGTGCCTGGTGCGGAGCGCATGGTCCTTCGCCGGCGTGGTGAGCTTGCAATGGGTGATCCGCTGGAAATGCCGCCAGAGATGGCGGACGATGCAGCGCATGGGTCCGCGCTGATGGTCTCCGGCGCAGGTCCCCTGGTGGCCATGCACCAGGAAGAGCTCTCCGGACCGCCGGTCCCCCTCGAAGAACCGCAGCAGCAGCCCCTGCCGCATCCTCAGGCCCGGCCCGAAGAGCGGGCCCAGGAGCTCCTGCACCGCCTCCGGCCGGTCCCAGTGGTCATCATGGTTCCCGATGACCCGGTGGTACCGGCCCGCGCGGTGGAACCCGGCCTCGATGCCGAGGGACCCGCCATGCGCCGCGACCACCTCCGCGGGGCGGCATTCCCAGAGCTCCTCCGCATCGCCCAGGACGACCAGGGTATGGCCGGACGCGAATCCGCTCGTGAGCGCAGCGCAGTAGGCCGCATCGCAGCGCTCGAAATCGTCCGCCCCGTCCCGCATTCCCCGGTGCTGGTCCGAGAGCACGAGCAGCCGCGCTTCATCCAGGGATATCTCCAGGGCCTCGCTCCGAGCGGAGGCGTAGACGCGGTCCAGGCCGCGGCTGACGCGCCTCGCATGCCGGCGCTCCCAGGGCCGGTTCATCCCTTCCGTTCCTCCGCGGTCATCCCATGAGCTCTTCGTAGGTCTCTTCGAACCGGGGAGCGACCGCGCGGAAGGCCTGGAGCACGCGGGGATCGAAGTGCTCAGGCCGGGTCCTGCCGTCCCCCTCGGAGATGATGCGGAAGGTGGTGCCATGATCGACGGCCGGCTTATAGACGCGCTTGTTCCGCAGGGCGTCATACTGGTCCGCGATATTCACGATCCGGCCCTCGATCGGGATGCGGTCCCCTGCCAGCCCCCCGGGATAGCCGCCGCCGTCCCACCGCTCATGGTGGGTCAGGGCGATGGTCTTCGCCATGGTGAAGCGCGAATGGTCGCCGATGATATTGCTGCCGTAGACCGCATGCTTCCGGATCTCCGCCACCTCCTCCGGCGTGAGCTTGCCGGGCTTCTTCAGGATCTCCGGCGGCGTGTGGATCTTGCCCACGTCATGGAGCTGCGCCTGGATGCGGATGGCGTCCACGAACCCCTCGCCCATGCCGAGCTCCTCGGCCATGAGCGAGCTGTAGATACCCACGCGGACGATATGGTTTCCCGTGTCCTCGTCGTTCACTTCCGCGGCCCGCGCCAGGGCATGGACCGTGTACTCGAAAGCGTCGGCGGTCTGGCGCACCTGGTCCGAAAGGGAGCGGAGGAAGAGCGACTGCATGACCAGGTTGTTCAGCACGGCGGCGTCGTGGGACGAGACCCTGCGGCCGTAGTTCAGGGCCATGACGCAGACCGGCGCGCTGAGGTAGCAGACCATGTTGACCACCGGCGATGCCTGCTCTTCGATGCGGTCGAGGAGCGGCCGGAACGCGGGCATCTCGGCCCGCGGCTCGTTCAGGAAGAGGAGCTGCACCTGCCCGGCCGCGGGCGGGACCAGGCAGCCTTCGAGCGAAACCGGCCCCGCCGTCACGCGGCCGTCGACCGCCTCGTACCGGAGCCAGCGGCAGTCGCCCCGGTCCCCGGCGAGCCGGACCACGATGGCGGCAGGCCGGTCCTGCGCCGTATCGCTCTGCCGGATGAGCTGGCCGATGAGGCTGTCCACGGACCGCCGGAAGTCGAAGGTCAGGGGATCGAACCCCTTGATGGTCTCCTCGCCGAAGGAGGTGAGCGCGGTGAGCGACGCATAGGCCGAGTCGAGACGGGTGTTCAGGTCCCGGACGCGGAGGAGCATGCGGATCCGGGCGAGCACCTCCCGCCGGTCGAAGGGCTTGGAGAGGAACTCCTCCGCGCCGGCATCGATCCCCTGGATCCGGTCCTCCTTCGCGGCCAAGGCGGTGATCATGATGACCGGGATCGCCCGGTGGCTCGGGTCCTCCTTCAGGGTCCTGCAGACCGCGTACCCGTCGAGCTCCGGCATCATCACGTCCAGCAGGACGAGGTCCACGGGGCGCCCCTGCACCAGCTGCAGCGCCTCGCGCCCCCGCTCCGCGGTGATGACCTCGTACCCCTCGGCCGTGAGCATCGCGGAGAGCAGCCGCAGGTTCATCGGTTCGTCGTCCACGCAGAGGATCGTCCGGCGCGCGCCTGTTCCGCTCATGGCGTTCCCTCCTGCCGCATATCCGGAATGACGACGGTGAAGGTGCTGCCCCGGCCCGGTTCGCTCTCCACGCGGACCGTCCCGCCATGCAGCTCCACCAGCCGCTTCGAGAGGCTCAGCCCGATCCCGGCGCCCTCGAACCGCTTGGTGTACGATGCGTCCGCCTGGTGGAAGGGTTCGAAGATCCGCTCCCGGTCCTCGGGCGCGATGCCCACGCCGGAATCGCGCACCGAGATGCTGATCAGTTCCGTTGCGCCGCCGGACGCAGAGTCCCGCCGTGCCGTGACCTGCACCGCGCCGCCGTCGGGAGAGAACTTGACCGCGTTCCCGATAAGGTGCGCCATCACCTGCTTCATCTTCCGCTCATCGGCAGTGACCGTTCCCACGTCCTCGCTGACATCGAGGGAGACCGTGATGGCATGCTTCGCGGCCTTCTCGCGCACCAGGGCCGCTGCCGCGGCGATGACATCCTTCAGCACGAAGGGGCTTCGCTCCAGCATCAGGGAGGAGGTCTCGATCCGGGTCAGGTCCAGGATGTTGTCGATGAGGTTCAGCAGGCGATTCCCGCTGTTCTGAATGTCCTTCAGGTTCTGCTGCTGCGCGCCGGTCAGCTCGCCGGTCATGCCGGCCAGCATGAGCTCCGAGAACCCGATGATGACGTTCAGCGGCGAGCGCAGTTCATGGCTCATCATGGAGAGGAACTCGGACTTCGCCTTGTTCGCCGCCTCGGCGAACCGGCGCGCCTCGTCCGCCTCCCGGGTGCGCTCGGCGACCATCCATTCCAGGTGCTCGGAATACCCCTGCAGTACCGTCTCGAGCCGCTTCCGTTCGGTCACATCCTCCAGGATCAGGACCAGGTGCGTGGTGCCGCCTGCATCGTCGCGCAGCACGGTGCAGGAGGCGGTCATCCATCGCTCGCCGCTCTCCCCGACGCTGCGGGAGATCTCGCCGTGCCATTCCCGTCCCTCTCCGACAGCGGCCCGGAACGCGTCCCGCTCCTCAGGGCCGAGGGAGCCCAGCACCAGCTCCTGCAGGTCCCGGCCGACGGCTTCCGCGGCCGGGATCCCGGTCAACGACTCGAACCTGCGGTTCACATACTCTATCCTGTTTCGGGTGTCGGCGATAATGACGCTGTTGGGCCCCTGGTCCACGGCCCGCGAGAGCTTCCTGATGTGTTCGCTCGATCGCTTGGCGGCAATGACCCGCCCCAGCTCCCCGCAGAGCAGGGAGAGCTGCCGCATGTCACCGTCTTCGTAGGGCAGCTGCTTGTTCGCCACGCCCGTCAGGGCGATGACCTGGCCGCCCTCCACCACCGGGACCACCAGCAGTCGTCGGACCGGCGCGGAGAGGCCGGGGCAGGTCCGCTCCTCGGGCGCCTCCCTGCAGTCGTTCTCGAGGACCGGCCGCCGCATCCGGAGGGCCTCGCTCCAGACGCCGGAGGCCGTCACCGGCAGAAGCGGCGCGTCGGGACCGCTGTTCCTGCATACCCCGCCCTCGCAGCGCAGATAGGGCCGGAGCGCGTCCATTGGTTCGTCATGGACCAGCAGGAGCCCGAGATCGCTCCCGGTCTGGCGGACCCCCTCCTCCAGCACGAAGGAGGCTACCGCCTCCTGCGAGGCGACGAGCGACATCCTGCTCAGGGAGTGGAGCGACAGGAGCAGATCCTCGTCCAGCTGCGCCGTGCTTTCGGCCGTTCGCTGGGCCGTGATATCGCTGATGTACCCCTCGATGGCGGCGAGGCTGCCGTCCTCCCGGTAGTCGCCCCGGCCCTGCTCCCAGACCCAGCTAATGTCGCCGTCCGCCCTCCGTATCCGGTATGCGATCTGGTACGGTCCCTTGCGGTCCAGGGCGGCCTGCACCTCGCGCCAGGCCCGCTCCCGGTCCTCGGGCAGGATGAGGTCCCCGAAGGCCGCCTCGGCATTCTCGATCAGCTGCCAGGCAGCGTACCCGGTCAGCGCGGCCACGCCCGGGCTGAGATACTCCATGGTCCAGAGCCGGTCGTTGCGGCACCGGAAGACCGTGCCCGGCAGGTTCGCGAGCAGGGAGGTGATCCGGCGCATCCCCTCCTCGAGCCGCGCCGTTCGCTCGGCGACCAGGTCCTCGAGCAGGCGCTGGTATTCCTGGTGCTCCGAACTCAGGAGCGACCGGGCGCGGACCCGCATGAGAGCCGCCGCAAGCTCGTCAGGATGGACCGGTTCCCTGCTGACGCAGTCCCAGGCCCCTGCCTCGAGCGCCTCGCGCAGCCCCGCGGCCGCATTTGCCTCGGCCGCTGCGATGACCGGCAGACCGGGGCTGCGCTGCCGCAGCGTTCCGATAAAGCTCTCCCCGCCCGCCCCGTTCAGCGCCAGGTCCGCCACCACGAGGTCCGGCTGGCCCCGCTCCAGTGCGGCATGGCCGGCAGCGGCGTCGTGCGCGTCCAGCACCTGGTGGCCCATGCCCTCGAGCGCGGAACGGAGGCGCTTCCGGACAACTGCATCCCGGTCCACGACCAGTATGGTATAGGATTCGCTCATGGATGGTCCTGCTCTGTAGCAGGGCGATGCCGGCCGGATCGTCACGGACCATGACGATTCCCGGCCGGTGATGAAGGGATTATTTCACAACCCCGGGGGGAGTTCAAGGGGTTTGTGGGAGGAACGGTGTTGACCAAGGAGGAATGACCCGATCAATGCATGGTGTTGACGCGAATTTGCCCGGCCCCCCGGCAGAAGCCGGGGGGTCTTGTGCGGCTGCGGCCTCCACGGCTTTCAAACATGCTCCGGGAGATACATGCTGCAAATCATCATCTCAGAAGAGACCATCTGTTCCCTGGGGTGCCAGATGCACTGTATCGCAGGTCTCCGGCGTGCTCATCTCCGCTCAGAACAGCCGCACATGCTCCTTCTTCACCCACCCTGCCGAGGCTACCTTCATCTTCAGCCAGCCGTGCTGCTCATCTTGCGAACAAGGCTTATAAAAAAGAACAGGGCGCCTTGGGTGAAAAAGGCGCCCTGCGTTCTGTCTGGCTCCCGAGGCAGGACTCGAACCTGCGGCATGGTGGTTAACAGCCACCCGCTCTACCGACTGAGCTACTCGGGAATAGGTGTCAGGTTGTCCGGCTCGAACTTGCGACAGGCGGGCAAAGTACCACAAAAAGCCTGTTCTGTCAACGGGTTGTTTCCCCGGCAGGTGAGGACAAGGGACCGGAGGTCTAGCCTCCGCCCTCCTGGCCCTTCTTGAGCTCCATGATGACCTGTTTGGCGATCGCCTTCAGGGTATCGAACACCCCGGCGCCCTCCGAGGCCACGGCCTCGAAGTCCGGTACGCCGCGGGTGTTCAGGGCTTTGCGCATCTCCCCCGCCGGCACGACGTTCGGGAGATCGCGCTTGTTGTACTGGATCACATAGGGGACGATATCGAGGTTGTATCCCTGCTCAGAGAGATTGACCCTGAGGTTCTCGACGCTCTCGATGTTCGCCTCCATGCGCTCCACCTGGGAGTCCGCCACGAAGACGACGCCGTCCACGCCCTTCAGGATCAGCTTGCGGCTCGCGTCATAGAAGACCTGGCCGGGCACGGTATAGAGATGGAACCGGGTCTTGAAGCCCCGGATCTCGCCCAGCGCCAGCGGCAGGAAGTCGAAAAAGAGCGTCCGCTCGGTCTCCGTGGCCAGGGAGATCATCTTGCCCTTGCTGTCGGGATTGGTCTTCTTATAGATATAGTGGAGGTTCGTGGTCTTGCCGCACAGACCGGGTCCGTAGTACACGATCTTGCAGTTGATCTCCCGAGATGAGTAGTTGATGAACGACATGCGTGCCGGTCCTTCTCCTGGCTGTCCGCGGGATTGCGGGGTGCCGTCTATCCGAAGAGCTTGTCGATGTCCTCGTCGGTGATCTCCGCAAAGGGGGAATCGGCGCCCTTGGGGGCGCCCTTGCCGGTGTCCACCTTCTGGAGCAGCTGGTTGAAGATGGCCCCGAGGACCTCCGCGCTCTTCTTCACGCGGAGCCGGACCAGGCCGAGGGAGGAGCGCTGGTCGAAGATCACCACGAGGATGACACGCTGGCCGATGATGGATATGTGGATATTGTCGCGCTGGCCTTCATGGAAGAGGATGGAGAACTCCTTCTCTCCCAGGAGCTTCGCCATGCCGCCCGTGGCCGCGATGTTTCCCGCCGTGAGCGAGGCAAGGGAGGTGGTGTCCAGGTTCTCGGTCTCGCCGGTCGCAGCGATCAGCTGGCCGTTCTTGTCCACCAGGAAGACCACCTTCGCGTTCGCCTGGGTCAGCAGCCGCTGCAGCTCCGCGTCGATCTGCTTGAACTCCTCCTCGTACATCACCAGATCGGAACCGATCATAGGACCATCTCCTTGGGCGCCGAATGACCTGCCGCGGCGCCGCGTCGCAAGCTATTTAACCACAGTACCGCCCTGATTTCAAGGCTTTTTTGACGGTCCCTCGCTGAAAAAGCGACAGCCGGGCACTGGGGCCCGGCTGTGGTCGGTCATCCTGTATCCGGTCCGGTCCTGCTACCTGGAACCGAACGTATCGGCCAGCTTCTTCAGGCTCTCCCAGTCCTCGTCCACCGTCTGCTGGAACTTCTCGAGCATCCACTCGTTGCCCGGCGCGAAGAGATGCTTGAACCGCCCCTGGGGCTTGAGCCAGTCCTTGATCGGCTTCTTCTTGTCCTTGGGATCGTAGTTGATGGTCCATTTGCCGCCCTCGACCTCGTAGAGCGGCCAGAAGCAGGTATCAACGGCCAGTCTCGAGAGCTGCACAGCGTCGTTCGTCTGGGACCGCCAGCCGCGGTTGCAGGGCGCGATGATGCCCATGTAGGACGGCCCGTCAGCTGCCAGGGCCTTCTTTACCTTGGTCATCAGGTCCTTCCAGTTGTGGGGCGACGCCTGGGCCGCATACGCCACGTTATGGGCGGCCATGATGCGGGTCATGTCCTTCCTCCGCTGCGGCTTGCCCGGGACCACGTCACCGGCAGGGCAGGTCGTGGTATCCGCGCCGAAGGGCGTGGCGCTCGAGCGCTGGATGCCCGTGTTCATGTAGGCGCCGTTGTCGTAGCAGATATAGAGCATCTTGTGGCCGCGCTCCATGGCGCCGGAGAGGGATTGGAACCCGATGTCGTAGGTGCCGCCGTCCCCGCCGATGGCGATGAAGTTCATCTCCTTCTTGATCTTTCCCTTCTTGCGCAGCGCCCGGTACATGGTCTCGATGCCCGAGGCCGTGGCCGCCGAGTTCTCGAAGGCGCTGTGCATCCACGGCGCCCGCCAGGCCGTGAACGGGAAGAGGCAGGTCGAGACCTCGAGGCAGCCCGTTGCGTTGGTCAGGACCACGGGGTTCTCGACGGCCAGCAGCACCTGCCGCATGACGATCGGCGCGCCGCAGCCCGAGCACATCCGGTGGCCGCCCGAGAGCAGGTCCTTCTTATGCGACAGGGTCTTGAGGGTCATGGGTTTTTCCTGCGTCGTGCTCATAGACTCTCCTTCGGAGAGAAATCCTGAATTCTAATGTCGAAACCCCGCACAATACCAAAATTCTAATTTCGAAATTTGGCAATTCGATATTGTTTCGAGCTTAGGATTTCGGGTTTAGAATGTATCAGTTCCTGACCGTGATGTATTCCTTCACCATTTTGACCTTGCCGGTCTTGGCGACCTCCGCGGTCTCGGTCAGCACCTGGTCCACGTCCACCGGCATGAGGTCCCGTCCGCCGAGGCCGTAGATCTTGTTGAAGAGCACCGGCCCCTTGTGCGGATAGAGCGCGGACGCGATCTCCATGAAGAGCGGTCCGTAGCCGCCGAAGGAGTCCGCCCGGTCCATGACGCAGATCGCCTTGGCGTTCTTGAGCGCGGCAGCCACGGCTTCATACGGGAAGGGCCGGAAGAGGCGGGGCTTCAGGAGGCCCGCCTTCACCCCCTTCTCTCGGAAGCGGTCCACCTCGTCCTTCATGGTGCCTGCAGCTGAGTTGAGCGCCACAAGCACCACCTCGGCGTCATCGAGCCGGTAGGGCTCGAAAAGCCCGTAAGAGCGGCCCGAGAGCTTGGCGTACTCCGCGGAGACATCCTGCACCACCTTCGTGACCCTGGTCATGGCCTCGTGCTGGGCCCGCTTGTGCTCCATGTAGTAGTCCGGCAGCACGAGCGCGCCGATGCTCTTGGGCTTGTCGGTGTCGAGCAGCGGGTTGATCTGGAGATATTCGCCCACGAACTTCTTGACGTCATCGTCGGTGAGATACTTCATGCTCTCAATGGAATGGCTGATGATGAACCCGTCCTGACAGACGATGATCGGCAGCCGGACGTCGGCGTGCTCGGCGATGCGCGGGGCCATGATCATGTTGTCATAGGCCTCCTGGGCGTTCTCGGACCAGAGCTGGATCCATCCGGAATCGCGCATGCCCATGCCGTCCGAGTGGTCGCCATGGATGTTCAGGGGCGCCGACAGGGCCCGGTTCACCAGGGCCATGAAGATCGGGAGGCGGTAGCCCGCGGCGATGAAGAGCATCTCCCACATGAGCGCCATGCCCTGGGCGCTCGTGGCGGTCGCCACGCGTCCGCCGGCGGCCGCAGCGCCGATGCAGGCGCTCATGGCGCTGTGCTCGCTCTCCACGAGGATCATCTCGGTATCCACCTCGCCGTTGTTCACGAACTCCGAGAACCGCTGCACGATGTCCGTGGACGGCGTGATCGGGTAGGCCGGGAGCACGTCGGGACTGATCTGGCGGAGCGCCTCGGCGACGGCCTGGTTGCCGGTCACCGCCACGGCCTTGGCGCCGGTCACGGTCGACATGCTATTTGCCCTCCTCTTCCATCACGATCGCCTTGTTGCCCTTCTTGCCCGGGCACTCCATGGCGCAGACGCCGCAGCCCTTGCAGTAGTCATAGTCGAATCCGGTCATCTTCTCGTCCTTGACCGTAACGGACGAGTCCGGGCAGTAGATCCAGCAGAAGAGGCACTGGATGCAGTTCTCCTCGATCCAGCGCGGCTTATAGGACCGCCACGAGCCGGTCTTGTAGTTGTGCGCATTGCCGGCCTCAAGGATGGTGCCGGCATGAGGCAGCTCTTTCCAGCTCATCTGCTTCATCCTTCCTGTACCTCCTCGAACCCGCGCTTGGCCGCGGTGATGTTCGCGTCGATGATCTTCTGCGCGAACTTCTTGCCGAAGCTGCCCTTGATGTCGTCGAGCAGCACGTTCATGTCCACGATGGCCGTGGCCTTGTTCAGGGCGCCGAGCATCGTCGAGTTGGGAAGCGGCCGGCCGATCGTCTCGATGGCGATCTTCGAGGCGTCCACGGTGAAGACCTTCTGGGACGGCTTGGCCTTCAGCTTGGCCCGCACCGTCTTGGGGTCCTTCGTCGTGTTGACGAGGAAGACAGCGTCATCGGTCGCCCCGTCGGCAACATCGATGGCGTCCAGGAGGGACGCGTCCACCACCGCCACGACCTTGGGATGGACCACCGGGCAGTGCATCCGGAGCGGGGTCTGGCTGATGCGGTTGTACGCCCGGATGGGAGCGCCGGCCCGTTCCGGGCCATACTCCGGGAAGGCCTGCACATGGCGGCCGCCGCTCATGCAGGCATCGGCCAGCACCTTGGCCGCGGTGACGGCGCCCTGGCCGCCCCGGCCGTGCCATCTGATCTCCATGGAAACCGACATAGATTGGAACCTCCCTGCTGATATTGCGGATTGTAAATTGCGGAATGCGGATTGAAGAATCCGAAATCCACAATCCGAAATCCGCAATGAATTCACATTTCCCGCCGGCCCTGCAGCGCCCGCTGCACGGTGTTCTCGTCAGCGTACTCGATATCGCCGCCGACCGGAAGCCCGTAGGCGATGCGGCTGACGCTCACCCCCAACGGCTTGATCAGCCGGGCGAGGTAGAGCGCCGTGGTCTCGCCCTTGACCGTGGGGTTCGTGGCCACGATCACCTCCCGTATCCCGCCCTGCCGGAGCCGGTCGAGGAGTCCGTCGATCCGGAGGTCCTCCGGACCGACGCCGTCGAGGGGCGAGAGCGCCCCGAGAAGCGCGTGGTAAGTGCCGCGAAAGGTCCCGGACTTCTCCAGCACCAGGATGTTGCTCGGCTCCTCCACGACACAGACCACCGACCGGTCGCGCCTGGCGTCGCGGCAGAGGGAACAGAGGTCCTCTTCAGTGATATTGTTGCAGACCGTACAGTAGCGGCTGCTGTCCTTGAGGTCCAGGATGGCCTGGGCGATGCCCGCGGCCTCGTCCTTCGGCATCCCGAGCACCGCAAAGGCGAGCCGCTCGGCGGTCTTGCGCCCGATGCCCGGCAGCTGCATGAAGGCCTCGACCATGCGGCCCAGCGCCCTGCCGGATATCCTTCCGTCCTGCTCGCCGGCCCGCTCCCGGCCTCTCTTCGGCTGCGGCGCGGACGGTCCGTTGCTCTCCTTCACATGACCCCTTCTTTCCTCAGCATCCTGGTCCTCGGAAGGCGCCGCGCGGACGAACTGCGGGAGCCGGGCGGTCCGCCGGCTTCAGAAGAGCCCGGGCGGAAGGCCCATGCCCGCGGTGAGGCGGCCCATCTCCTCCTTCATGAGCTCCTGGGCCTTCCGGAGCGCCTCGTTCACCGCCGCGGTCACGAGGTCCTGCAGCATCTCGACATCCCCGGGATCGACGACCGAACGGTCGATCCGGATCGAGAGGACCTCCTGCCTGCCGTTCGCCACGACCGTGACCATGCCGCCGCCGGAGGACGCCTCCACGGTCCTGCTGCCCGCTTCGTCCTGGAGCTTCTTCACGCGCTCCTGCATCTGCTGGGCCTGCTTCATGAGGTTGTTCAGCATGTTCTTGTTCATAAGAAAAGGAAGACCATGATAAAAAAAACGACCCTATTTTGCAAGCGAAAATCCGGAGGTAATGAGGATATAAGAAAATATCATGCCAGGACCGGCGTCACTCACCGTCCGCATCGCCCGGAAGGATCCTGCCGTCGAAAATGTTGAGCACGTCCTGCTGGAGGGGGTCCGGTTCGCTGCTGATCTGCCTTTTTGCCGCGGGGGGCTTCTGCTGAGCCGCCTTGCCGCCGGCAGCCTGCCGGAAAGTGAGCGTCATCGGGCGGCCGAATACCTCGGCCGCGACCGCGTCGATGAGCTCGCGGTTCTCCTTCTTCCCGATCATCTCGAGCTGGAACGCCGGGCCGCTCACCTCGACCACCAGGGCATCCTCGTTCCTCTCCTGCAGCTTGCTCCCCGCGAGCACCGTGGAGAGGCCGGGGCGTTTCTGCCGGATCCGGTCAAGGACCTGGCCCCAGGGAGCATTGGCTCCTGGGCCGGGTCCGGTCTTCCCGCCGTCCGCCGGAGCGGCGGCCGCTGGCCGGTAGCTGCCTCCCCGGTCCGCGGTCCGGTCTGCCGTATGTGAAGGCGAGGCGCTGCCGCCCTCTGCCAGTCGGGCCTCGAGCGCCCGCATCCGGTCCAGCACTTCGCCCAGCGGCCGGAGCGGCGCGATGCTGCTGGCCTTCACCAGCCCGATCTCGATGGTGAACCGCTGGTTCGGCGACCACCGGAGCTCCTCCTGCGTCCTGGCGAGGCCGTCGAAGAGCTGGAGCAGGAGGTCGGGCTCCGCACCGGCGGCCTGCTCCTGGAGGGCCTCCAGGTCCGCTGCGGGAAGCTCGATCACCTTCGTCAGGTCCCGTACGGTCCGGGCGACGATCAGATTCCGGAGATGCTCCACCGCACCGGCCAGGAACTGGCGCAGGTCCTGGCCCCGCTCCAGCAGCTCGTCGATCATCCGCAGGAGGCCTGCCGCGTCCTTCGCGAGCAGCAGGTCCGCAAAGCTCCGGAGGGCCTCCTGGGGAACGGTCCCCAGGACCGCCTGAAGGTCGTCGTCCGCGATCCTCTTTCCGCTGTAGGAGACGGCCTGGTCGAGCAGGCTCTGGGAGTCCCGCATGCTGCCCTCGGCCGCGCGGGCGATCTGGGCGAGCCCCGCATCGCTCACCTCGATCCCTTCCGAGGCGGCGATGACGCGGAGCCGCTCGGTAATGTCCTGAAGCGCCACGCGCTTGAAGCCGTAGCGCTGGCAGCGGGAATGGATGGTGGCCGGCACCTTCTGCGGCTCGGTGGTGGCGAAGATGAAGATGACGCGGGGCGGCGGTTCCTCGAGGGTCTTCAGGAGCGCGTTGAAGGCCTCGTTGGTCAGCATGTGGACCTCGTCGATGACGTAGATCTTGTACTTGCCGCCCGCGGGTGCGTACTTGACCGTCTCCCGCAGCTCGCGGATGTGCTCGATGCCGCGGTTCGACGCGCCGTCGATCTCGATCACGTCCACCGAGGTCCCCGCCGCGGTCTCCCGGCAGGGGTCGCAGACGCCGCAGGGGTCCGGCGTCGGCCCCTTCGTGCAGTTCAGCGCCTTGGCGAGGATGCGGGCCGTAGTTGTCTTGCCCACACCGCGGGGGCCGGAGAAGAGAAAGGCGTGGGCCAGCCGGTCGGTCGCGATGGCGTTCTGGAGGGTCTTGGTGATATGGGCCTGGCCGGCCACATCCTCGAAGACCTGGGGGCGCCACTTCCGTGCCAGCACCTGGTAGCTCATGCGGTCCTCGCCGGGAGCGGGTTCCTGGACGGCTCCCCGTAAAATGAAAAAGGCTCACAGACCCGGGTTTCCCTGCGGCACACCCGGCTCCCGCTTACCGCTGCTTCCTTCCGGACCTGACGGGGTTCACAGGACGTGGTTGCGCAGGACCCGGGCCCATGAGCGCTATCTGATTGCGGATTTCGGATTGTCATTCCGCAATCCGCATTCCGCAATCCGCATTGCTGGTAAATGGCGGAGAGGGTGGGATTTGAACCCACGGTTCACCTTTTGGGCAAACACACGATTTCCAGTCGTGCACCTTCGGCCGCTCGGTCACCTCTCCGTTACACGAACCGTTTAAACTGTTTAAACCGTTTCAGCTTCAGCGGTTTAAACTGATTTTGTTGTATGGCGGAGAGGGGGGGATTTGAACCCCCGGTGGAGTTACCCCCACAACAGTTTTCGAGACTGCCGCCTTCAGCCGCTCGGCCACCTCTCCGGAGGACCTCGTTCACCGCATTAATGCTGATATGCAGGCATCGCTGCGCAGCGCGCCGCTGTTCCGGCCTGCCTGTTCTATCCTCGGCCCTCCGCCCGGAGGCTTCCGAAGAACTCCTGCAGCACGCCCCGGCACTCCTCTTCAAGCACGCCCGGCGTGATCCGGTAGACATGGTTCAGTCTTCCGTCCCGGACCACGTCATAGACCGAACCCAGGGCGCCGGCGCGGGGGTCGCGGCAGCCGTAGACCAGCCGCCTGACCCTCGCCAGCACCAGGGCGCCGGCGCACATGAGGCAGGGCTCCATGGTGACGTAGACCGTCGCGTCGGACAGCCGCCACCGGCCGAGCCGGGCGCCGGCCTCGCGCAGCACGATGGCCTCGGCATGGGCCGTGGGGTCCTGCCAGGTCTCGCGCATGTTATGCGCAGCGGCAATGACCTGACCGTCGATCGTAAGGACCGCGCCGATCGGCGTCTCACCCGCTGTCGCTGCCTTCCCCGCCTCTTCCAGGGCGAGGCGCATGAAATGCTCATCGCTCTGTTGTACCATAAAACTGGCGCGCCCAAGAGGATTCGAACCTCTGACCTACGGATTCGTAGTCCGTCGCTCTATCCAGCTGAGCTATGGGCGCAGAAAACGATGCACAGGCGCTGCCGCCTGTGCATCGGAGATGCCCTCGGTGCTTCCGTCTGCTGCTCCGGTCCCTACTTCGCCACGCCGCCCGTGAGCGAGAGGCTGATCCGGTCATGCTGGAAAGGATGGATGCCGGGATGCATGGAATAGAGCCAGCCCTTCCAGATTTGCTGGCCGCCCTCGGTCACCGACACCTGGGCCGCGGGATTGTTCGGCTTGTCCGACGCGGACGTGATCTCCTGGTCTCCCATCCGGAAGTCGGGAAGGAAATGAAGCACCTTCACCTTGACCTGCGTGTTCGGCACCGTCAGCTCGCCGCCCACGTTGATCGTGTGTTCCTTCGAGCTGTTCGCTCCCCGGTCCTCGATCACGAGCTTCACGGCCTTCCATTTCGCCGCTACCTCCTTCGGCACCACGATCTTGCGGTCGACCTTCGGCATGTCCGGCATGCCTACAGGCGGCATGCCGCCCTCCATGCTCGGATGGCCGGGAGGCAACTGCGGCTTCGGCTCTTCCTTCTTCTTGCAGCCGGCGAACGAGATCAGCAAGCCTGCGGCAAGGACTGCGGCTACCATCTTTTTCATCTTCTGCATCCTCCTTGGACAGCGTTGTCCGGTTGATCGTTCATTCGTGCCTTCGGCACGGTCACAGGCAACTGGCGGAGAGGCCGGGATTCGAACCCGGGGTGGAGTTTCCCCCACAACTGCTTAGCAGGCAGCTGCCTTCAGCCTCTCGGCCACCTCTCCGTTACACGAACCGTTTAAACTGTTTAAACCGTTTCAGCAGTTTAAACTGATTTTGTTATATGGCGGAGAGAGAGGGATTCGAACCCCCGGAGCTTGCGCTCAACGGTTTTCAAGACCGCCGCCTTAAACCGCTCGGCCATCTCTCCGTTCGCGTCCGCCCTGTCCCTGCTTACCGCTTTCTCGGCCCGATCCGTTCGGCCCCGCCCAGGTAGCCGCGCAGCGCCTCGGGAACCATGACCGTGCCGTCCGCCTGCTGATAGTTCTCCAGGATCGCCACCACGGTCCGGCCGACCGCGAGGCCGGAGCCGTTCAGGGTATGCACCAGCTCGGTCTTCCTGCCGCCTTTCGGCCGGTACCGGATATTGCCGCGGCGGGCCTGGAAGTCCTCGAAGTTGGAGCAGGACGATATTTCCCGGTAGCGGCCCTGGCCGGGGAGCCAGACCTCGATGTCGTAGGTCTTGGCCGCGGCGAAGCCCATGTCGCCCGTGCAGAGCGCCACGACCCGGTAGGGCAGCCCGAGGCGCTGCAGCACCTCTTCGGCGTCGGCAAGGAGCGTCTCGAGCTCTCCGTAGGAGTCCTCGGGCCGGCTGAACTTCACCAGCTCGACCTTGTTGAACTGGTGCTGCCGGATCAGGCCCCGCGTATCCTTGCCGTAGGACCCGGCCTCCCG
The DNA here is from genome assembly GCA_964617655.1 of uncultured Nitrospiraceae bacterium. GTDB lineage: Bacteria > Nitrospirota > UBA9217 > UBA9217 > UBA9217 > JAKAHZ01. Next base: position 11,028 of record CAZTXN010000005.1, on the reverse strand, counting down.
CCGGAAGCAGGGCGTATAGGCCGTGTACTTGAGCGTCAGCGCCTCGTCCGGAAGGACCTCGTCCTGGTGGATGTTCGTGACCGGGACCTCCGCCGTCGGGATGAGGTAGTAGGTCCCGTTCTCCACCCGGAACAGCTCATCCTCGAACTTCGGCAACTGGCCCGTGGCCGTCATGCTCGCCCGGTTCACCATGAAAGGCGGGAGCACTTCGGTGTATCCGTGCTCCGCCGTGTGGAGGTCGAGCATGAAGTTGATGAGCGCCCGCTCGAGCCTGGCGCCCATGTCCTTGTAGAGAGCGAACCGGGCGCCGGTGATCTTGGCCGCCCGGTCAAAATCGATGATATCGAGGTATTCCGCCAGGTCCCAGTGGGGTTTGGGCTCGAAAGGCAGTTTCGGCGGCTCCGTTCCCTCCGGCGCCCAGCGTTTCACCTCGGCGTTCGCCGTCTCATCCTTGCCATCGGGAACGGTGGCGTGCGGGATGTTCGGTATGGTGAGCAGGAGGGCCCGCTGGGCCTCCTCCGCCTCGCGCATGGCCGTCTCGAGCCGCGCGATGGCGTCGCCCACGGACCGCATCTCCGCTACCTGGTCCTCCGCCGGCCGGCCGGCCTTCTTCAGCCTGCCGATCTCCTCGGAGACCGCGTTCCGCTTCCGGCGGAGTTCCTCGGCCTCCTGCTGGGCGGTGCGGCGCTTCTCGTCCTGCGCCAGGAACTCGCCGAGGTCGAGCTCGACCCCGCGCCTGCGCAGACCGGCGATGACCGCATCAGGATGTTCCTTGACGTACTTTAAATCGAGCATAAAAACTAACACGCTCCCTGGGATATGTCAATAACTTTTCTTGAGAATCCGGCTTTCCAGCGCCTTGATCTTGATCTCGATGGCGGCCCGGTTCGCGTACTGCGGCTCAAGCTCCCGGTAGACGGCGAGCGCGTCCTTCAGCTCCTCCCGGGCCTCCAGGCACTGGGCAAGGGCGAACTTCGCCTTGATGGCGATCTCCGGGTCCCGGCTCATCTCCAGGGCGCTGCGGTACCGCGCCTCGGCCTCGTCGATCCGTCCCTGGGAGAAGGCCGCGGTGCCCAGCCGGTAGAAGGCCATGTCCGCCAGGCTGCCGCGGGGGAACTCCCGGGTCTGGAGCGTCCAGGTCTCCTGCGCCTCGTCGATGCTCCCGACGCGGAAGAGGTTGTCCGCCAGGCGGTAGAGGCTCTTCTCGCGCACTTCCTCATCGGCATAGGCGGCTGCCTTGCGGTACTCGGCGATCGCCAGGGGATAGTCATGGTATCCCCGCTCGTAGATCTCGGCGATCTGGAGCTGCGCCGCGGATGCCATGTCGCGGCGGGGGTATTTCTTCAGCAGTACCCGCAGGGTCTCGAGCGACCGCTCGGTCTGGTTGAGGTAGAGAAACTGCGTCACGCCGACCCAGTAGAGGGCATTGTCCGCATGGGGACTGAACGGGTGCTCCTTGGCAAGCCGGACATACATCATCGCGGCGGTCTGATAGTCGCCGGCGTCCCAGCGTTTGGTGGCGGCCTCGTACTTCTGGCGAGCCTCCTTGTCCAGGGCCTCGCACCCTGCAGCGAGCAGGAACAGGGCGAGAGCCGCACTGATATACCGAAGGCGGGGCATCCTAGGCGTTCCCCGCGGCCGGCGGTCCGGTCTCCCCTGGCTCCGCTGCCGCCTCCTTCTCCTCGTCACGCTCCACCACCTTGGCGAGGCTCACGACCCGGTCGCCCTCCTCGGTCTCGAGCAGCCGGACGCCCTGGGTGTTCCGGCCCTGGACCGAGATGTCCCGGCTGCGGGTGCGCAGGATCTTGCCGTTCATGGTGATCAGGAGGAGCTCGTCGTCCTCGGCCACCTGGGCGATGCCGACGACGCGGCCGTTCTTCTCCGTGGTCTTGATGGTGATGATCCCCTTCCCGCCCCTGCCCTGGCTCCGGTAGTCCTCGAGCGAGCTCCGCTTCCCGAAGCCGTTCTCGGTCAGCGTCAGGATGGTGGAGTCGTCCCGCACGATCTCCATGCCGACCACCTCGTTCCCCCTGGCGAGCCGGACGCCGATGACCCCCTTGCCGGTCCGGCCGATCTCCCGCACGTCCGCCTCGCTGAAGCGGATGGAGAGGCCGTCCCGCGTGCCCAGGAAGACATCGCGCTGACCCGTGGTCACCTCGGCCGCGATCAGCTCGTCCGCCTCCTCGAGCGTCACGGCGATGATGCCCGACGGCCGGGGATTGCCGTAGGCCTCGAGCGCGGTCTTCTTGATGATGCCCTGCTTCGTGGCCATCAGGATAAAATGGTCCGGCAGGAACTCGCGGACGGGAAGCGCGGCCGTCACCCGTTCATCAGGCCGGATCTGGAGGAGGTTCACGATGGCCTTGCCCTTCGCCTGGCGGCCGGCCTCGGGGATCTGGTGCACCTTGAGCCAGTAGACGCGCCCCTTGTTCGTGAAGAAGAGGATGTAGCTGTGCATGGTCGCCATGAAGAGCCGGCGCACGAAGTCCTCCTCGCGCGTCTCCATGCCGATCTTGCCCTTGCCGCCGCGCCGCTGGGCGCGGTAGAGCGTGAGCGGGTTCCGCTTGATGTACCCGGCGTTCGAGATGGTGATCACCATCTCCTCGTCCTTGATCAGGTCCTCGATCCCGATCTCCGTGGTCGCCGCAACGATCTCGGTCCTCCGGGGGTCGCCGAACTCCTGCTTCAGCGCCAGGAGCTCGTCCCGGATGATCTGCATCACCAGCGCTTCGGACCCCAGGATCCCGTTCAGCCGGGCGATCTCGCGCAGCGTCTCCTCGTACTCGGCAACGATCTTGTCCCGTTCCAGCCCGGTCAGCCGCTGGAGGCGCATGTCCAGCACCGCCTGGGCCTGGACCTCGGTGAGCGAGAACCGGGTCATGAGGCCGGAGCGGGCCTCTTCCGGCCCGGGCGCGGCCTTGATCAGCGCTATCACCGCGTCGATGTTCTCGATGGCCGTCTTGAGCCCCAGCAGGATGTGCGCCCGCTCCTCCGCCTTCCGGAGGTCGTAGCGGGTCCGGCGGACCACCACCTCCCGCCGGTGCTGCAGGAAGTTGGAGAGCAGCCGCCGCAGGTGGAGGATGCGCGGCTGGTTGTTCACCAGCGCCAGCATGATCACCCCGAAGGTCGCCTGCAAATCCGTATGCTTGTAGAGCTGGTTCAGGACGACGTTGGCGATCTCGCCCTTCTTGAGCTCCGCCACGATGCGCATGCCCTGCCGGTCCGACTCGTCCCGCACCTCCGAGATGCCCGTGATCTTCTTGTCCTGGACCAGCTCGGCGATGCGCTCCAGGAGCCGCCGCTTGTTCACCTGGTAGGGAAGCTCGGTGACCACGATGCACTCGCGGTCCCCTTTCATCTCCTCGATCGTTGCCCGGGCCCGCATCTGCACGATGCCGCGGCCGGTGGTGTAGGCCTGCCGGATGCCCTCGAGTCCGTGAATGAACCCCGCGGTCGGGAAGTCCGGCCCCTTGATGGCGGTCATGAGCTCCGGCGCCGTGACCTCGGGATTGTCGATCATCATCACCAGGCCGTCCACCACCTCCCCGAGGTTGTGCGGCGGAATGTTGGTGGCCATGCCCACGGCGATGCCCGCGGCGCCGTTGATCAGCAGGTTCGGCACGCGCGACGGCAGCACCGACGGCTCCACGGTGGTATCATCGAAGTTCGGGACGAAGTCGACCGTCTCCTTGTCGATGTCCGCAAGCATCTCCTCGGCGAGCTTCGTGAGCCGCGCCTCGGTGTAGCGGTAGGCCGCCGCCGCGTCGCCGTCCACGGAGCCGAAGTTCCCCTGGCCGTCCACGAGCAGGTAGCGCTGGTTGAAGTCCTGGGCCATGCGCACCATGGTGTCGTAGACCGCGCTGTCGCCGTGGGGGTGGTACTTCTTCAGCACTTCGCCGACCACGCCGGCGCTCTTCGAGTACTTCTTGTTGTGCAGGAGCCCCTCGCGGAACATGGCATAGAGGATCCGCCGGTGCACGGGCTTCAGGCCGTCACGCACGTCCGGCAGGGCCCGCCCCACGATCACGCTCATGGAGTAATCGAGGTAGGCGGTCTTCATCTCCTGCTCGATGTTGACCTGCGGCCGTATTTCCTGGGGTTCCATCGTATCCATCGTATCGATCGCTCCGGTCCTAATCCACCAGTAGCCGGAACTCCGGGTCGTCCCGGAGGCTCATCAGCTCCCGCTCCGCCGCGGCGGCCTGCTTCAGGCCGGGGTCGAGCCGGAGCGCCGTTGCCAGGCTGCCGAGCGCCGCCTCGCGGCTTCCGCGCAGGGCGAGGTAGCAGGCCTTGTTGAACCAGATCACCGCGTTCCGGGGGTCCAGCTGCAGGGCCCGCTCCGCCGCCTCCACCGCATCGTCCAGCCGTCCCAGGAGCCGAAGCGCAACGCTCAGATTGCTCCAGGCGAGCGCGTTCTCCGGCATCAGGGCAAGCGACCGTTCCGCGGCGGCAAGCGCCTCTTCCGGCCGGCCGAGCCCCAGGAGGGCCACGGCGCGGTTGTTCCAGGCAAAGGCATAATCCGGCCGCGCCTCGATGGCCTGCTTCGCGGCAGCCAGCGCCTCGCTGAACCTCCCGGCGCTGTTGAGCTCGGCGCTCCGGTCGTTCAGCACCCGGTGGTCCGCGGTCGGGCCCGCTGGCGCGGTCCTGCCGGCCAGGCAGGATGCGGCAAGCAGGCCGCAGAGGGCGGCGACCCCAAAGGCCCGCAACGCGGAAGGCGGGCTAAACATCGAGGTTCCGCACCTCCAGCGCATGGCGCTGGATGAAGGCGCGGCGGGGTTCCACGGCGTCGCCCATGAGGATCGTGAATATCTCGTCCGCCTTGATCGAGTCCTCGACCGCGACCTGGAGGAGCGTCCGCTTCTCCGGCGTCATGGTGGTCTCCCAGAGCTGTTCGGGGTTCATCTCGCCCAAACCCTTGTAGCGCTGGATCGAGAGGCCTTTCTTGCCGAGATCGAGCACGTGCTGCACCAGTCGTCCCGTGTCGCTGAAGCCCTTCTCCTCGCCCTTCTCCCGGATGCGGTAGGGCGGGCCGTCGAGCCCCAGGATGGCCGGCGAGAGGCTCTGGAGCTCGCGAAACTCCGGCGTGGTGACGAAGTTCTCGTCGAGCGTGATGGTCGAGTGGATGCCGTTCCATTTCGTCTCGAACCGCAGCCGGCAGGCGCCGTGCTCCTCGTCCTTCTCGATGGACCAGCTCCGGACCGTCTTGGGATGGTGCTCCGCGATATGCTGCTCGATGGCCCCGGCCAGCGCCGCGGTCCGTTCCTCGCTCTTGAGCGCCGTCTTGCCGATCTCCCGGTCCAGCAGGACCGCGCGCAGGACCACGGGGTCCTGCCGCTTCCGGCGGAAGGCGTCCAGCTTCTTCTCGAACTGCACCAGCCGTTTCAGGATCGCGGTCAGACGGTCGCCGGTGAGCCATGCCTGCTGCTCGGGCGAGAAGAGCTCGATCTCCTCGGCCGCGAGGTCGAGGAGGAAATCCTCCATGCGCGAGTCGTCCTTGATGTAGCGCTCGGCCTTGCCGCGCTTCACCTTGAAGAGCGGCGGCTGGGCGATATAGAGATACCCGCGCTCGATGATCTGCGGCATCTGGCGGAAGAAGAAGGTGAGCAGCAGCGTCCGGATGTGCGCGCCGTCCACGTCCGCGTCGGTCATGATGATGATCCGGTGATAGCGCAGCTTGGCGATGTCGAACTCCCCGGGGCCGATCCCCGTCCCGAGGGCGGTGATCAGGACCTTGATCTCCTCGCTCGAGAGCATCTTGTCGAACCGGGCCTTCTCGACGTTCAGGATCTTCCCCTTGAGCGGCAGGATCGCCTGGTTGCTCCGGTCCCGTCCCTGCTTGGCCGAGCCGCCGGCGGAGTCCCCTTCGACGATGAAGAGCTCGGAGCGCGCCGGGTCCTTCTCCTGGCAGTCGGCCAGCTTGCCCGGCAGGGACGTGGAATCCAGGACCCCCTTCCGCCGCGTCAGCTCCCGGGCCTTCCGCGCGGCCTCGCGCGCCCGCGCCGCGTTCTGCGCCTTCTCGGCGATCCTGCGGGCGACGGCGGGATTCTCCTCGAGGTATGCGCCGAGCGCTTCGTTCACCATGGCCTCGACCACGCCCTTGACCTCGCTGTTGCCGAGCTTCGTCTTTGTCTGACCCTCGAACTGGGGGTTGGAGAGCCGTACGCTCACCACGGCGGTCAGGCCCTCGCGAACGTCCTCTCCCGAGAGCGCCTCGTCGGCGTTCTTGAGCACGCCGGCGGCCAGGGCGTAGGAGTTCAGGGTCCGCGTCAGGCCGGACTTGAACCCGACCAGGTGCATGCCGCCCTCCTGGGTGTTGATGTTGTTGGCGAAGGTAAAAACCTGCTCCACGTAGCCGTCATTGTACTGCAGGGCGATCTCGACGAAGAGGCCGTCCCGCTCGCGCTGGAGCTCGATGGGCCGCGGATGCAGCACGGACTTGTTCTTGTTGAGATGCTCGATGAACGAGACGATGCCGCCCTCATAGAGGAAGTTCTGTTTCTTGCCGCTCCGTTCGTCCTGGATGGAGATCCGGAGGCCGCGGTTCAGGAAGGCCAGCTCGCGGAGGCGCTGGGAGAGGATGTCGAAGCTGTAGTCCCGGTCCTCGAAGATCTGGAAGTCCGGCTTGAAGGTGATCTTGGTGCCCGTGGCGGTCGTGGTCCCCGTGACCGTGAGCGGCGCCGCGGGCACGCCCCGCTCGTACCGCTGCTGAAAGACCTGGCCCTTCTGCTTGATCTCCAGCTCGAGCCACTCCGACAGCGCGTTCACCACCGAGACCCCGACGCCGTGCAGGCCGCCCGAGACCTTGTACACCTCGCCGTCGAACTTGCCGCCCGCATGAAGCACCGTGAGCGCCACCTCGGCGGCGGAACGCTTCTGCGTCCGGTGCATCTCGGTGGGAATGCCGCGGCCGTCGTCGATGACCGTGATGCTGTTGTCCACGTGGATCAGGACCTCGATGCTCCGGCAGAATCCCGCCAGAGTCTCGTCCACGCTGTTGTCCACGAGCTCATAGACGAGATGGTGCAGCCCGCCGCTCCCGGTGCTGCCGATGTACATGGCAGGGCGCTTCCGGACCGCCTCGAGACCCTCGAGGACCTTGATGCTGTCTGCGGTATAGTCCATCCGCTCCTCGCAAAAAGAGGGATGCTCCCCCGGAACGCGGAAGCTCCCTCACCCTGATGCCCGCTCCGCCGGTACGCCCGCGCGTCAGACGCGCATGGGCATGACGACGCACCGGTAGGACTCGTTCCCCTCTTCCTTGATCAGGCAGGGGCTGAGCGCGTCGTTCAGTTCCAGCGTGATCGTCGCTCCGTCCATGGCCGCCAGCACATCCATGAGGTAGCGTGAATTGAACCCGATGGCGATGCCGTCTCCCTTGTAGTCCACCGTCAGCTCCTCGTTCGCCTCGCCCACCTCGGGGTTGTTCGTCGAGAGCTGCAGCAGGTTGTTCTCGAGCTGGAGCTTGACCGCGTTCGTCTTCTCCTTGGAGAGGATCGAGACGCGCTTGACGGCATGGGAGAGCGCGTCCTTCGGCACGGCCACGAGCTTCGTGTTCTTCGTGGGAATGACCTGCTGGTAGTTGGGGTAGTTGCCGTCGATCAGCTTCGAGACCATCACCAGCCCGTCGCGCTTGAAGAGCGCGTGGTTCTTGCTGAACCCGATCTGGAACCCCTCCTGCGACGCGTCCTCCTCCAGGAGCCTGCGGAGCTCCAGCATGGCCTTCTTGGGAATGATGACGCTCTCTTCCTTGTGCTTCGCTTCGATGACGCGGTCGATGAGCGAGAGGCGGTGGCCGTCGGTGCCGACCATCTTGACGCCCAGGCCGCCCTTGGCCGGCGCCAGCTGGACGAAGAGCCCGTTCAGCACGAAGCGGGCGTCGTTCTCGCCGGCGGCGTAGATGGTCTTCCGTATCATGTCGCGCAGCAGGTCGCCGGCGACGGTGATCATCCCCTCCTCCGCCACGTCCGGCATGGCGGGATACTCGTCCTTCGGCAGGCCCACGAGCTTGAACTGGGAGTGGCCCGAGACGATCTTGACCCAGTTGCCGTCCTCGACACGGAGCTGGATGTCCTCCTCGGGCAGCTCGCGGACGATCTCGTACATCTTCTTGGCCGAGACCGTGACCGCGCCGGGCTTTTCCACCTCGGCGGCATAGCGGCCGCGCAGTCCGATCTCCAGGTCGGTGGCGATGATCTCGACGCCCTTGGCGTCGGCGATCAGGAGCATGTTCGCCAGGATGGGCATGGTGTTCTTCTTGTCCACCACGCCCTGGATGCGCTGCAGGCCCTTCAGTATCTCGTCTCTCTTGATGCGGAGTTTCATGCAGAAGGCCTCCCACGGGGGTTTGAGAATACTAGCAGAAACACCCTGAAATAGCAATTAAATTCGCTGATGGAAAATCAGCGAAAAACCCATGAAAATCAGGACTTAAGGCGCTTCGTGAGCGCTTCGATGCGGGCCTTCAGTTCCGGGTCTTTTTCCTTCTTTTCCTCGATCGTCTTGACCGCATGGATCACCGTACTGTGGTCCTTGCCTCCGAAGAAGTTCCCGGTCTCGGGAAGCGAGGAACCGGCCAGGTTCCTGCAAAGATACATGGCCACCTGGCGGGGCAGGACGATGTTCTTGGTCCGCCGCTTCGACTTGAGCTCCGCAGGCCGCACGCCGAAGGACTCCGCCACGACCTTCTGGATCAGCTCGTTCGTGATGACCTTTTCCTGCGTATCGATCAGGTGCTTCATCTCGTTCTTGGCGAGATCGACCGTGATCTCCGTGTTGGTGAGCGAAGCGATCGCACCGAGCCGCATGAGCCCGCCTTCAAGCTCGCGGATGTTGTTCCTGAGCACCGTGGCCAGGTATTTCGCCACATCGTCCGGCAGCCGGATGTTCTGGATCTGCGCCTTTTTCATCAGGATGGCGATGCGGGTCTCGAGGTCCGGCGGCTGGATATCCGCGATCAGGCCTGCCTCGAACCGGGAGCGGAGCCGGTCCTCGATGTCCGGGATCTCCTTGGGCTGGCGGTCGCTGGTAAGCACGATCTGCTTCTGCGACTCGTAGAGCGCATTGAAGGTGTGAAAGAACTCTTCCTTGGTGCGGTCCTTGCCGGAGATGAACTGGATGTCGTCGATGATCAGGATGTCCATGTTCCGGAACTTCTGGCGGAAATCCTCCATCTTCTGGCGGCTGATATGGGTGATCAGTTCGTTGGTGAACTCCTCGGACGAGACATAGGCCACCTTGGCGCGGGGGTTGACGGTCTGCGCGTGGTGTCCGATGGCGTTCACCAGGTGGGTCTTGCCCAATCCCACACCGCTGTAGATGAAGAGCGGATTGTAGGCGCGGCCTGGCGCCTGGGCGACCGCCATGGCAGAGGCATGGGCGAACTGGTTGCTCGGGCCGACGACGAAAGTCTGGAAGGTGTACTTCTTGTCCAGGATCCCGGAGCGGATGGAGCGGTATTCCTGCTTCTCCTCCCGGGCGGCCGGTTTGGGCGTTTTCTTCTGCGGCTCCTGCGGAGGGATGTCGAACTCGATCTCGATGGAGCCCTTTTTGGTCACCTCGCTGATCACCTCGGTAAGGATCCCCCAGTGCTTGTCCTTGATCCAGTCTCGGTGGAACTTGCTGGGGACCTCGATCAGCATCCTTTCACCGTCAAAAGAGAGCAGTTTCGAGCTGGAGAACCAGGTATCGAAGCCCTGTTTCGTCATCTTGCTCTCGATGAGAAAAAGCATCTCTTCCCAAACCTTCGCTAAATCCATGTTTTACCTCAAAAAACCGCGATAGTTACAAACACGGTTATCCACACCTGTGAAAAACCAAAAAAAACGTTATTATTCAACATGATATAGGCATCTAAGGAGGTGAACAATCCGCTTTTTTCCGGCCTTTATTTCTGCTTTTCCTTTTGGTATGAAAAATCCGGGCAAGCATGCTTCTTGCTCTAGCAGCACGTGAATGGCAATGGACCTGAAAGACGGAGTCAGACTATACCAGAACCCCGTATCCATGGCAAGGTCTTTTTCCACAGGATTTTCTTCAACTCTTTTCCTTGATATTGACTAGCAGGATTATGAATTACTGCAAATTATATAAAATTGCTTGACTTTGAAACTAGGCTTGCGGTAACATAAAACGAATGTTTCTCTGAGACCATCGCTCTGTACTTATTGAAAAGAAGGAGGCAGAACCATGTCTGGGGATATCAAGGTTGCTCAGGTGCTCGACGCAAAAGGTATGAGCTGTCCGCTTCCGATCCTGAAGACCAAGAAAGCGGTCGAAGCACTGACGAAGGACCAGGTACTGAAGGTGGAGACCACGGACCCGGGTTCCAAGAACGACATGGCATCGTGGGCAAAGAGGACCGGAAACGAGATCCTGAAGGTCGAGGAAGGCGGCGGAACGTTCACCTTCTTCATCAAAAAATCCGCATAAGGAGCTGACCACCATGACCAGCAAGAAAATGACGATCATTGCTTCGAAGGGTTCGCTCGACATGGCCTATCCCCCGCTCATTCTTGCAACGACCGCTGCGGCCATGGACGTGGATGTGACGATCTTTTTCACGTTCTATGGACTGGAGATCGTCAAGAAAGGGAACGCCGACAGTCTGAAGGTCTCACCGTTAGGAAATCCGGCCATGCCCATGCCGGTGCCGATCCCGACGCTCATCTCTTCCCTCCCCGGGATGGAGGCCATGGCGACGTCCATGATGAAGTCCATGTTCAAGAAGCATGGCGTAGCCACGGTCCAGCAGCTGATCGACTTGGCGAAGGAGAGCGGGATCAAGCTCATCGCCTGCCAGATGACCATGGATGTCATGGGGTATAAGCAGTCCGATATCATAGAAGGCGTCGAGTTCGGCGGCGCGGCGACCTGGATGGACATCGCCGCAGACGCGGATATCAACCTTTTCATCTGACCGCTCAGTATCTTCTGCACCACATCACGCAGGGCCGGTTCCCGGAAAGGAGCCGGCCTTTTCTGTTGCTGGACTTTTCTTGATGATTGTGCTACAAAGCGGCATGCAGATAC
>CAZTXN010000004.1:0-39351 GCA_964617655.1 uncultured Nitrospiraceae bacterium | reverse complement strand
TGATCGATAACTGAAACAACCATCGACGAGAAAATTTCATTTTCTCGTCACGGGGCGGCCTTTTTCCCTTGACAACGTGCCTTCAAATGGGTGACCCCTTAGCTGAGCGGCAGGGTGAAGAAGAAGGTGCTGCCTCCGCCGCTGTTGTTGTTGACCGCCCATATCCTGCCGCCGTGGTGCTCGATGATCTGGCGGGAGATGGAGAGGCCGAGCCCGGTCCCCTCGATGCCGCTCGTGAGCGGATCCCCGGCGCGGTGGAACTTGTCGAAGATCAGCTCCAGGTCCTCGGACGGGATGCCGCTGCCGCTGTCCCTCACCTCCACGACGATCTGCTGCCGGGGGGTCCCCTCGCGCCTGACCGACACATCGATGCTCCCGCCGTGGGGCGTGAACTTGACAGCGTTCGACAGGATATTGGTCACGACCTGGACCAGGCGGTCGCGGTCCCCGCGCAGCGGCGGAAGCTCCGTGCGCAGCGCCAGGGAGAGCCGCTGCCTCTTGTTCCGCGAGAGCGGCAGCATCTTCTCGACAGATGTCCCCACGATCTCTCCCAGATCGAGCTCCTCGAACCGCCACTGCATGGTCCCGGCCTCGATGCGCGAAAGGTCCAGCAGGTCGCTGATGAGCCTGCCCAGACGGTCGCTCTCCTCGTCGATGGTCCGGAGCAGCCGGAGCTTCCGCTCCGGCTCCATGGCGGGCTTCATGAGGACCAGCTCGACGAAAGCCTTGATGGCCGTCAGCGGCGTGCGGAGCTCATGGGAGACGGTGGAGACGAAGTCGGACTTGAGCTTGTCCAGGGTCTTGAGCTTCCGGTTCGCCTCCTGCAGCTCCCGGGTGGACCGTTCGAGGCGCTCCACCGTGCTCTCGAGATGAACGCGCTGCCGGGCAAGCTCCTGGTCCCGATCCCCGATGGTCTCGAGCATCTCGTTCAGGCCGTCGGCCAGGGACCGAAGCTCCTCGGGACCTTCCTTGCCGGCGCGCACCGCCAGGTCCTTGTCCCGGGTGATATGCTCCATGACTTCGACCAGGTTCGCCACCGGACGGGTGATGCGCCGCTGGAGCCGGGACGCCAGGATGTAGGCGATCAGCAGGGCCGTCGGCAGGACGAGCACGGCCGCGGCGCCGTGCCTCCGGAGCAGCGCATGCAGGTTCCCCAGATCGGAGCGCACCAGGATGACGCCAATGCGCTCATTGTCCAGAACGATGGGATGCAGGAGCGTGAGGTGGTGGACGGTGAAGACATGGCCCTCCGGCGGCGGCGCTGCCGGCGGAAGGGCCACGGCGCCGTCCCGGCGGTATGCGGCAAAGAGCGCGCCCGTCCTGGTATAGACAGCCGCCACCTCGATCTGCTCGTCCGCGCGCAGCAGCCCCAGGATCGCTTCCGCCTCCCGCGGCGCATTGAAGAGCAGCGCCGCGGAGCACTGGTCCCCGAGAATCTCGGCCTTGATCGCGATGTCCCGCAGGAGCCCCTGCCGGAAGGAAGAGAGCGCCGCAGTGACCATGATGATGCTGGTGAGGATGAGCGCGAACGCCGTGATGATCAGGATGATGACAATGAGCTGCTGCCGGAGCGCCGGTGGCTGCGCTCCGCCCTTGCCGTGGTTCCGCGGTCCGGCCCCTATGCTCGGTCCGTGGTTCATTGTTCGTTCTGCGCCCGCTCACGCGAGGTGCGGCGGTCCGCCTCTTCTCCGTCCCTGGTGATGCTTACTGCATGATTGTATCCATTTAATTTCGACTTGTCAAAAAAGTCCTGTCCGGGTGCGGGTCAAAAGATACGGCGCCGCATCTGCATCCAGGCCGTTCGGAAGGCAGGGAACTGCTAAAAATATGTATACCCGAGATATAGGCGATATCGGAGAGGTTGTACTGGTAAGCATCGTCGTCGCAGGGCGGGCCGGCGACGCTGATGCTGACACCCCAGGGCCGGTAGCGGGCCTCCAGGAAGACGCTTGCCGCGACCTTGAGATCATAGGCCCCGTTCGCAATATGCACCGGACCGGGAGCGGCGGGATCGTCCAGGAAGATGTCCCCTTTGAACTTGGCCGCGGCCGGCCGGATGAACCTGCCCCGGGGGCCGTGCTCGCCCAGCTGGAAGAACGCCGTGGGCGCGAAATAAGCGAGGCGGCCCCGGATGCGCGTGCCGAGGTCCGCATAGACGTCCTTGGCCACCTCCTGCCGGTCCGTCTGGAAGGTCGTGAAGTTGAACAGGAAGGTGCAGCCGAACCGCGTGGAACCGAAGAAGGAAGGACGCGTGCTGTAGCTTAAAAAAATAGGCCTCGTCGTCCCGCTGCATGATCGTGCCGCTCGCCTGGGTACGCTTGTCCGTGACGGTCAGCTCGGCCTGGCGGGTCCCGATGCCGGCGCCGCGCGTAAGATAGTCCCAGAGCCAGGACCGGAAGGCACGTTCCCCTTCCCGTCCGCCCGCGGCGGCAGACCGGTCGGACGCCGGCGCAGCGTCCTCGAACGGGGCTTCCGCCGCCCGGTCGTACTCTCGCGGAAAGGATGCGTCGGCCGGGAATGCAAGCGGCCCCGCTCCGTCGGCCGCAGCTCCTGCCCCAGGGAAGAGCATGGCGAGGAGCACGATCAGGGCCGCTGTTCCTCCACCGTACCTGGTTCGGCATCGTTCCTTTCCGGACGACGGACGCGGCTACTGCTGCAGCGCCACCCCGCCGGTGCTCACCGCGGCGCCCGCCTCATCCACCAGCAGGGCCTCCGCGCCTACCTTCCGCACCAGCGCCATGCCCTTCTCCCTGCCGAGGATGAAGACCGCCGTGGTGAGGGGATCGATCAGCGACCCGTTCTCGCCGATCAGGGTCGCCGAGATGATGCCCGCGGCGGGCCTGCCGCTGCGCGGGTCGAGGATGTGATGATAGCGCTTCTTCTCCCGGATCACGAACCGCTCGTAGTCTCCGGACGTGGAGATGTACCGGTCGGTCAGCTCGAGCACGGTCAGCACCCGGTCCTGCTCCCGCGGATGCTGCACCCCGATGCGCCAGGGGCCGCCGTCCTCGCGCCTGCCCAGGGCCCAGATGTCCCCGGCCACGGCGATGACCGCGTTCCGCACGCCGCGTTCCCGGAAGAGGTCGCGGACCCGGTCCGCCGCATACCCCTTGGCGCAGCCGCCCAGGTCCAGCACCATGTCCTTCTTCTTGAGGTAGATGGTCGATGCCTTCCGGTCCACCACGACGTTCCGGTAGTTCACCAGCCGCAGAACGCCGTCGATCTCCCGGTCCGACGGCGCCGCACCTTCCTTCAGCCGCATCTGCCAGAGGACCACCAGCGGACCGATCGTGGGATCGAACGCACCGCCCGTAAGCCTTGCAGTATCGAGGGCCTGCGCGACCACTTCGATCATCTCCCGGGACACCTTCACCGGCGACACCCCTGCCGCCTGGTTCACCTTGGCGACCTCCGAGTCGTCCTTGTAAAGGGAGAGCAGCGCATCGAGCCGGCGGAGCTCCTGCATGCCCGCGTCCAGGGCCAGCCGTCCCTCCCCGGCCGTGGCCGCGGACACCGTGATCGTCACCTGAGTGCCCATGATGGTCTCGGTCCGCTGGACCGTCCGGGAGCGCGTGCAGCCGATCACCGGAAGCAGCAGGAAGAGGACGATGAGCGGGAGACCGTTGCGAAGCATGAAGGGCTCCTGTCAGGGGGATGCGGGTTCAGCGGGTCCGGGCGCGGGAAAAGAGCGAAGGACGTACGGAGCGCTCGCCTAGCCCTTCTTGCCCAGCTTCCTCTTGGCTATCAGGCCGCGTGCCGCCGCTCGAACGGCCTCGGAAACGTTCCTGCTCTTCTCGAGCAGGGCAAGGTCCTTATCCATCATGCGGGTGACGAACTGGACCGCGATGCCGGGGGGGCACTTGGGATTGTTCACCAGCGCGTGGGCGATGCTGTACTTCTTGGTCCATTCGGAATTCATGCCGATCTTGCGCATGCAGTCCTCGGAGAGGTTCGTGGACTGGGAGAAGAACTCGATCTCCGTATCGGTGATGCGCGGATTGTCCAGCACCGCCGTGGAGATCTGCTTGTTCGACTCCCGGATCAGCAGCCCCCGGGCCTGCTTGCTGCCCGAGAGGGCGAGCTTGATCTTCTGCGGCGTGGTCATCCGGTTGACCGCCTGGGTGACGTTCAGCTTGCTCTTATCCGTGCCGGCCGCGGCGGCCTTCGCGGCGCCTTCCTTCGGCTCCTCGTAGACCACGAGGTCCAGGACGCGCGTCCCGGTGATGAAGGTCTTGATCTCGTCGGAAGCGGTGAGAGAGATGAAGGCGAGGGTCGTTTCGGAGAGGTTCGGGCAGCGGACGAGGTCCCGGAGAACGTACTCATCGTCGGCATAGGCCAGGGCGATCTGGTCCAGCACTTCTGCGGGCGTTCGCACATCGAGGATCATGTTGCGGAGCGAGATCGGCGAGCAGTGCTGCAGGTCGAGCGGCAGCTGCCTGCGCCGATGGCTCCGGAAGATGATGTATTTCCAGCGTGAGTAAGCGTCCATGGTCCGTGGCCTGTCGCGGCTTCTGCGGGCCGATGCCTGCGACCCGCAGGCCGCATGCAGACGAGATTATACGAACATAGCCCGGGGATGTCAAGCAGCGCGGGCGCCGGCCCCTACGATGCGGCCTTGTAGCCGGCCTCCACGATGGCGCCGACGAGCTTGTCCGGGGAGACCTTGGCCTCGTCGAAGGAGACGGCCGCCTCGGCCTTCTGCAGGTCCACCTGCGCATCCTGCACGCCCGCGACCGCCTTCAGCGCCTTCCGGACCCGCATCACGCAGTGATTGCAGGTCATCCCCTGCACTTTGATCGTCGTCTTCGTCATGATGAGCCTCCTGAACTGAGATGAGGACCGCGCCCCGCAGGGCGCCTGCATCTTACCGGATGGAGCGGCGCGAGGCAAGTGCGCACGCATCGCTCGCCGGGAAACGAACGCCGTTCCAGCCGGCGCGCGCGCCGCGGCGTTGCGGCGCTCACTTCAATCCGTACTTCTCCATGCGGTAGATGAGCGTCGGCCGGGTGATGCCGAGGTATTCCGCGGCGCGGGTCTGGTTTCCCTTCTGCTTCTCGAGCGCCATCCGGATCAGCGTGCGCTCGAGCTCCTCGAGGGAGATGCCCTCCTCCGGCAGGTTCAGGATGATGTCCGAGGCCCCTTCCCTGCCGCGGGTTATCCGCTCGGGAAGGTCCGTGGTCGTGATGCTCTCGCCCCGCTTCAGGACCAGCGCCCGCTCCATGGTGTTCTCGAGCTCCCGGACGTTCCCAGGCCACCCGTAGGCGGTCAGGGCGGCCAGCGTATCGGGTTCGATCGATGCCGCGGCGCCCCGCCCGAACTTCCGCAGAAAATGCTCCGCCAGCAGGGGGATGTCCTCCCGCCGCTCGCGCAGCGGCGGCATCTGGAGCGTCACGACGCTGAGACGGTAGAAGAGGTCCTCGCGGAACGATCCCTCCTTCACCGCGCGCTCCAGATCGCGGTTCGTCGCCGCGATCACCCGGACATCGACGCTCACCGGCCTGCCGCCGACGCGGTCCACGGTCCGCTCCTGGAGCGCCCGGAGGATCTTGGCCTGCAGGTCGGTCCGGAGCTCGGCGATCTCGTCGAGGAAGATCGTGCCGCCGTCGGCCTGCTCGAACTTCCCCTCCCGGTCCCGCACCGCTCCGGTGAAGGAGCCCTTCACGTGGCCGAAGAGCTCGCTCTCGATCAGGTTCTCCGGGATCGCCGCGCAGTTCACCGCGACGAAGGGGCCGCCGGACCGGCCGCCGGTGTAATGGATCCCCTTGGCGAGCACCTCCTTGCCCGTGCCGCTCTCGCCGGTGATCAGCACCGTGGCGTCGCTGGCGGCCACGCGGCCGGCAAGGTCGAGCAGCTCATGCATCGCGGCGCTGTTGCCGATGATGCCGGCGAACTGATGGCGCTCGATCACCGCGGCGCGCAGCTCGACGTTCTCCCGCTCGAGCCGGCGGAGCCGGAGTGCCCGCTCCAGCGTGATGCGCAGCTCGTCTCGGTTGAAGGGCTTGGTGATATAGTCATGGGCGCCCTGCCGCATGGCCTCCACGGCGCTCTCGATGGTCCCGTAGGCCGTGATGATGATCACCGGCATGCCGGGATCGGCCGCGCGCACGCGGGCGAGCACCTCCATGCCGCTCATCCCGGGCATCGTGATGTCCGTGACCACGGCGTCGCAGCGCTCCTTGGCGAGCAGGGCCAGACCCTCCTCGCCGCTCGCCGCGGCGTGGACCGTGTAGCCGCTCTCGAGCAGGCTGTACTCGATCACGCGCCGCAGGCTCGCATCGTCGTCGATCAGCAGGACGGCAGGTCTCTTCATGTGGGTATCCGCACGGTGAACGTCGTGCCCTTTCCCGGTTCGCTCTCCACGTCGATGGTCCCCCGGTGGTTCTCGATGATGCGGTAGGTGATTGCCAGCCCCAGGCCGGTGCCGTCCCGTTTGGTGGTGAAGAAGGGGCTGAAGAGCTTCCGCCGGTGCTCCGGCGCGATGCCGGCGCCGCTGTCCGCCACCCGGACCTCCAGGGCGCCGTCGCGCAGGGCGGTCGCCACGACCAGCGTCCCGCCCTGCGGCATTGCCTGGATGGCGTTCAGGACGAGGTTCAGGAACGCCTGCTTCAGCAGGCCGGCGTCCACGTTCCGTTTTCCCAGCAGCGGATCGAGCCGCCGCTCCACGGTTATCCCGGCCGTGCGCGCGGGCTGCGCCGTCAGGGTCAGCACCGAGTCGAGCACCTCGTTCACGTCCGCTTCATGGAACTCCGGCTGCCGGGGCCGGGCGAAGTTCAGGAACTCCTGCACGATGGTGTTCAGCCGCTCCGTCTCCTTCAGCAGGATCTGGACGAACTCCGCCTTGGGGGTCCCCGGTCCGTAGTCGTCCTTCAGGATCTCCGCCGCCCCCCGGATGGAGCCCAGGGGGTTCCGGATCTCGTGGGCCATGCCGGCGGAGAGCTCGCCCAGGGCCGAGAGCCGGTCCGCCCGCCGGAGATGCTCCTCGGTCTGGAACAGGACCTCGGTCTGCTCCCGCAGCTTGCGGTGCGATTCGTCCAGCCGCACCAGCGCCTGCTCGTACCGCAGCCGCTGGTTCCGCTCCATCTGGCTCAGCACGCCGGTGGTGACGCCGATGACCAGGAAGAGAAAGAGCTCGACGAAGTTGTAGATGTCCACGAACTGCTCCGGCCAGTGGAAGAAGAAGTGCCAGAGGAACAGTATCATGGAGCAGATCGACGCGAGCACGCCGCCGGAGAAGCCGAACCAGTAGGCGGCCATGATGATCGGCGCTATGTAGAGATGGCCGAGCAGGCTGTGCAGCCAGCCCGAACCGGCTGTCCCGAGCAGGGAATGGAGGATGGTGATGAGGAGCAGCACGCCCGCGACCACTGCAGTTCGTACCGCGCGGCTTTCAAGCTTCACCGGTCAGGACCTTCCTTCTTCATGGTGACCATGCGGTCAGGAACCGCCCCTCCCTGAGGGGAACCACGTTCAGCCGCACTGGGACCATTGTACAACAAGCCAGTCATGATGCAAAGTTCAAACTTGCGTTCCGATGGTCGACACTCCATGCATCGTATTGATTTTCATGGTGTTTCATGGCGCCGAGCCTGCGGGAAAGACGTTCAAAGCAGTCTCTTGACAGCCGCGTCTGCAGGGATTACTATTGCCCATCCTGATCTGGAAAGGAGGTGATATCCATGAGAAAGTTCGTTGCGCTCTTGACGGCACTGGTCTTCTCCCTGACGCTCGGCATTGCGTTCGCCCAGGAGAAGGCGCCAGCCCCGGCGCCAACCGAGAAGAAGGCCGAGGAAAAGGCTCCGGTCAAGAAGAAGAAAAAGAAGAAAGCAGCTGCCAAGCAGACCGAGCAAAAACCCGCTGCTGCAGCGCCCGCGGCTCCGGCCTATCCGGCGGCTCCGGCAACGAAGTAGACCTCTCCGCCTGCATATCATCCATCCACCAGACGGACGAACAGTCATCCTAGCGGTACTGATCAGCAGGCGCTCTCAAGCGCCTGTTTTTTGTTCCGCGGTCCGGGCCGATGCCATCATTCCCAGGAGAGCAGCAGCCGCTTCCGGTCCCGGAGCTCCCGCACCAGGGCAGGGATGCCCCCCGGGCCGCCGTCCGCCGCATCGGGACAGAGCTCGAATATCTCGGCCGCCAGGACGGCCAGGTCCTTCGGAAGGGTCAGGAACCGGACCTCCGCCCATTCATGCTCCGCGCCGATGATCTCGAACCGGAACCGGCCCTGCCAGGCCGTGAGGGCCTCAAGGACCGCCTCGTGGGAGACGCCCTGCCGCCGGCCGTTGGTCTGCATGATCCTCAGGATATCGAACTGGTCGTGCCCCTTCAGCACGCCGATCCGGCCGGTATGGACCAGCTCGTTCTCCTCGATCAGAAAGGCCTGGTAGTCCAGGGGCCGCAGTTTCCTGCGCAGGGCCGCAAGAACGGACCCGAGCCGGTCCTCCGGGACCGTGACCGCGATACCTGCGGCCATGACCTGGAAACCGTTCTCGTCATACCCGCTCAGACGGCGCAGCACGCCGCCGGTCTCCTGCCGGATGACCAGGAGCGCCTCCCTGCTGAATCCCGTCTGTTCGATCAGTTCCGCGTCGGGCGTCGGCTCCGCTCCGCCGGACCGCATCCCGGCGGTCCAGAGCAGCATGCCCAGGGCAACGAGCTTCCAGCACCTCCGCATCCTCTCCCCCTCCGCGCCCGGGATCCGGGCGGAGAAAATTCTACCATGACCGCGGCCTGCATTGCAACGACGGCAGGAGCAGGGTATAATGGCCTGGCAGCGTATCCCTGATCCTCTTCCGACCGAAAGGCGCTCTGCATGAGCAGACAACGGCCACCTCGTCCCTCCAGCTCGAAGTACATAACCCCTGAGGGCAGGCAGCGGATGATCGACGAGTTCCATCTCCTCTGGAAGGTCAGGCGTCCCGAGGTGACTGCGGCACTGGCCGCGGCGGCCGCAGAGGGCGACCGGTCCGAGAACGCGGAGTACATCTACCGCAAGAAACAGCTCCGGGAGATCGACGGCCGCATCCATTTCCTCA
The DNA here is from genome assembly GCA_964617655.1 of uncultured Nitrospiraceae bacterium. GTDB lineage: Bacteria > Nitrospirota > UBA9217 > UBA9217 > UBA9217 > JAKAHZ01. Next base: position 30,316 of record CAZTXN010000004.1, on the reverse strand, counting down.
AGACGCGGCTCGAGGATGTCGTGGTGGTGGATGCGGCGCCGTCCGACAGGAACCGCATCTTCTTCGGCGCCTGGGTGCGGTTGGAGGACGAGACCGGGCGGCAGGTCGATTACCGCATCGTGGGGCCCGACGAGTTCGACGCGGAGCGCGGATTCATCAGCATGGACTCGCCGGTGGCGCGGGCGCTGATGAAGAAGCAGGAGGGCGATGAGATCACCGTGCGCCGGCCCCGGGGCGACATCTGCTACACCGTGGTGAGCGTGTCCTACGGACCGCCTTTGTCCGGACAAGCGGAAGGGTAGCGCCATGATCGAGACCGTCTTCCTGCTCCTGGGGCTGGGCTTCAGCCTGCTCGTCCATCTCCGCACGATCCGGACATCGCCCTATTCCCCCTTGCGCAGGACGATCTATTCCCTCCTCTCGGCGATCGGCATCACCGGCATGGTCTGGCTCTCCGGCGTGCTGATCGCCCATGCGCTCCGCGAACGGGGACTGCTCTGATCCCGGCGGCCCGTCAGGTGGTGATCCGTACCTTGACGGAACGCCTCACTTGCCGCTACAATTCCCTCATATCACCCCCAGGAAGGGAGGCCCCATGCACCGTACCATCACCCGTCTCAAGAGATCGATCATGCGTATGCTCCCGCTCATCTGCACCGTGCTCCTGCTCGCGGGAGGACCGGCAGCAGCGGCAGCCTCGACGCTCGAACACCCCTATCTCTACAAATCAACGCGCGCCATGGGCATGGGCGGTGCGTACACCGCCGTCGGCGGCCGGGTGGACACGCTCTTCTACAACCCCGCGGGCCTGACGAACATCCCGCAGGACAAGGGGTGGGAAGTGAACCTCGTACACCTGAGCGCCGAGGTCGGCAAGAACACCCTGGACTTCGCCGACGACCTGGACGCGGCGTTGACCACCGGCGACCTGAACAGCAACGGATCGGCGACGGACGATCAGGTGCTGGCGGTGAACGACCTGCTGCTGGCCAACCAGGGCAGGAACATGCATCTCCGTGCCGCCAACCTCACCTCCATCGGCAGGAGCTATGATTCCTTTGCCTTCGGTCTCGGCGCCTTCGCGAGCGGCCGGCTCGACGCGACCCCCCGCCTGGACGCCGGCCCCCTTGCCGAGCTCGAGATCAGCGCCGACGCCACCTGGGGCGTTGTCACAGGATTCAGCCTGCCGCTGGGGGACGGCCTCTACGCCGGCGCGTCGCTCAAAGCGCTGCACCGGGAATCGCTGGCGCACATCTTCACGGCCGACGACCTCGTGAACAACCAGGAAGACCTGGACGGCTACATCACCAATGAGCTGCGGCGGGAAGGCGACGCGCTGGGCTGGGACGCGGGGCTGCTCTGGAAGTTTGCGGTCAATTCCTGGTGGCGTCCCGCGGCCGGCGTGTCGGTCATGAACATCGGCGACCTGGACTTCGGGGGCGCCGGGACCATCCCGATGACCGTGAACGCCGGCGTCTCCGTCAATCCCAGGATCCCCGTCTTCCGGTCGCTCCTCCTTGGCGCCGATCTCGTGGACATCACCAAGGAGTTCGAGCAGGACAGGGACTTGGCCAAGCGGCTGCGGTACGGCGCGGAGCTTCAGCTCTTCGACCGGATGCTGCTCGAGCTCGCGCTGCGGGCAGGCATGTACCAGGGGTACCCGACCTTCGGCGCCGAGCTCCGCACCCTCATCCTCTCGGTCTCCTACGCGATGTACGGCGAGGAGATCGGCGCATCCGCCGGCCAGGACCGGGACCAGCGCCATCTCCTGACGCTCAACCTGGGCTGGTAGCAGCGGTCCGGCACACCAGGAAGAGGCGCGCCCTCCCGGGCGCGCCTCGATCACTTCCCACGCGTCTTTATCTTACGCCCCAGGCTCCCGCAGCGCGTCCTCGACGATCTCCCGCACCGCGGCGTTCGGGTCCTTCCGGAGCCCCCGCAGCGCTTCAACGGCCTGTCCGCCGCCGATCAGCCCCAGCAGGTTCGCCGCATCGCCTCGGATGGTCGGGTTCCCGTTCCCCAGCAGGCGGACCAGGCCGGGCACGGCGACGCGCAGCTGCTCCCGGCGCCCGGCCGCCATCTCCTCCACCAGCGCCGTGGCGCCTATGCGCACGGCGATCGCATCGTCCGCCGCCATGGCCGGGATGAACCGCATGAGCTCCGGCTCCTGGCGGAAGAGGGCGATGATGTTCTCCAGGAAGCCCCTGCCCATGTGGTCGATCAACATGGCCTGCATCTCATCGTCGTTCATTCCGCCAATGCCATCTCCCGGAACGGCAAGCGATGCTACGGGGTCCGACCCGTTTTTCTCGCAAGGCTCTTGGTCGTGCTGCGCTGATTATAGCACAGACGCTGTCCGGCGCGACCGGCCTGCATGACGGGAAAAACCGCTTGCAAACCTTCGGGCATTGCATTATGATTGAGTCCGATGGATGCTGCTGCAGGCGCGATCGAACCGGAGTTCCTCTCCCAGGCCTTTTCCCGGGGCGCAGCGCTCCGGATCGGCCAGGTGAACCGCTCGGAGCATGAGGGCGTGCTCCGCGAGATCGGGCGCTATGAGATCAACGTGGAGACCGCCGACGGCGTCATCACCGTCCTGAAGCAGGACATCTCCTTCCTTTCCTCCCCCGAACCCCTGATCGCTCCCGCGGTCCCCGAAGCGCCGCCTGCCGCAAAGGAGGGCGCAGCCCCTGCCCGGCCGAACATCCAGCAGGAATTCCTGGAGAAAGTGGTCCGCGAGCATCACCCGGTCACGATCTTCCTCCTGAGCGGCCAGCGCATCAGGGCGACCATCGAGGCATACGATAATTTCACGCTGCTCCTCCGCGACGGCGGCAGGCAGCACCTGTACTACAAGCACGCGATCACCACGATCAACCGGTAGCCGGCACGGCGCCGCGCGTCCCGCGTCCTGCGCTGCGCCGCCGGCGAGGGAACTTCCCCCTTCCGGAGGTGCTCCATGGAGGTCAACCTGCTCGACAAGATGCTCGCTGCGTACCAGGAGCAGCGTACGCCGGTGACCATCGTGCTCCAGAACAGGACGCGGCTGACCGGCCGGATCCGGGCCTTCGACAACTACATCATCGCCCTGGAGAGCGCGAAGCACGAGATGGTCTATCGCCACGCCGTCGCGCACCTCTCTCCGTCCGCCGCGGCGCAGGAGCGTCGTCCTGCCCGGCAGCGCATTGAGCGGCAGAAACCCGCTGCCGAGGCCAGGAAGCGCGACCGGGCCGAGGCCGGCAGTCAGAAGCCCCGGCGCCAGGCGGCAAAGGCGCCGGACGCCCCGGCGAGCTCCGGCATCAATACCGGCATGAAGGAAGGGCTCCTGCGCTGGATGCAGGAGCAGAAGACCTCCAAGTAGCATGCCCGGCCGCTCCCTTGCTCTTGCCGCACTGGCAGGAGCGCTGCTCGCCCTCTCGCTCCCGCCCTTCGACCTCCCTCTTCTTGCCTGGACGGGACTGGTCCCCCTGCTGGCCGGCCTGCGGGGCCGGACCCTGCGACAGGGGTTCCGGCTCGGCGGCGTCGCGGGCATCATCCTCTTCTGCGGCACCCTCTATTGGGTCGCGCACCCGCTCCAGGTCCATGGCAGGCTCCCGCTCCCCGCGGCATCGCTCGTCACGCTCCTGCTCTGCGCCTACTGCGCTCTCTATCCCGCGCTTTTCGGCGCAGGAGCGGTCCTGCTCCGCGAGCGGCGCCTGCCGCTCTTCCCCGTCGCTGCTGCCGCGCTCTGGACCGGCCTGGAGCTCGTCCGCACCCACCTGCTGACCGGGTTCCCCTGGTCCCTGCTGGGCTACAGCCAGCATTCCGTCCTGCCGGTCATCCAGATCGCGGATCTTACCGGCGTCTACGGCGTATCGTACCTGGTCGTGCTCGTGAACATAGCGATCGCGGAGCTCATTGCAGACCGCCGGCGGTTCCTTCCCCTCACCGCCGCAGCCCTGGCGCTTGTCCTCGTCCTGGCATACGGCCGGCACCGGCTGGGAGAGCGGCCGGGGCATGACGGGCTGCGCATCGCGGTCATCCAGGGGAACATCGACCAGTCCAGGAAGTGGGACCCGGATTTCCGGAGCGAGGTCTTCGCGGCCTATCAGCGCCTGACGCGGGATGCGCTCACCGCGCGGCCGGACCTGATCATCTGGCCCGAGACAAGCACGCCCTTCTATTTCGACGGACCGGGAGAGACCGACCGGGCCATGACCGCAGAGCTCCGCGAGCTCGTGCGCAAAGCGGGCGTGCCGCTCCTCCTCGGCAGCCCGACCCTCGAGAAGGACGGGCTCCGGTATCGCCTGCGGAACTCAGCCTTCTTCCTGGACCGCGCAGGCAGGACCAGCCAGGTCTACCACAAGCTTCACCTCGTGCCCTTCGGCGAGTACGCGCTCCTGCGGGGCCTCCTCTTCTTCACCGAGCGGCTCGTCCAGGCGCCCGGCGACTTCGAGGCAGGAAGCGAGCATACCCTCGCAGAGGTCCGCGGCCCGGAAGGCGGCGTGCTCCTCGGCACCGTCATCTGTTACGAGATCATCTTCCCGGACCTGGTGCGGCGCTTCGCGGCCCGCGGCGCCGCGGTCATGACCACGATCACGAACGACGCCTGGTTCGGCAGGACCGGCATGCCGGCGCAGCACTTCGCCATGGCCGTCCTTCGCGCGGTGGAGAACCGCGTCCCCGTCGCGCGCGCGGCGAACACCGGCATCTCCGGGTTCATCGATGCCCGGGGCCGCGTGCTCGAGCGCTCCCCCCTCTTCACCGAGGCCGTCCTGGTGCGCGATCTCGCGCCGGCCGGAAAGGCGCGGACGTTCTACACCAGGAACGGCGACGTCTTCGGTGCGCTCTGCCTCCTGGTCGGCATCAGCCTCCTTGCCTTCCCGTCCCGCCGTCCCCCTGCCCTGCCTGATGAGGCCGCACCGCCTGCTTCCGGCGAGGCGGATACCGGCGACCGGGCGGCATAGCCGGCCCCGCTGCGATCCTGCGATCATCTGCGATCTATCGGAGAACAAAGCGATCGGGAAGTCATTCGAAAGGTCGGCGCCTGCTGCTGATGCACCGTGACACGAAGAATTCCCTTCCGCAAGGCAGCGGTCTTTCTCCGCGCCCTCCGTGCCTCAGTGGTGCGCTCAGGGTTCTTTCGGCTTCATCAACAATATCAGGGCCGGCAGAGCGAACGCAGGAAGGCCGCGGACCGCAGCCTGCGGCCGAGGATATGGAGGAAGTGGGTCGAGAGGGCCTGGTCGAGCTCGCGCAGGATCGCGGCCGAAGGCCGCAGGCGGGTGAGCTTGTCCAGGTCCATGCGCAGGGCATGGTAGTAGAACCCCACGGCGCCGGGCGAGACCGTAAGCTCTGCGTCCCCGTCTGCCGCGAGGCAGGCGGAACAGAGCACGCCGCCCTTGGGTCCGTAGAAGACCATCCGCCGGTCCGCCGGGCTGCCGCAGGAGAGGCACCGGTCGAGCTTGGGCTGGTAGCCCAGCAGCGAGAGCAGCCGGATCTCGAAGATGCGGAGCAGGAAGAGCGGGTCCGGCGAGGTCTCGAGCAGGTTCAGGATATGGCCGAGCAGCAGGAAGACCGCCGCGTTGCGCTCCCCTTCCGGCGCGAGCTCCCGCACGAGCTCCAGGGCGGGCGCCGCTGCGGCAAGGCGGTCCAGGTCGCAGGCCAGGGTGAAGTGCTGGGTCAGGATCTCGGCGGACTCGATGCGCAGCAGTTCCTGGTGCTCCCGCTCGTAGAGCTGCAGGCGGCAGTGGGTGAAGGGCTCGAGTCCCGCGCCGAAGCGGCGGAAGGACTTGCGGGCGTTCCGGGCCACGCCCCGGAGCTTCCCCCGGTCGAGGGAGAAGAACGTGACGAGCTTGTCCGCCTCGCCGAGGTGCATGCTGCCGAGGATGATGGATTCGGTGCGGGATCTCATCCGGTCCTCGTTAATAAATATAGGGGATGTCTCTGCAGCCTCTCACTCCGCGTCCGGGACCTGCGCGGCTGAGCGCTTCCTGCTGTTCATCCGGTGGCGCCAGACATACACGGCCACGACGGTAGCTCCCAAGATGACCGCCGCGACGACCGCGTGGTTGGCATATTGCCGCACCAGGTCCTCCCGCGCGCCGGCGAAATGCCCGATCCAGGCAAGGACCGTGACCCACATGCCCGCGCCCGCGACGGTATAGAGGGAGAAGCGGAGGTGGTTCATCCGGGCAAGCCCCGCGGGCAGCGAGATGAGCTGGCGCACGCCCGGGATGAGCCTGCCGACGAAGGTCGAGACCTCCCCGTGGTCCCGGAAGAAGGCCTCGGCCCTGGCGTACTTCTCCTCGGTCAGGAGGATGTACTTTCCGTACTTCAGGATGAGCGGACGGCCGAGGTAGCGCGCGGCGTAGTAGTTGATGTACGCGCCGGCGAGGCTCCCGGCCGTGCCGCAGAGGACCGCGAGCGCCAGGTTCATCTGGCCTTTCTGGGCGAGATAGCCCGCGGGGATCATCACGATCTCGCTCGGGAAGGGAAAGGCCGAGCTCTCGATGGTCATGAGCAGGAAGATGCCGGGGTATCCCAGCTTCCCGATGGTGTTCACCAGCCAGAGGATCAGTTCATGCATGGACACACTCCCGTGTGAAATTCCGGATCCCAAGCATCAAATTACAAATGATATTGAAACACGAATATCCAATGACCAGAATGTCCTTCGTTTGGAACTTGGTGCTTGGTGTTTACCTGGGATTTGTAACTTGCTATTTCGTGCTTGTTGTATGCTATTCTTCTTCCAGGATCCCCATGTTCCGGAGCATGGCGTCGTCCTCGCGCCAGCCCTTCTTGACCTTCACCCAGAGCTGCAGGAAGACCTTGACGCCCAGGAGCTTCTCCGCGTCGGCCCGCGCCCGGCTCCCGATCTCCTTCAGCAGCGCCCCGCGCTTCCCGATCACGATGCCCTTCTGGGACTCCCGGTCCACGTAGATGACCGCATGGACGCGCGTCAGGTCTCCCTCTTCCTGCATCTGCTCGATCGCCACCGCGGTGGAGTACGGCACCTCCTCCTTGGTCAGGGCGAAGACCTTCTCCCGGATGAGCTCGGCCACGATGAACCGCTCCGGCTGGTCCGTCAGCTGGTCGTCGGGGAAGTACTTCGGCCCCTCCGGCAGCCGCTGCACCACCGTGTCCACCAGCCGGCCCAGGTCGCCGGTGAGCGCCGAGACCGGGACGATCTCGGCAAAGGGATAGAGCGCGCTGCACTCCTGGATGAGCGGCAGGAGCCGCTCCTTCGGCGCCAGGTCCGCCTTGTTGATCAGCAGGAAGACGGGGGTCCGGACGCCGGCCAGCGCATCGATGATGAACCGGTCGCCCGCGCCCGGCCGCTCCGTCGCCTCGACCAGCAGCAGGATGACGTCCACCTCGCCGAAGGTCCGGACCGCCGCCTTGACCATCACGTCGTTCATCCGGTGGACCGGCTTGTGGATGCCGGGCGTGTCGATGAAGACGAGCTGCGCCTGCGGCAGGGTCAGGATGCCGCGGATGCGGTTGCGCGTGGTTTGGGGCTTGTCCGAGATGATCGATATCTTCTCGCCCAGGAGGCGGTTCAGGAGCGTGGACTTGCCCACGTTCGGCCTGCCCACGATGGCGATGAACCCCGAGCGGTATGCGTTGTCCTGGAGCATTGCATACAATACCCGAATCATACCGGCCGCGCAAGCTATATCACCGGAAAATAAGACAGATTTGGATTGACACCTATCCATCGTACCAGTATTATCATCTCACCGAAAAAGCAGGAATACCGTTTTGACAGGATGACAGGATAAGAACGGATACAATACCGACCCCTTTCTTCACGTCCATCCTGTCGATCCTGTTATCCTGTCAAAGGTTTCCCCGATCCCTTATGACCACCGAAGCGAACATCGCCGAGACCCGCGAACGGATCCTCCGGCTCAAGAAGGACCTGAACGCCGTCATCCTGGCGCACAACTACCAGCGGCCCGAGGTCCAGGACATCGCGGACATCACCGGCGATTCCCTCGAGCTCTCCCGCTCCGCGGCGCGGACCGACCACCGGGTCATCGTCTTCTGCGGCGTCCATTTCATGGCCGAGAGCGCGGCCATCCTCTCGCCCGACAAGACCGTGCTGCTGCCCGAGCTCGCCGCCGGCTGCCCCATGGCGGACATGGTGACCGCGGCCGGCAGCCGGACGACGAAACGCGACCTCTTCCGGGAGCTCTACGACATCTCCTTCCAGTTCCCCGACGACTTCACGATCCAGGACCTGAAGCAGCAGCACCCCGGCCTGCCGGTGGTGGCCTATGTGAACACCTCGGCCGCGGTCAAGGCCGAGAGCGATATCTGCTGCACCTCCTCGAACGTGGTGAAGGTCGTGGAGTCGCTCAGGGAGGAGACGGTCATCTGCATCCCCGACCGGAACCTCTCGGCCTACGCGGCGAAGCGCACGAAGAAGCGGATCATCTCCTGGGACGGGTTCTGCAACGTGCACCACGTCCAGCTCACGCTCGATGACGCGGTCCGCGCCCGGGCCGAGCATCCCCAGGCCCTGCTGGTCGTGCATCCCGAATGCCCGCCCGGGGTCCAGGACCTGGCGGACCGGATCACCAGCACCTCGGGCATGCTCCGCTTCTGCAGGGAGTCGGAGCGCCGGGAGTTCATCATCGGGACCGAGGAGGGCATCCTGCACCGCCTCCGGAAGGAGAGCCCGGAGAAGACGTTCCATCTCCTCTCCCGCAAGATGGTCTGCCCGAACATGAAGCGCACGAAGCTCTCGAGCGTGCTCGCTGCCATGGAGAAGATGCAGCATGTCATCACCGTGCCCGAGGAGACCCGCGTCAGGGCGAAGCAGGCGCTCGACCGGATGCTGGAGATCGGCTAAAGACGGTACCGAGTACAGGGCACAGAGCACAAAACATCTTGTTTCTGTACGCTGTACTGTGTACTCTGTACCGAATCACCTATGCTCACGACCATTCTCATATCTCTTGCGGTCATCGTTATTCTTCTCCTCTGGCTCGTGCTGCAGAGCCGGACGCGAACCGCGGACCCCTCCATCCCCCTGCTCCAGCAGGAGGTCCAGTCCCTCCGCGGCCAGCTCTCCGACGCCATGCTCAGGAACCAGGAGATGGTGAACAAGCAGCTCGTGGAGATCACCGGACAGGTCAATACGCGGCTCACGGACGTGACCCAGCAGCTCCAGCGCTCCACCGGCGACCTGAACACCCGGCTGGACAACGCGGCCCGGGTCGTATCCGAGGTGAGCAAGGGGCTGGGCGGGCTCTCCGAGGCGACGAAGAAGGTCTTCGACGTGGGGAAGGACATCGCGAGCCTGCAGGAGATCCTGCGGTCGCCCAAGCTGCGCGGCGGACTGGGCGAGCTCTTCCTCGGCGACCTGCTGGCCCAGATCCTGCCGCCGGCCCATTTCAGCCTTCAGCACCGCTTCCGGAGCGGCGAGGTGGTGGACGCGGTGATCCGGCTGGGCGGCAACCTGGCGCCGGTGGACGCCAAGTTCCCGCTCGAGAACTTCAAGAGGATGATCGAGGCCGCGCCGGAGGACGAAGCAAAGGCGGCGCGGAGAAAGTTCCTGGCGGACGTGAAGAAGCATGTGGACGCGATCGCGGTGAAATACATCCTGCCGGACGAGGGGACCTTCGACTTCGCCCTCATGTACATCCCGGCCGAGAACGTCTACTACGAGATGATCATCAAGGACGAGGCCGTGGAGACCGAGAAGGGGCTCCTGAACTACTCCTTCGCCCGGCGGGTCATCCCGGTCTCGCCGAACAGCTTCTATGCCTACCTCCAGACCATCCTGCTCGGCCTGAAGGGCATGCATATCGAGGAGCGTGCCCAGGAGATCCTGAAGGGCCTCGCCCAGCTCGCGGGCGATTTCGACCGGTTCCGGTCGGACTTCGAACTCGTGGGCAAGCACCTCACGAACATGCGGACGAAATACGACGACGCTGAGAAGCGGCTCGGCAAGTTCGACGACCGGCTCCGCTCCCTGAGCGGCGCCGAGGCCGGCCCGGCGATCGAGGAGAACAAGAAGCTGCCGCTCTAGCAGGGAGCCTGTCTCCTGTCTCCTGTCTCCTGTCTCCTGTCTCCTGGCTCCTGGCTCCTACTCTTTCTTCCTCACCTTCACCCGGTCCTTGCCCGTGTGCTTCGCCTCATAGAGCGCCTTGTCGGCTTCCATGACCAGGTCCTTCACGTTCTCGGCGCTCGCCGGCCAGGCCGAGACCCCGATGCTCACGGTCACGGTCAGCACGTGCTGGTCCGCCTTGAAGGGGAAATGGGCGATCAGGGCACGCATGCGCTCCGCCACCGCCTCGCCGGCGGGGATGTCCGTGGCGGGCAGGATGACCGCGAACTCCTCGCCGCCGTACCGGAAGGCCAGGTCGTCCTCGCGGATCGAGTTCAGGATGCACCTGCCCACGTCCTTCAGGATGGCGTCCCCTGCCGGATGGCCGTAGGTATCGTTGATCCGCTTGAAGTTGTCGATGTCCGCCATGAGCAGCGTCATCTTCTCGCCGAACTCCTGGAACGCCGCGTACTTGCGGATGATCGTATGGCGGAAATGACGGTTCGAGTAGAGCCCGGTCAGCTCGTCCGTGATGGCCATCTGGTAGAGCGTGGCGTTCTCGAAGGCCACGGCGATATGGTTCGCCATGGCGCGCAGGAGCGGCAGCTGGGCCGCCGTGAAGCCCGTCTCGCCCGACCGGACCACGATGAGGGCCACGCGGTTCCCGGCCTTCGAGACCGGCGCCACGATCTCCCGTCCCGACCGGTCCAGCTCGAGCTCCGTCAGCCCGCCGTCGAGCCACCGCCGGATGACCGTGTGCAGCATCGCTCCCTGCTCCACCTTCTTCCGCGCGATAGCTCCGTCCATCCTGCTCCAGACCGTTGCGCCGAGGTCCTTGTACTCGCTCGGCAGCACCATGTCCACTTCGTCCGCATCCAGCGTCTCGCTGATGATCTCGATGATGACGCGCTTCAGGGCCTCGAACTCGATCGTGGCGCTCAGCCGGTCCACGGCGTTATAGAGCATCCCGAGTTCGGCCGACCGCAGGCGGATCTCGTCGATGTAGGTATTGACGCCCCGGGAGAGGATCCTCCAGAGGAACGGGATGAGGATGGCGAGGCAGACGACGCCCAGCCCCGAGATGATGACGACGATGGCGCCCACCAGCGTCCGGGTGGGCTCGAGCGAACGGTCGATGATCAGCTTGCCGTTGATCCGCACGGAGGGCGGATGGCAGGCATGACAGGACGGCTCGTTCGGGATGATATGCACGTACCGCAGTGCCTGCTCGCCATGCAGCGTCAGGGTGGTCGTGGTCTCGTGGGTCGTGACCTCGGTGCCGCGGTGGCAGCCGGTGCAGGAGGGGTCCGCCGCCCGGTCGACCACCGACCCGACCTCCCGCTCGTTCGAAGAGTAGGCGATCCGGCCGCGGTTGTCGATGATGGCCGCTCGAAGGATCGTCGTATCTCCCCGGCCCACGGCCACCAACGTCCGCTGCATCCGGTCGGGGTCCCGCGCCTCCATGAGATGGGAGAGGCTGGAGTGCAGCACCGTGCCAAGCTCCTCGGCCCGGTGCCTGCTCTCCTCCATCAGCCGCTGGCGCATGGTGCAGACGATGAAGAACAGGGTCAGGACGATGGTCAGCGTCAGGATGGCGACGATGCCGATGATGATGCGCTTCTTGTAGACGACCAGCCAGTCCTGGCCGTCGTCAGTGCGCGCTCCTCCCATGTTCCTCCCCTGCCCTGCCCTTCCTGCGAACGCGACGCAGCCGTCCGGGACCGCTCCCGCTCCCTGCGAACCGCTCCTTCAGGCGCGGTCAGTGATGTCCTTCACTGGAATGACCGCCTGCGATGACGTACCGAGCCTCGGCAGCACCGGGATTCGCTGCGAGACAGCGCTCCTCGCCCCGCAGATGGACCGCCTGGCCCGCCCGCAGGGAGCCCGTGCATGCCCCGGTCAGGCGCAGTTCACCCGAGAGACAGAGCACCATCTCTTCATGGCCGCTTCCCGGCCGCAGCTCCCGCCCCTCCTCGCCTGGCCGCAGCACGCCGTAGATAAGGTAACAGGCATGACTGCCGGTGGCGTCCGCGCCCAGGATGTACTCGCCCGAGCCGGCAACCTTTTCTGCAACGTCAAAGATCCGCATGACCGCACCCTTTCCCGGATAGCAGGCCCCTCGATGCCCCGACTGTAGCACAGGCCGCGGGAGAATGCAATGCGACCCGACGCTGCCCGAAGAACGGCACAGAGAGGAGATCTACATCTCGACCTTGGTGACCACGCCATGCAGCCTGTTGGAGGGAAGCTGATAGAACTGAACGAGCGACGGGGTGAGCTTCTTGATGACGGAAAAAGTCTGCCAGAGGCAGTTCGAGGCATAGATGTCCTCGACGCCGTAGAATATCGCTTTTTCCGATATGCCCGCCTCCCGGAGGAGCGCCTCCAGGTCCGGGACCTCCATGTAGCCCAGCTGGACCTCGAACACCCGCAGGCCGGGCGCCAGATCGTCCTTGAAGTACGCCGCCACGCCGAAGGGATCCTCCCGCCGGAGGATGGATACGATGATATTGGTCTCGTAGAGAATGTTGTTCTTGATCATCGTGTGCGACAGATAGGGCGGCACCGTCATCGGGTCCTTGGCGAAGAAGAGCGCCGTGCCCGGAATGCGGCACATCCCCTGGTAGAGCTGCTGGTAGCTCGGCAGGAACACTTCGAACGGCATCGGACGAAGCTCCTCATAGAGCTTTCGCTGGCCTTGCGTATAGATCAGGATGACGCAGAGCGGCAGCGCCGCGATGATGAGCGACCAGTACCCGCCATGCGGGATCTTCGTGGTGTTCGAGAGCAGATAGACGGCGGAAACCGCGGTAACCAGCATCGCCGCCGCCATGCGGCCGTACTTCCGCTGCAGGCGGAAGATACAGGTCATCATGATGCCGGTCAGGGTCATGGTCCCGGTCACCGCAAGTCCGTAGGCGGCGGCCAGCCTGCTCGACTCCTGGAACTCCACCATGATGAAGAGCACCGACCCCAGCAGAAACCAGTTCACCGCACCGATATAGATCTGCGACCGCCGCTCCACCGAGGTATAGGCGATGCGCAGCATGGGAAGGATGCGGGTCGCGATCCCCTGGTAGACGATGGAGAACATGCCGCTGATCATGGCCTGGGAAGCGATGATCGTGGCCAGGACCGAGAGGACCAGGAACGGGATGTAGAGCGCGCTGGCCTGCTGATAGATCATCTCGAACAGGACGTTCTTTGCCTCCGGGTTCCGCACCAGGTAAGCTCCCTGGCCCATATAATTGACCACCAGCGCCGTGAACACGAAGTGCCATGCCAGCACGATCGGCCTGCGCCCCAGATGTCCCATATCGGCATAGAGCGCCTCGCCTCCGGTGGCGCAGAGCACCACCTCGGACAGGATGAAGAACCCAGCCACGCCGTTCTCCGCCAGGAATGCCGCAGCGTGCTGGGGGTTCACCGCCGTGAGCACCGACGGCGTCCGGACGATGGATGCCGCGCCGGAGAGTGCGAGCACGATGAACCAGAGGGCCATGACCGGGCCGAATGCCGCCGCGACCTTCTCCGTCCCCTGCCGCTGCACCAGGAAGAGCGTCAGGGCGATGGCGCCTGCGATCAGGATCAGGACCCATCGGCCGGTCCCCGCAAGGCCCGGTATCAGCAGCATGCCCTCCACGGCGGAAAGGATGCTGATGGCCGGCGTGATGACGCCGTCGCCGATCATGAGCGATATCCCGATATAGGTCAGGGCGGTCACGAACGCGGCCTGGCGGCCGGATCGCAGCATCGGCGCGAGGATCTCCCGGAGCACGATGGTCCCGCCCTCTCCGCGCTTTCCCAGGCTGGTGGCCAGCCAGGCATACTGGACGGTGACGAGCAGGACGAGCGTCCAGAAGACGAGGGAGAGCACGCCGATGACATGCTGCTCCGTGGGCCGGGTCAGGAGGAAGACGACGGTAAGGGTATAGATGGGGCTTGTGCCGATGTCGCCGAAGACCAGGCCGAGGGACTTCACGGTGCCCCGGAAGGGCGCTGTCCAGTTCGTGTTCATGTCTCCCGGCATCCCGGGACCTTTCGCAGCTGCGGCGTGAACTACATCTCCACGCGCGTCACGACGCCGTGCAGCTTGTTGTAGGGAAGCTTGTAGAACTGCACGATGTTCGGGGTCAGCTTCTTCATGGCCGAGAAGGCCTTCCAGAAGATGTTGCCGGACAGGATATCCTCGACGCCGTAGAAGATGGCCTTCTCGTTCATCCCGTTGTCGCGCAGGATATCGTCCACGTCGATGACCTCCATGTAGCCCACCTGGATCTCGAAGGAACGGAGGCCGGGCGCCAGGTCGTCCTTGAAGAACCCGGTGACGCCGAAGGGGTCCTGGCGCCGGACGATCGAGACGATGATATTGTCCTCGTAGATGATGTGGTTCTTGAACATCGTGTGGACGACATAGGGCGGCATCTCCCGGGGGTCCTTGGCGAAGAAGAGCGCCGTTCCCCGGATCTTGGGCATCGCGGCATAGATCTGGTTGTAGCTCAGCAGGAAGACGTCCTGGGGGAGCGGCTGCATGGCCCGGTAGAGCCTGCGCTGGCCGATCGTATACAGGAGGATCACCCCGAAGGGGATCGCGGCGATGACCAGGGACCAGTACCCGCCGTGCGGGATCTTGGTGGTGTTCGAGAGCAGGTAGACGAAAGCGATCAGGGTCACGAGCACCGAGGCCCAGGCGCGGACAAGCTGCCCCCGTTTCAGGAAGATCCAGATCATCATGATGCCGGTGACGGTCATGGTGCCGGTGACCGCGAGGCCGTAGGCCACCGCAAGTTTGCTGGAGGCGCCGAACTCCACGATGATGAAGAGCACCGCAATGAGCAGCGCCCAGTTCACCGTGCCGATATAGATCTGCGACTGACGCTCGTGGGACGTGAAGTCGACCTTCAGGATCGGCATGATCCTGGTCATGATGCCCTGGAAGACGAGGGAGAACATGCCGCTGATCATCGCCTGGGATGCGATAATGGTCGCGCTGATGCTCAGGAGCAGGAACGGGATGTAGAGGATCCGCGCCTGGGAGTAGATCATCTCGAACAGCACGTTCTTCGTCTCCGGATGCTGGGCAAGGAAGGCCCCCTGGCCGAAGTAGCTCAGGATGAGGGCCGGGAAGACGAAGTTCCAGGCGCGCCGGATGGGTTCGCCTCCCAGGTGGCCCATGTCCGCGTAGAGCGCCTCGCCGCCCGTTGCGCAGAGGATCACCTCCGCGAGGATGAAGAATCCGGCCAGGATGTTCTGGTCGAGGAACCGGATCCCGTACACCGGGCTCAGAGCCTTCATCACCGACGGCATCTCGATGATGGACGCAATCCCCGAAGCGGCCAGCACCAGGAACCAGACCAGCATGATCGGCCCGAAGGAGCCCGCCACCTTCTCGGTGCCCTTCCGCTGGACCGAAAAGAGCACGATGGCGATCACGCCCGCGACCAGGATGAGGACGGTCTGCGGCGTATCCTCGAGTCCGGGGATCAGCAGCAGCCCCTCCACGGCCGAGAGGATGCTGATGGCGGGCGTGATGACCCCGTCGCCCACGAAGAGCGAGATGCCCACGTAGGAGATGAACGTCACGAAGGCGGCCTGGCGGGCCGAGGTCAGGTAGGGCGTGAGGATCTCGGTCAGCACGATGATCCCGCCTTCACCCCGTTTTCCCAGTCCCATGGCAAGCCATGCATACTTGACCGTCACGAGCAGGATGACCGTCCAGGCGATGAGCGAGAGCACGCCGATGACGTTCTCCTCGGTCTTGGCAGTGATCAGGAAGATGACCGTGATCGTATAGATGGGGCTGGTGCCGATGTCCCCGAAGACCAGGCCGAGGGACTGGATGATGCCGCGTACGGCCGCTTTCTTTTCCATCACCGCGTCCCCCCGGCCCCCTTCAGGTACTGGAACACCTGGATCCGTGCGTTCATCTGGTCGGCGACATAGATGCGGTCCTGCTCATCGATCGCGATCCCCGCGGGCATCCGAAGAGATCCCGGCAGGACGCCCGCCTCGCCCACATGCAGCAGGATGTTCCCCCTGCGGTCGAAGATCTGGAAGTTCGAGAAGGCCGCATCGGTCACGTAGAGGTGGCCGTCGGAATCGACCGCGATGCCCTTGGGATTCGCGAACATGCCCGGCGCGTCGCCCACGGCGCCGAAGGCGGACAGAAAGGCGCCGTCAGGCGTGAAGGACTGCACGCGAAAGTTGCCGCTGTCCAGCAGATGGACCGTCCCGTCAGGCTCGATGGCGATGTCGAGAGGTATGTTGAACTTTCCCTCCGCGGCGCCCCGGCCGCCGAACTGGAAGAGCAGCGAGCCGTCCAGCCCGAAGACCACCACGCGGTGTCCTGCGCGGTCCACCACATAGAGCCGGGACAGTGCGTTGTTCACCGCCAGACCGACCGGCCTTCCCTCATCAAGCAGGAACGCGGTCCGGTAGGCGCCCCGGGGATCATAGACCACCACCTTGGAGCCGCCGGTGTCGGCCACGTAGAGATTGCCGGCCGCGTCCGGCGCCGCGGCCGCCGGCAGCTGGAATCCGCCCTCTCCGCCCACGTTGGACATGCGCTTTTGTTCGAGGTCGAAGACCAGGACGCGCCGAAGCATCACATCGGAGACGAAGAGCTTGCCGCGACCGATGCTCACTCCGTAGGGCCGGGCCATGCCGTCGTAGTAATCCTTCCCGAACAGCTTCTCCAGGAAGGAATACTCCCGGCCGAGATCGTCCTCGGTGTAGATCGAGCGGACATACTTGATCCGCGGCTGGGCCGGCGGCAGGGGCCAGATGAGATTGTCGGGTTCCGGCCGGGGAGGAGGCTGGGCGCAGGCAACGAGAAGGACGGCGGCCGCGCATGCTGCGAGCACGCCGTGCATCGGGATCGGACCTTTCAGAAGCATCATTTTTCGTACTGATAGACCTGGATGCGGCCGTTCATGTGGTCGGCGATGTAGACCATGTCCCGGGAGCCGATGAAGATCCCTGCGGGAGACCAGAACTCGTCCTGGCGGCTTCCCATCCCGCCCCAACGCGCGAGCAGGGAACCCTCCCGGTCGAATACCAGTATGCTGTTCGTCGCGGTATCGGTGACCGAGATGCGTCCCGCGCTGTCCACGGCGATGCCTGCAGGCCGCGCCGGCTGCTCCTCCCTGCCGGCGCTGATCCGGAACGTCCTGAGATGCGCTCCCTCGGGACCGTAGAGATGGACGCTCCTTCTCCCGCTGTCGAGGACCGCGATCGAGCCGTCCTTGTCCAGGGCGACGGCAACGGGAGTCCGCAGGTCGTCCTTCCGACCTGACCTGCCGATCTCGAAGAGCGGCTCGCCCCGCAGGGTGAGGACGCGGACAAGTCCGGCATGCTTGTCCGCCACGAACAGCCGCCCGCGCTTCGCGTCGAGAGCAAGGCCCGCCGGATACGAGAGCTCGCCGCGGCGGCCGATGGTGAGCAGCAGCGCCCCGTTCCTGTCGAGAACGACCACCATGCCCTGATGGGCATCAGCGACATAGATGGCGCCGGTCCCGTCCACGGCGACAGCGGCCGGCTCCAGATAGGTGAACGAGGTGACCGCCGTGGGCGTCGGGCCGGTCAAGAAGGTCACGGTGCGTTCCTGGCGGTCGAAGACGACGAGCCGGCCGGCCGGGGAGCGGTCCGCGGCATACACGCGAAAATCATCGGCTGCCACCGCGACCGGCCGCTGGAGCGAGGCCGCCGGGCTGGCCGACGGGTCCGTCTCGAGGAACCGGGCTGCGCCGAAGCTGGCCTGGTTCCGGAGCGTCTCCACATAGCTGACGCGCGGTCCGCCGGCCTGCGGTCCGGCAGCATCGTTTGTTCCCAGGATGAGCGCGCAGCCCGGCAGGGCGAGGGAACTGCAGATTGCAAGGATGAGGGATGTTCGCTGTAGCATCGGCAGGTCCGGGCCTTTCCGTGTCCTCATGATAGCATAAAACATCGGCTGCTGCACCCTACTTTTTCGGATGGCAGACGCCGCAGAGCTCGAACTTGCTCCGGGCGCCGAAGTTCAGCAGGTCCTGCGTCCCGGCGCTGTGCGGGGAATGGCAGCTCACGCAGGCCAGGCGCTTGCCCGGCCGCGACGGATCACGATGCTTCCGCGTAGGATGGGAGACGTTGCGGACGACTCCCCGGATGACATGCACTTCGCTCTTCTTCTCCGCGTGGCAGGTCGTGCAGAGCAGCCACGACTGTTTTCGCGTCCAGGCCCGGTAGTCGCTGGCATGGGGATCATGGCAGAGCGTGCAGAGGCCCGCGGCCGCCGGCCCGTGCGAATACGCGCCGGTCAGCATCGTGCCGTGGCACTTGCTGCAGGTCTCGGGAACGGTCAGGCCGTTCTTCTGCGGCCTCTGCGGATCGAACTCCCGGGAGCGTTCCTGCGTGCCGGCAAGGAAGCGGAGGCGGGCCGCCGGACCGACGTCGCCCTTCGCTCCCCGGTCCTTCCGCACCACGAAGGACAGGGCCTCCTGGAAGTAGCTGCCCGGGCTTCCCAGCGTCCAGACCAGTTCATCGCCCGCGGCCTTCGGGTCGAGCGCGTTCCCCCGGTAGACGCCGGTCCGCTTCACGTACTGGAACCCCGGGGGCAGCCGCTCGATGAACTTGAGGTCCTTCACCTCGGCAATGCCCTGGGTATAGGTCATGTGCACGATCACCCGCCGGCGGTCCGCCAGGACCGGGAGTTTCTGGCTGTTCCGGACCTTCACATCAGCCGGGTGCACGACGATCTCGATACGGTTGTTCAACGCCCGATTCTCGGCCGTCGTGTTCGGCGCCTTGGGCAGGGAGCTTCCCATTCCCACGACGGACACCTGCTCCTTGTCCGCTATGCCGTACGCGGCCAGCAGTTTCTGGATCGCCCGCGCACGCGCCGCGGTCAGCGACTGGTGGCTCCGGTATCCCTTCGCCTTCCTGTCCTTCATGGCCGGGAGCTCGGTGGTGTCCACATGGACCTCGACGCGGACCTTGTCGCCCGGGTTCTGCTTCACGTACTCCAGGAAGGGCTGGAAGAGCTCCCGCTCCTTCGCCTTGAGCGCAGCGACCTCCGCGTCGCGCTGCCTGCGGAGCTCCTGCTCCTTCGCCGCGTCCTGCCTGCCCCGGGTGCGGGGGAGCGGCGGCACGCTGTCGCTCACGAACCCCGCGCTCTGGCGGCGGAAGAGCGCATCGGCCGAGACGGTGAAGACCGCGGGCTCGACCGGCGCCGTCGTCTTGGTCACCTGCCAGGGGTCCACGGTATCGAACTGGTACTTCACCGGGAAGAGCTCGGGATCATGGCAGGCCAGACAGTTCCCCACCCCCGCCGGGCCGTGGATATGCCTGCCCCTGCGAACCTCGCGGTGGCAGGCGATACAGAGGACGTCGTCCGGTCCCTTCGGCCGGAGGTCCTGCTGCTCCGCCTCGAGCCGGTGGCAGCCGGAGCAGTCCGCCTCGTTCTCCCGGGTGTGATAGTACTGCGGTTCGAAGGCGCCGGTGACCGGCGTGAAGCTGCCTTCACGGTTGAAGACCGCCAGCGTGCGTGAAGCGAGCACCCGGTACTTGTTCTCTTCCCGCTTGGAGTCCTTGGGAGCCGGCGCGAGCGCCCGCACGGTGATGGTGTTCATGCCCGGCGCCAGGGGAACGCCCTGCATCGCATGCCTGCCGCTGGAGGCGTCGATCACCGGATGCTCCGCGCCGCCCACCACGACCTGGAAGAAGGGCGCCACGGACCAGTCCGTGAGGGGATCGAGCACCACGTTCACCCGCCGCCCCACGGCAGACTCATGCTTGGGGTAAAGGATGGAAAGCGCGGGCACAGCGGCCTGGTCCGCGGAACGCACGGGCAGTGCCGGGAGAAGAAGCAGTCCCGCCAGGACCGCACCTGCAGCTGCAAACATCACGCGTCGTCGGATCACCATTCGGCTTCCTTTCGGAACGTCCCTCAGCGGGGACCGGAACTACCTGCTGTACCGTTTCTCTCCGTGGCAGCCCGGCAGGCAGCTCCCGCCGTTCTTGCCCGCGGCGTAGTTCATCGGCATCGCCCATCCGCTGAACTGCACATGCTGCTTTACATGGTGCGGGCGGTCGCTGTCCGCGTGCACCTCGTGGCAGGCGCGGCAGCTCCTTCCCTTGGCCGTCTTGTTCACATGGATGAAGTGGAGGTTCTTGTCCCCGTCACGGAAGCCCGTGGCCTTCGTCGTCCGGCGCTCGGCGAACGCCGCCTTGTCATGGCAGGAGAAGCAGAGGGCGTACATCCCGTCGGAATAGGGCGTGTAGAAGTCGGCCGGATAGTACCGCACCAGCAGCCGCCAGTAGTCGGTGCCGTGCGGGCCGTGGCAGGAGACGCAGTCCCCGCCTTTGAGCGGGCCGTGGGCGTTCTTGTTCTTCTGGAGCAGGTCCTTCATGTTGGCGATCCTGCCGGTCCCGGTCTCGAGCTCGCGGTCGTGGCAGGCAAGGCACATGGCCGCCTGGGCCGTCAGCAGGAGCTTGGGCTGGTCCGAGAAGTGCGGGTCATGACAGTTCCGGCAGCTCTTGCCGTCACCCATGGGTGCGTGCTTCGTCACCGCCCTCCGGCCGATCATGACCTCGTTCGGGTGGCACCCGGCGCAGAGGTCCGGCACCGCTGCCGGGAGCATGGCCGGCGCGGCGGCGCCATGCGGGTTGTGGCACTGGACGCAGGCCGCCTGCACCGGCATATGGGCCACCTTCTTGGTCTTCAGTCCCTCCTCCTTGTCCGGATGGCACATGAAGCAGAGCGCGTTCCCGTCCTGCACCAGCCGGCCGGAAAAATCGCTCTCGTGGTTGTCGTGGCAGGACGAGCAGTCTCCGCCGGCCACGGGCGGATGCAGGACAGGCTGTTTGACCATACTGTCCGGATGACACTGGAAGCAGAGATCGGGCATCGCGGCCTTCAGCATGCCCTTGTGCGCCGACTGGTGCGGATCATGGCAGGACGTGCAGTCCCCGCCCATGATCGGTGCGTGCACCACCTTCTTGGCGCCCTTCTGACCATGGCACATGGCGCAGAGCTCGCTGCCCTGCTGCATCAGGGTGATGACCAGGTTGCCCGGATGCTTCGATCCCTTCTGGGGGTCCGCCACCGCCATGTGGCAGGCGGCGCACATGCCTTCCTTGACCGGCGAATGAACGGCAGCGCCCTTGCCGAAGGATGCATGGCACTTTGCTGTCACACAGCTGTCCCCTGCTGCCGGGGCCTGCGCACCCAGTTCCTGGGGAGCGGACAGGACCAGGACTGTGAAGAGGGCGAGCAGGAAGGCAAAACTGGCACCGACTGCTAGGCGTTTCCCCATGACGGATGGCTCCTCAGCGGCAAAAGATATGTAAGGGCACGGAAGGAAAGAAGTTCAACTGTTTGTTGGTTGCAATAAATGTGCCTGCTATTTATTGGTCTTTTCCCTACAACCAACTGATATATAAATAAAAAAAATCATGAAAGACCATACGGAACTAGCGGCCTGAGCAGTTTCGCTCATCAGCTGAGTAGATATCTTCAGCCTCGATCCGGGGACCGGCGGAACAGGTGATGGCCTGCAGATGCTCAGAATCGATCTTCCCTCAGCCTGCAGGGAGGATCAGACGAGACCGTACCGCTTCATCCGCCGCCGGAAGGCGTCCCGCGGCATCCGCAGGAGCTGGGCGGCCCGGGTCTGATTGCCCTCTGCGGTCTCGAGCGCCTTCTTCACCAGCGCGTGCTCCACGTCCTCGATCGAGATCCCCTCCTCGGGGATGGTGATGCAGTCCAGGGTGAACTGGCCGCCGGACCGCAGGACCGGCGCCTGCTGCGCCTCCATGAGCTCCAGCGGCAGGTGTTCTGGCAGCAGGTCGCCCTCGATATCGAAGATCATGGCGCGCTCGATCACGTTCTTGAGCTCCCGCACATTGCCCGGCCAGGAATGGGAGAGCATGACCTGCTCCGCCTCGGGCGAGATCCCCACGGCCTTCCGGTGGCACTCGCGGGAGAACTGCTCCATGAAATGGCGGGCCAGCAGCAGGATGTCCCCTCCCCGCTCCCGGAGCGGCGGCAGCAGGATGGGCACGACCTGGAGCCGGTAGAAGAGGTCCTTCCGGAAAGCCCCCTCGTTCATCGCCGCCTGGAGGTCCTGGTTCGTGGCCGAGATGATCCGCACGTCCACCTTGATGTCCCGGACGCCGCCGACCCGCCGGAAGGAGCGCTCCTCGAGCACACGCAGCAGCTTGGCCTGCATGTTCATGTCCATGTCCCCGATCTCGTCGAGGAACATGGTGCCCCCGTCGGCCAGCTCCAGCAGCCCCTTCTTGGCGGTCTTCGCGTCGGTGAACGCGCCCTTCTCGTGGCCCATGAGCTCGGACTCGAGCAGCGTGATCGGCAGCGCGGCGCAGTTGATCGCCAGGAACGGCTTGTCCGCCCGGGAGCTCGCGTGATGGATCGCCTTGGCCACCAGTTCCTTGCCCGTGCCGCTCTCGCCCTGGATCAGGACCGTGGTCGCCTCGCTCCGGGCGATCTTGATGATGAGGTCCTCCACCCGTTTCATCTGCTCGGTCTCGCCGACGATGGAGTCCACCCTGCCCCGGAGCTGCTTCACCTGGCGCCGCAGCGAGCCCGCCTCGAGCGCCTTCCGGATGACGAAGGAGATCTCCTCGAGATTGAAGGGTTTGCTGATATAGTCGTAGGCGCCGAGCTTCATCGCCTTGACCGCGGTCTCGACCAGGCCGTACGCGGTGATCATGATGACCATGACGCCCCGCTCCGCCGGATTGAGCTTCTCGAGCAGCTCCAGACCGGACATTTCCGGGAGGCGGTTGTCGAGGAGGACGAGGTCCGGCGCCTCGTCCGTGATCAGCTGGAACCCCTTCTCGGCCGAGTCCGCGGTGATGACCTCATAGCCGTCCTTCGCCAGGTGCTGCTCCAGGGTCCAGCGAATGAGCTTCTCGTCGTCAATGACCAGGATCTTGTAGGACATGGATCGTTCGCTCCTTCATGGAGGGACCAGCGGCAGGCCCGGTCTAGTCGTCCGCTGAAGCCGAGGCCGGCAGCGTGATGGTGAAGACCGTGCCTTGGCCCCGCGTGCTCTGGACACTGATGTCGCCCCGATGCTGCTCCACGATGCGCTGGGTGATCGAGAGGCCCAGCCCCGTGCCCTGCTGGCGCGTGGTGAAAAAAGGATTGAAGATGCGGCCGAGGTTCTCCGGCGCGATCCCCTGCCCGGTGTCGGACAGGACGATGCTGATGCTTCCGCCCCTCCCCTCCCCGTCCTGCCGGCCCTGCGTCTCGATGGCGAACCGGCCTCCCTCGGGCATGGCCTTGATGGCGTTCAATGCGATATTCAACATCGCCTGCTGCATCAGATCCGGGTCCAGGAATACCCAGGGCAGGCCGGCCGCGAGCCTGCGCTCCGCCGTGATGCCGCACTTGGCGAACTGCGGCGCCAGGAAGTCCAGCAGCTTCCCGATCAGCTCGTTCACGTCCGCCATCTGCATCTTCGGCTCCGGCGGACGGGCAAAGGAGAGGAGGTTGCGGACCGCCTTGTCCATCCGCTCGACCTGGGACAGCACCTCGTCCAGCACCGCGCGTTTTGTATCCCCCTGCGAAAGGTCTTTCTTCAGAACCTGGATCACGCCCGCGATGCCCGCCAGCGGGTTCTTGATCTCATGGGCGATGCCGGCGGCCATCTCGCCGATCGAGGCCAGCCGGTCCGCCCGCTTCATCTGCTCGTAGTGATAGTGCTCCACCCGGCGGCGCGCGCGTTCCAGCTTCGACAGCAGCGCGTTGAACGCCTCACCCAGCCTCCCGATGTCGTCGCTGCTCTTGACCGGAACCCGCGCCTCGAGCCCCTGCTCCGCGCGTTCGATGGTGGCCATCAGGTCCTGGATCGGGTTCGTGACGAAATGGCTCAGGAAGAGCGAGAGGAAGATCGCCAGGATCGCCGTGATGCCCAGTGCCCAGAGGATCATGGTTTTGCTCAGCTCCCCCACCTTCTCCTGCGTCGCCGCCATGGAGACATCCACGGCAAGGATGCCGTTCAGCCGGGCCATGGCGCCGTGGCAGCGGTAGCATGGCTCCGCGTTCTCTATCGGAAACAGCACGGAAAAAACGCCATCACTGCGACGCTTGATCGGCTTCTTGAACTTCCCCTCGAGGAACCATTTCTGGGTGGCGCTGTCGACCTTCCTGCCGATCTGCCACCGCTTCGACGACTTCAGGATCACGCCGTTGGGGCTGAAGATCCGCACTTCCCGGATGTTGTGGTAGGTGCCGACCGCCTCGAGGATCTGCTGGACCTCCTTGCTCCTGCCGTCCAGCATGGCGTTCGCCAGGCTCTTCTCGATCGTATTGGAGATGATGAGGACGTTGTCCTGCAGCGCCGACTCCATCTGGCCGCGCTGGTAGCCGATGTTGATCCAGGTGCCGACGCCGATGATCACCGCCAGGATCCCGGAGATCGAGAGGATGATCTTGCTCCTGAGGCTGGTGGCGAATCTCACTCCGCCCCCGCTTTGCCCACCAGCTCCCGCACCGACCCGATGCCCTCCTGCGCCAGGAACCGTTCGATCCCCTCGGCCACGTCCAGGGTCGCCCGCGGGTTCACGAAGTTCGCCGTCCCCACGGCGACGGCCGTCGCTCCGGCGAGGATGAACTCCAGGGCGTCCTCGGCCGTCAGGATCCCGCCCATCCCGATGATGGGCAGGCGCACGGCCTGCGCCGCCTGCCAGACCATGCGCACCGCCACCGGCCGGATGGCCGGGCCCGACAGGCCTCCGGTCCGGTTCGCCAGCCGGGGCCTGCGGGTGCGGACGTCGATGGCCATGCCGAGCAGGGTGTTGATGAGCGAGAGCCCGTCGCAGCCCGCGTCGGCCGCCGCACGGGCGAACTCCGTGATGTCCGTGACGTTCGGGGAGAGCTTGGCGATCAGCGGCAGCTTCGTCGCCCTGCGCAGCGCCGAGAGCAGTTCGAATGACGCCTTGACGTTCGTGCCGAAGACGATGCCGCCGGCCTTCACGTTCGGGCAGGAGATGTTCACCTCGAGCCCCGCAACGCCCGGCGCCCCGTCCAGCCGCTCCACCACCGCGACATACTCCTCGCGGCTGTACCCGAAGACGTTCACGATGACCGCGGTCTCGAACCGGCGGAGGTAGGGCAGTTTCTCCCGGAGGAAGACCTCGACGCCGGGGTTCTCGAGGCCGATGGCGTTCAGCATGCCTGACGGGGTCTCCCAGATGCGCGGCGGCGGATTGCCGGCGATCGGCCGGAGCGACACGCCCTTCACGATCACGCCGCCCAGCCGGTTCAGGTCCACGATGTCCCGGTACTCCTCGCCGTAGCCGAAGGTGCCGGACGCGGTCAGGACCGGGTTCTTCAGCCTGATGCCCGCGACCTCGACGGAGAGATCAGGCCTGGCAATTGCGGATCGCGGATTGCGGATTTCGGATCGGGATCTCTTCATTCCGCACTCCGCACTCCGGACTCCGCACTCGCACGCTCGAGCGGTACGCTACCGCCCCAATCAATATCCGTGGAAAGGAAGACCGGCCCCTCCTTGCAGACGCGCTTGTAGCCGCCGGACGCCGCCGGCACGGAGCAGCCCATGCAGACCCCGAGACCGCAGGCCATCCGCTCCTCCATCGAGACGTAGCAGGTGATGCCCCGCTCCGCCGCGACCCTGCTCACCGCTGCCAGCATGGGCCGGGGGCCGCAGGCATAGATGACATAGCGTCCCTCCGCCCCGGCGGAGGCCAGGAAGCGGGCGAGCGGATCGGTCACGAAACCGCAGGCGCCGCGGCTGCCGTCCTCGGTCGCGTAGTGTACCGCTTGGACCCGGGCACGGAACTGCCGCATCGCCTCCGGCGGGGGCAGGCAGGCCCGGTCGCGGGAGCCGCTGAACAAATGGGCCTTCCCGCCGTGGCGCGCCGCGAAGAACAGGAGCGGCGGGAAGCCGCTGCCGCCCGCCACCAGGAGCGGCGCCGCGCCACGGGGCGGCGCTGAAAAACCGTTGCCCAGCGGCCCCACGGCGGTAAGGGCGCCTCCCGGACGGACCGCGGTCAGCAGACCGGTGCCCCTCCCCGCCACGCGGTAATAGAGCTCGATCTCCCGGTTCGCCAGGACCGCGGCGATGCCGAAGGGACGCGCCAGGAGGGGGTCCAGGTTCCCGGTGACCCGGAGCATGAGGAAGTGGCCGGGCTTCGCCTGCCGTGCCAGGGCGGGGGCGCGCAGGACCAGCCGGAAGTATTCGCTCCCGGCGGGAGCATGCGACCGGACCTCGGCCTGATGGAGCCTACCCGGCGGCAATCTCGATCTCCTGGATCTCGTACTCCACCAGCCGGGCCGGCGTCCGGACCTTGACGGTGTCCCCGGCCTTGTGGCCGATCAGCGCCTTGCCGACGGGCGACTGGACCGAGATCTTGCCCCGCTTGATGTCCGCCTCCTCCTGGCCGACGAGGGTGAACCGCTTGGTGTCGCCGGTCTCGGTGTCCGCAACGGTCACGGTGGTGCCGAAGACCACCTTCTCGTTCGAGAGCCTGGAGGTGTCGATGATCTGCGCATGGGCCAGCTTGTGCTCGAGCTCGCGCTTCTTCGCATCGATATGCCCCTGCCGCTCCTTGGCGGCATGGTACTCCGCGTTCTCCGAGAGGTCGCCGTGGCCGCGGGCCTCCTCGATGTCCCTGATGTTCTTCGGACGCTCCACCTTCAGCAGGTGGTCAAGCTCCTTCTTGAGCTTGTCGTAGCCGTCCCTCGTCATGGGTACTTTCTTGCTCATCGCACCTGATACTCCTGCAGGGAAGTGACCTCCAGCGGCTTGGCCTTGAGCGACTCGATGCCCCGCATCGCCGCCTTGGCCGCCTGCATGGTGGTGAAGTAGGGGATCCCCTGGGTCAGGGTGGTCCGCCGGATCGAGTAGGAGTCCTTCTGGGATTCCGCGCCGTAGACCGTGTTGATCACCAGGTCGACCTGGCGGTCCTTGATGCTGTCCACGATGTGCGGCCGGCCCTCGAAGACCTTGTTCACGGTCTCGACCGTGATGCCCCGCTGCCGGAGGTACTCCGCCGTCCCGCGGGTGGCCACGAGCGAGAAGCCCGCCCGCTGGAGCCCCGCGGCGACCTCGTAGGCCGCCGGCTTGTCCTTGTCCTTCACGCTGATGAAGACCCGGCCCGCGTCCGGCACGGGGTTGCCCGCCGCCATCTGGGACTTGGCGAAGGACATGCCGAAGTCCGTATCGATGCCCATCACCTCGCCGGTGGACTTCATCTCCGGGCCCAGGAGGGTGTCCACGCCCGGGAACTTGCTGAACGGGAAGACCGCCTCCTTCACCGCCACGTGCTGGATCTCCACCTCCCGGGTGAACCCCAGCTCGGCGAGGGTCTTTCCGGCCATGACCCGCGCGGCCAGCTTGGCGAGCGGCACGCCGATGGCCTTGCTCACGAAGGGCACGGTGCGCGAGGCGCGGGGATTCACCTCGAGGACGTAGATCACGCCGTCCTTCACCGCGAACTGGATGTTCATCAGGCCGACCACGCCCAGTTCGAGCGCCAGCGCCCGCGCCTGGCCCCGGATCTCCCCGACCGTGGAGGGCGGGAGCGAGAAGGGCGGGAGCGAGCAGGCCGAGTCGCCGGAATGGACCCCGGCCTCCTCGATATGCTCCATGATGCCCGCCACCACCACGTCCGTGCCGTCGCAGATGGCGTCCACGTCGATCTCGACCGCGTCCTCGAGGTACCGGTCGACGAGCACCGGCCGGTCGGGCGAGGCCTTCACGGCCCGGCTCATGTAGTCCCGGAGGCTGGTCTCATCATAGACGATCTCCATGGCCCTGCCGCCGAGCACGTAGGACGGCCGGACCATGACCGGGTAGCCGATCCGGTTCGCCGCTTCCACGGCCTCCTCGCAGGAGACGGCCGTGCCGCTCTCGGCCTGCTGCAGCCCGAGCTTCTCGAGCAGCTCCTTGAACCGCTTGCGGTCCTCGGCGCGGTCGATGCTGTCCGGCGAGGTTCCCAGGATCCGGACACCCGCCTGTTCGAGCGGGACCGCGAGCTTGAGGGGCGTCTGGCCGCCGAACTGGACGATCACGCCCACCGGGCGCTCGCGTTCTATGATATGCAGGACGTCCTCGAGAGTCAAGGGCTCGAAATAGAGGCGGTCCGAGGTGTCGTAGTCCGTGCTGACCGTCTCGGGGTTGCAGTTCACCATGATCGTCTCGAAGGCGTCCTCCTTCAGGGCGAAGGACGCGTGCACGCAGCAGTAGTCGAACTCGATGCCCTGGCCGATGCGGTTCGGCCCGCCGCCAAGAATGACCACCTTCCTTTTCTGTGTCGGATTTGCTTCACATTCTGACTCCTGACTCCTGTCTCCTGTCTCCTTGAGCTTCATAAACGGCCGTTCATAGGTCGAGTAGAGGTACGGCGTCTTCGCCTCGAACTCGGCCGCGCAGGTGTCCACGGTCTTGAAGACCGGCAGGATGCCGAGCTCCGCGCGGGCCTTCCGCACCGCATCCTCGGTGGTGGTGAGGAGCCGCGCGATCCTCCGGTCCGAGAACCCCATCTCCTTGGCCGTCCGGAGCGGATGGACCATCGTTGGGTCCGCCGGGGCCAGGAGGCCCGCTCCCTGCTCGCGGACCGCGGCCTCGCGCTCCACGATCTGCCGGATCTGGTGGAGGAACCAGGGATCGATCTTGGAAAGCTCGAAGACCTCCTCCACGGTCATGCCCATGCGGAAGCCGTCGGCGACGAACCAGATGCGCTCCCAGTTCGGCGTGCCGATCTTGAGCTTCACCTCGGCCTGGTTGGCCTCGCCGTCGCCGTCCCGGTCGCGCCGGGACTCCAGGCCGTAGCGGTCGATCTCGAGCGACCGGAGCGCCTTCTGGAAGGACTCCTTGAAGGTCCTGCCGATCGCCATGGCCTCGCCCACGGACTTCATCTGCGTCGTGAGCGTGGCATCGGCCTGGGGAAACTTCTCGAAGGCGAAGCGCGGGTACTTCACCACCACGTAGTCGATGGCCGGCTCGAAGGAGGCCGGCGTGGCCTTGGTGATGTCGTTCAGTATCTCGTCGAGCGTGTAGCCCACGGCGAGCTTGGCCGCGAACTTGGCGATGGGGAAGCCCGTGGCCTTCGAGGCCAGCGCCGAGCTCCGGGAGACGCGGGGGTTCATCTCGATCACGACCATCCGGCCGTTCCCGGGGTCCACGGCGAACTGGATGTTCGAGCCGCCGGTGTCCACGCCGATCTCCCGGATGATGCGGAGCGAGGCGTCGCGCATGATCTGGTATTCCTTGTCGGTCAGGGTCTGGGCCGGCGCCACGGTGACGCTGTCGCCGGTATGGACGCCCATGGGATCGAGGTTCTCGATGGAGCAGACGATCACTACGTTGTCCCGGGCGTCGCGCATCACCTCGAGCTCGTACTCCTTCCAGCCCAGCACGGACTCCTCGATCAGGACCTGGCTCACCGGGCTGGCGTCCAGCCCCCGCATGATCAGGTCCGCGAACTCCTCCCGGTTGTAGGCGATGCCCCCGCCCGTGCCGCCGAGCGTGAAGGCGGGCCGCAGGATCGCCGGGAATCCCACGTGGTCCAGGATCTCGTAGGCCTTCTCGAGCGTCGTGGCCAGGCCGCTCTTCGGCACATCGAGCCCGATGCGCTGCATGGCCTCCTTGAAGAGCTCGCGGTCCTCGGCCTTCTTGATGGCCGGGAGCCTGGCGCCGATCAGCTCGACCTGGAGCCGGTCCAGCACGCCCGATTCGGCCAGCTTCACCGCCGTGTTCAGGGCCGTCTGGCCGCCCATGGTCGGGAGCAGCGCGTCCGGCCGCTCGCGCTCGAGGATCTTGGACACCACCGCCGGCGTGATCGGCTCGATGTAGGTCCGGTGGGCCATCTCGGGGTCGGTCATGATCGTCGCCGGGTTGGAGTTCACCAGCACGACCTCGTACCCCTCCTGCTTCAGCGCCTTGCAGGCCTGGACGCCCGAGTAGTCGAACTCGCAGGCCTGGCCGATCACGATCGGCCCGGCGCCGATGATCATGATCTTCTTGATGTCGGTTCTCTTCGGCATGTATTGAACACCTCTTTCGATAATGCTAAATCCCAATCTCCAGATCACAAATCCCAAATAATGACCAAGCTCCAATTGCCAACGAGTAGGACCATGAGACCGCTCGGAGGGGAACGCTGTTTGCTATTTGGGATTTGTCATTTGGGATTTTCCTTAGATATCCTGCACCCATCCCTTCTTCAATCCATACTTCATCTTGACGTCGTACGCCTGGTCATACTCCTGCTCCGTGGTCCGGCGGTTGACCTTCTTGTGCTGGCTCG
>CAZTXN010000003.1:16910-42413 GCA_964617655.1 uncultured Nitrospiraceae bacterium | reverse complement strand
AACACCTCATCCGGCAGTCTGCTCTGGAGCGCGAGGCTGCGCAGGCAGAGCTCGAGCGCACGCGGGCGGTTATAGGTAGGTACAATGACCGCGGTCTTCATCATGGATCAGTTCGGATCTGAGCTCATCTGCATCATTATTATCTTACATCATCTGGAAATCTAGAATCTCGAGTATCCGTCATAACAGGTCGTGGAGAACCGCACAGCTCCATACTTCCGCTTCATATAATGCAAGGCATCTTCGAAGTTCTGGTCCGCCGTTCCAGCGCTTAAATGAACACAATCGAGCTGGATCGCCTTTGTCAAAACTCCGTGATGATGTCTTGCGTTCAAACAAAAGTCCTCGACGTACAAATGCCAATCGAGCTTTTCATCAAAGACAAGGG
Organism: uncultured Nitrospiraceae bacterium; assembly: GCA_964617655.1. GTDB lineage: Bacteria > Nitrospirota > UBA9217 > UBA9217 > UBA9217 > JAKAHZ01. The sequence continues at coordinate 42,025 of CAZTXN010000003.1, read as the reverse complement.
CATGCTTTTGAATGAGCGATGCATGTATGATCATGCAACAGCAATCCACCGTATCGACGATCTTCGGTTGGCGAAGCCATTTGCCGGTCCTTTGCGTTCTTCTCGGGGTGCTCTGAAGTATCTGCCCGAACTTCTTGGTCCGTTCATAGAGCCCTATTCGGAATCGTTCGATCCCGAAACGGCTGATCGATGCAATGAACACTAATTGCTTCGTGGGACCGGTGCCGGTAGGCCCGTATATAAAATTCGGATCGAGCTCGGACAGCTTTGACGTGATATCTTCCTGCATCGAAAAATCTTGGTGACAGAAAACAACCCAGCCGTTGGATTGCAATCTGGTACGGATGAAATCATTATAGCGTCGAGCAATACCGATATTGAGCTTTGTATTATCATACGTGTGCAGCTGATGAACATTCATATACGGGTTCGCGCCGATGGTATCGTTATATAAAGAATAGTTATTGACCACAGAGACAAACTGGATCATGATGAGCTTCCTCCGAATGACCTTCAGCAGGCACATCCAGGGCATAGTGCATGTACCGGGACGGATCCTGTTTGCCCTACTTGATCCCCAAAATGAGGTATTGACGTGCAAAGAACTCTTGGATCCCTCCGGGAACCAGGGCGGTCAAAAATCTGCCCTTTCTCCCCCGCGAAATCCCTCCGGTGATCAATACCTTCTGCACGGTAAAATTTGCGGAACGGATCATGTCAATCGCGGTTTTGCGAGTAAAGAATCTCAGATGGGTCCTGTCGAGGATCCCTGAATCCGTATATTCCCACATCCCACGAAGAGCGAGCGGGATCAAGACATGGCGGTTGCGAACGTTGGGAATGCTGACAATGAGACTCCCTCCCGGTCTCAGCAGTTTATGAAGATACTTCACGGTCTCCCAGGGATCTTTAAGGTGCTCAAGAACGTCTAAGCATAAAATGAGATCGAGGGTCTCCTCGGGCACGGGCAGGTCCCTCTGTTCAATACTGGTCGTATACAGTGCGTTAAGCTTGCCGCGTGCCTCAGCAGCTGCTTCCGGCTCGAGCTCCACGCCACCGATCCAGTGAGAATTCAGGAGTTCCTGAATTCTTAGCAAGGTATTGCCCATGCCGCACCCAACGTCCAGTACTCGTGCTGCATGATCCGGAAGCAGGGGGAACACCTCCTGTCTAACGCTGCCGTAGTAGTGATGGTTTTCACGAATGGTTACCATGTGCTCCTCTGCGCAGCACCTTTTCGTCCAGCAGGCCATCGCCAGATACTTGATGGTAGGAACTTCTGACTCGTGGGCCTGCAACGACGAGTTCAAAGCCAAGGGTGTAGGCGATTTTCTTCATGTTCTCGAACTCTTCCGGTAAGTAATACCGGCTGACCGGCAGCAGGTCCCTCCGCGGCTGGAGGTACTGGCCGATCGTCAGGATGCCGCATCCCACGGACCGGAGGTCGTCCATCACCCGGAGCACCTCGTCGACGCTCTCTCCCAGGCCGAGCATCAGGCCCGATTTCGTTCTGAGTCCCGGTGAACGCGCCCGCTCCAGCAGTGCAAGCGACCGGTGATAATCCGCACCGGGGCGGACGCGGGGATAGAGCGAGGGAACGGTCTCGATATTATGGTTCAGCACGTCGGGAGCAGCATCGAGGACAACGTTGAGGGATCTCGGGTCTCCTTGGAAGTCCGGGACCAGCACCTCGATCCGGCACCTGGGCGAGAGCTTTCGGACCGCGCGGATGGTCTCCGCGAATGCCCCCGCTCCGCCGTCCGGCAGGTCGTCGCGCGTGACCGAGGTGATGACCGCGTGATCGAGCTTCAGGGACGCGACAGCAGCGGCGGTCCGTTCCGGCTCCCGGGGGTCAAGAGGCGCCGGTGTTCCCTTCGGGACATTGCAGAACCGGCAGCCCCTCGTGCAGACGTTGCCGAGCAGGAGGAAGGTCGCGGTCCCGCTGTTCCAGCACTCGTTCCGGTTCGGGCATGCCGCGCTCTCGCAGACCGTCCGGAGCCCGTTGCGGGCGATGCTGTTCCTGACCGCATGGTAGGCACGGCCGGTCGAAAGGCTGGTCCGGAACCAGGCCGGCAGCCGCGGTGGATGGTGCGTACCCGTCATCCCTCCCCGCCCCCGGGCCTCAGGAGCCCTCCTTCGGCACGAGCGCCTCGTCGATCACCTGGGAGATGCGCTCCACGGGGATGAAGGTCATGGTCTTCCGCAGCTCCTCGGGAACGTCATCGAGGTCGTTCATGTTCCGGTCGGGCAGGATGATCCGGGTGATTCCGGCGCGGTGGGCGGCCAGCACCTTCTCCTTCACGCCGCCGATGGGCATGACCTTGCCCCGGAGCGTGATCTCGCCGGTCATGGCCGTATCGCTCTTGGCGATCCTCCCGGTCAGAAGCGAAACGATCGATGAGGTCATGGTCACGCCTGCTGAAGGACCGTCCTTGGGGATGGCGCCTGCCGGCACGTGGATATGGATATCAGCCTTCTCGAAGAAGTCCCGGGCGATGCCCAGCTCCTCTGCATGGGAGCGCACATACGACAATGCCGCCTGGGCCGACTCCTTCATCACGTCGCCGAGCTGGCCGGTGAGCGTGAGCTGCTTCGTGCCCGGCATGACCGAGGCCTCGACGAAGAGGATGTCCCCTCCCACCGGCGTCCAGGCCAGGCCGGTCACCACGCCCGGCCGGTCGATCATGACCGAGGTCTCGGCGAAGAACCGCGGCTTGCCCAGGAAGTCCTGAAGGTTCGTCTCCGTGACCGTAACCGGCGAGGGCTTGCCTTCGGCGACGGATTTGGCCGCCTTGCGGCAGACCTGGGCGATCTCGCGCTCCAGGTTCCGCACGCCGGCCTCCCGCGTGTGGTCCTTGATGATGCTCCTCACCGCGCCGTCCTCGATCACGATCTCCTCGTCCTTCAGCGCGTTTGCCTTCACTTCCTTCGGGATCAGGTATCTTCGGGCGATATGCAGCTTCTCGAGCTCCGTGTAGCCCGGGAGCTTCAGCACCTCCATGCGGTCGAGGAGCGGCGGCGGGATGGTCTCGAGCTGGTTCGCCGTGCAGATGAACATGACCTTCGAGAGGTCGAAGGGCACGTCGAGGTAGTTGTCGCGGAAGTCCTTGTTCTGCTCCGGGTCGAGCACCTCGAGCAGGGCCGACGACGGGTCCCCGCGCCAGTCCTTGCCCACCTTGTCCACCTCGTCCAGCATGATCACCGGGTCGCGCGTCTCGACGCGTTTCAGGACCTGGACGATCCGGCCGGGCATGGCGCCGATGTAGGTCCGGCGGTGGCCGCGGATCTCGGCCTCGTCATGCAGCCCGCCGAGGGAGAGCCGGACGAACTTGCGGTCCAGCGCGCGGGCGATGGACTGTCCCAGCGAGGTCTTGCCCACGCCGGGAGGTCCGGAAAAACAGAGGATGGGCTCGCGCACCTTGGAGCCCTCCTGAGCAGCCCGCTCCTCGCCGAGTTTCTTGACCGACAGGTACTCCAGGATGCGGTCCTTCACCTTCTCAAGGTCATAGTGGTCCTCGTCCAGCGTCGCCTTCGCCTTCGCGATGTCGATGGCCGTGGCGGAGAGGCTGTTCCACGGCAGGCTCGTCATCCACTCCAGGTAGGTCCGGATGACCGAGAACTCGGGTGAGGTCGGGGAGAGCTTCTCGAGGCGCGCAAGCTCGCGCTTCGCCTCCTTCTCGGCCTCTGCGGGCAGCTTCGCCTTCTCGAGCTTCTCCCGGAGGGTCTTGGCCTCGTTCCCTTCATCGGCGTCCTCGCCCAGTTCCTTCTTGATGGCCGAGAGCTGCTGCCGCAGGATGTACTCCCGCTCGGCCTTCTGCATCTGGTCGCGCGCCTGTCCCTGGATCTTGCGGCCGAGCTCCAGCACCTCCACCTCGCGGTTCAGGTGCTGGATCAGCCGGTTCATCTTCTCGGCCACCGGGTCGATCTCGAGGACTTCCTGGCGCTGCGCCAGGTCGAGCCGGATGTTCGTGCCCACCAGATAGGCGAGCTGCCGGGGGTCCTCGATGTTCAGCGCCGCCGCGGCAAGCTCCTCCGGCATGTTCGGGGTGAGGGAGACAAGCTTCTGGAAGAGCTCCGAGAGCCCGCGCATCAGCCCCTCGATCGGCACCGTCTTCTCCGAGACGTCCGGTCGCGCCGCGACCTTCGCCCGGAGGTACGGCTCGCTCTGCGTGAAGTCGGCGATGGCGATGCGCTCGATCCCCTGGACCAGCACGCGAAGCGTTCCGTCCGGCGCTTTCACCATCTGGAGGATGCGCGCCATCGTCCCGGTCCGGTGGATGTCCGACGGCTTCGCTACATCGGTGTCCGACCGGACCTGGGCCGTGAGCCCCAGGATCTTGTCGCCCACGGTGACGTCGTTGATCAGGCGGATCGACTTCTCCTTGCCGATCACCAGCGGGTAGACGGTCAGCGGATAGACCACCGTGTCCTTGAGCGGCAGCAGCGGAAGCTCCGCAGGGACCTGGGGGTCCTTCTCTGCCGGGATCTCTATCGTTGTCTCGTCCATGGCCTCGCTCCTCGGCGACTTCCTGAACAGCCTGCTGAATGCCTTCGGTATCTTCATCTTCACGGTCGTGATATGGGGGACTGCCGGGTGCGCTGACGGGCTCAGGCGGTCTTTCGGAGCACGATCTTCAGGATCCCGTTCCGGTACTCGGCGGTCACATCGTCATGGTCTACCGTGACGGGCACCAGGACCTCGGACCGGAAGGGTCCGTACTTGATCCCGAGCTGGTGGCATGCGAACGGGTTTTCGCGGAAGAATTCGGGCTGGCCCCGCGTCCCTTCCACGACCAGCAGGTCGCTGAAGAGCGTCACCGAGATGTCCTCCTCGGGAACTCCGGCGATCTCCACGACGACCACGATGCGTTCGGCGGTCTCGTAGACGTCCGTGGGAGGCCTCCAGACCGAGGTGACAGGCACCGCCCAGGCGCCATAGGCCTCCCAGAGGTTCTGGAACGTGGTCTCGGGGCTCACTTTCCGGGAATACTTGCAGGACACATAGCGGTACCGCACGACCGTCCCCTTTCGCCAGAACGAGATTCCTGGCCTGCGGACGAACTACTGCGCACTGGAGCAAGATGATACAGTCCGAATCCCGCCCGCTGCAGTCAACGCGTCACGGAAGATGCCGGAGCGCTTCGTCAATTCCCCGTGAGTCGCTGTCTTCGATCGGGAATGCATCTGATCAACGAACTGCAACGTACGCTACCTTATCACAGGGAAGCGTAGAATTCAAGTGGAGCCGAGCATCACAGCAGCAAAGATACAGCAGCAAAGATACAGAGGAAATGATTGCTTCGCACTCGCGCAGCTTCAGCGCCTTGATCTTTCAGGGAAATCAAGACTGCCGTTACGCTGTCCTTCTCCTTTTTCTGTTGACAACCAACAGCGGCTTTTGTTATTATTCGCCCTGTTCAAAAACGCGGGTGTAGCTCAGCTGGTAGAGCACGACCTTGCCAAGGTCGGGGTCACGGGTTCGAGTCCCGCCACCCGCTCCATTTTTCATCAGGCCAGAGTTCGGAGCTCGGAGTTCGGAGAAGCAAGCAGCATGACCCGCGGCTCCTGATATCCGACCGAGAAGTCCTTCTCCCGACTCCCCGCTCGTACCGACGAACTCACAAGACCGGCGGCGTAGCCAAGTGGCTAAGGCAGAGGTCTGCAAAACCTTCATTCAGCGGTTCAAATCCGCTCGCCGCCTCCAACTTCCCCTGCGGGGGAAATCCGAAATCCGAATATCGAAATCCTCAGCAGTTCTCCTCGCTGCCCTCCTTTCGAATTTCGTGATTCGGAATTGGGGTTTGTTCTGAACCTATGCCGCACGCCGATTTCGTCCACCTGCATCTGCATACCGAGTACAGCCTGCTCGACGGCGCCATCAGCGTGGACAGCCTGGTCAGGAAGGCCGTGGAGCTCAAGATGCCGGCCGTGGCGGTCACCGACCACGGCAATCTCTTCTCGGCCATCGATTTCTATCAAAAGGCGCTCAAGGCCGGCGTGAAGCCCATCATCGGCTGCGAGATCTATGTCGCGCCGGGCTCGCGGTTCGAGAAGACCCTCCCCTCCGGCCGGAGCGACGAGGAGTTCTACCACCTCATCCTGCTCGCCCGGAACAAGCAGGGCTACCGGAACCTCCTGAAGCTCGTCACCGCCGGGTATCTCGAAGGCTTCTATTACAAACCCCGCATCGACAAGGAACTGCTTCACCAGCATGCCGAGGGCCTGATCGGTCTTTCTGCCTGCCTGGGCGGCGAGATCCCCTCCCTGCTTCTCCAGGATCGCTACGAGGAGGCGAAAAAGACCGCCGTCGAGTACCGCTCCCTCCTTGGCCAGGAGAACTTCTACCTGGAGCTCCAGGACAACGGAATCCCCGAGCAGGAGACGGCGAACCGCGCGCTCCTGAAGCTGAGCGCCGATACCGGGATCCCCGTCGTGGCGACCAACGACTGCCATTACCTCGAGATGGCGGACCACAAATCCCACGACGCGCTGCTCTGCATCCAGACCGGCAAGACCGTCCGCGACGCCAACCGGATGCGCTTCACCTCCGAGACCTTCTACCTCAAGACGCCGGAGGAGATGAAGAAGGCCTTTTCCTACGTCCCCGAGGCGGTCGCCAACACCCTCCGGATCGCCGAACGCTGCAACCTGGAGCTCGAGCTCGGCAAGTACCACCTGCCCCACTTCCCCGTGCCCCCGGGCTATGACCTGAACACCTACATGGCAGAGCTCGCGCGCGCGGGGCTCGAAGAGCGGTTCGCCGAGATCGCCGAGGTGCGCGGTAACGACGGCGTGGACCGCGAGGCCTACCGCAGGCGGCTGGGTTCCGAGCTCGAGATGATCGAGAAGATGGGGTTCTCCGGCTACTTCCTCATCGTCTGGGACTTCATCCGCTTCGCGAAGGAGCACGGCATCCCGGTCGGTCCGGGCCGGGGCTCGGCCGCGGGCAGCCTGGTGGCCTACAGCCTCCGGATCACGGACCTCGACCCCATCCCCTACCACCTGCTTTTCGAGCGCTTCCTGAACCCCGAACGCGTCAGCATGCCGGACATCGACGTGGACTTCTGCCAGGACCGCCGGGACGAGGTGATCCGCTACGTCACGGAGAAATACGGCAAGGACCACGTGACGCAGATCATCACCTACGGCACCATGCTGGCCAAGGGCGTGATCCGCGATGTGGGCCGCGTGCTGGACATCCCCTATGCCGAGGTGGACCGGGCGGCCAAGCTCGTCCCCGCCACGCTCAAGATCACGCTCAAGGATGCCATGGAGCGGGAGCCGAAGCTCAAGGAGCTCACGAAGAAGGACCCGCGCATGGCGGAACTCATGGAGATCGCCCTCGGCCTGGAGGGCCAGGTGCGCCACGCGTCGAAGCACGCCGCCGGCGTGGTCATATCGAAGGAGCCGCTGACCGAGTACCTTCCGCTCTTCAAGACGCCGAAGGACGAGGTCACGACCCAGTTCGACATGAAGGCCGTCGAGAAGATCGGGCTGGTGAAGTTCGACTTCCTCGGCCTCCGGAACCTCACGGTCATCCGGAAGGCCGAGGACCTGATCAACGAGCGGCTCCGCAAGGCCCCGCTGGCCCGGGCCGAGACCTTCTCGGTGGGCCGGCTCCGGCTGGACGACGCCGCGACCTATGAGCTCCTCGGCCGCGGCGAGACCGCCGGGATCTTCCAGCTCGAGTCCGCGGGCATGCGCGACATCATCGTCAAGATGAAGCCTCAGACCTTCGAGGACCTCATCGCCATCCTGGCGCTCTACCGGCCCGGCCCCATCCAGAGCGGGATGGTGGACGACTTCATCCGGCGGAAGAAGGGCCAGACCAGGATCACCTATGAGCTCCCCGAGCTCGAGCCCATCCTGAAGGACACCTACGGCGTGATCGTCTACCAGGAGCAGGTGATGCAGATCGCCCGGACCCTGGCGGGGTATTCGCTGGGCGGCGCGGACCTGCTGCGGCGCGCCATGGGCAAGAAGGACCCGGAGGTCATGCGGAAGGAGAAGGTCCCCTTCCTCGACGGCGCGAAGAAGCAGAAGGTCGACGCGAGGAAGGCAGAGGCGATCTTCGACCTCATGGCCAAGTTCGCCGAGTACGGGTTCAACAAGTCGCACAGCGCTGCCTACGCGCTCATCACCTACCAGACCGCCTATCTCAAGGCCCACTATCCCGTGGAGTACATGGCCGCGCTGCTCACGAGCGAGGTCGAGAACACCGACAAGATCGTGCTCTACATCAACGCCGCGCGCCAGATGGGCATCACCGTCCTGCCCCCGGACGTGAACGAGAGCCGGTGGGACTTCACGGTCATCGAGGCGCACGAGCGCGGCGCCGTGGAGCCGGGCGGCACCATCGGCGCCGTCCGGTTCGGGCTGGCGGCGGTCAAGAACGTGGGCATCTCGGCCATCGAGGCGATCATCGAGGCCCGCGAAGCGAAGGGCCCCTATGTCTCCCTGGCGGACCTCTGCCGGAAGGTGGACCAGCGCAGGGTCAACCGGCGCGTCATCGAGGCCCTGATCAAGTGCGGCGCCTTCGACCGGACCGGGGCGCGGCGGAGCCAGATGCTGGAAGGGCTCGACCAGGTCATGGACCAGGCGCAGCGCCGCCAGCAGCAGGAGGCCATCGGACAGTTCAGCATCTTCGACGGGACGGACGAGCAGCGCGATCCCCCGCTTCCCGACCTGCCGGAATGGAAGGAGGGCCAGCTCCTGGCCTTTGAGAAGGAGAGCGTCGGGTTCTATATCACCGGCCACCCGCTGGCGGCCTTCGAGACGGACCTGAAGCGCTACGTGACCGCTACGACCGAGACCCTCGGGTCGGCGCCGGACGGGAAGGAGGTCATCGTCTGCGGCATCATCGCGGGGCTGAAGCAGAAGCTGACCAAGAAGAACGAAAAGATGGCCATCCTGTCCGTCGAGGACCTGACCGGGACCGTGGAGGTGATCGTCTTCCCCGAGCTCTACCGCGCCTCCCAGCAGCTCCTCGCGACGGACGCCCCGCTCATCGTCCGGGGCACGGTGGACCAGAGCGAACAGGGAAGCAAGATCAAGGGGGTCGCCCTCTCCCTGCTCACCGACGTCCGCCGGCGCACCACGTCGCGCATGGACATCCGGCTGAACGCCACCGGCCTGACCCGCGACGAGCTGCTGAAGGTGAAGGAGGTCCTGCTCCGCCACCGCGGCGAGATCGAGGTGGTGCTGCGGCTCCAGAACCCGACCCGGAAGGAGTCCCTCATCTCCGTGGGCCGGGAGATCCGGGTCGCGCCGAGCGACCAGCTGATCGCCGAGATCGAGTCCCTGCTCGGCCCCGGCGTCGTGACGCTTTCCTGAGGCTCCTCCCGCATCCCGATATCCCTTGCACTTCACGGGGAGGTATGGCATAATTCGCGCGATAGTCATGCCGATGCAGCCGGTGAGGAACGGGACACCCCCATGGGAAAAGCGACCATCCTGCTCGTCGAGGACAACAAGGGACAGGCGGACCTGATCGCATCGTACCTGACCAAGAACGGGTACGAGGTCGTGACGGTCGAGGACGGCATCTCGGCCTTCAAGATCGCAAAGACGTCCTCCTTCGACCTCATCCTCCTGGACCGCGTGCTGCCCGACATGGACGGCAGCGAGGTCTGCCGGTGGCTCAAGCTCGACCAGCGGACCCGCGACATCCCGGTCATCATGCTGACGGTCAAGGATGCCATGGCCGACAAGGTCACCGGGCTCGAGGCCGGGGCCGACGACTATCTTCCCAAGCCCTTCGATGAGGCGGAGCTGAACGCCCGGATCTTCGCCCGTCTGCGGGCGAAAATCCAGCAGGACGACCTGAAGAAGAAGAACGTCCAGCTCGAGGACATGCTTACGCGCGTCGAGAGCCTTGCCATCATGGATCCCCTGACGGGGCTCTACAACCGGCGGCGCTTCGAGTCCCTGCTCGGCAACGAGTTCAAGCGCTCGACGCGGTACCAGAGCCCGTTGAGCTGCATGCTGATCGATATCGACCACTTCAAGGCCGTGAACGACACCTTCGGCCATCAGATCGGCGACGTGGTGCTGAAAGAGGTCGCGAACCTCATCCAGAGCACGCTCCGCGAGGTGGATACCGCGGCCCGCTGGGGCGGCGAGGAGTTCATCGTCCTGAGCCCCAATACGAGCCAGGAGAATGCTCTCAAGGCTTCGGCCCGCATCCTGAAGGCCGTGGAGGGCCACGGGTTCAGCGGCATCGGAGACCGCCGCATCACGGTCAGCATCGGCGTCGCCGGCATTCCCCATCCCGAGATATCCACCCAGGAAAGGCTGGTCCATGCGGCGGACCTGGCCCTGTACGAGGCCAAGAAGAAAGGCAGGAACCGGGTCGAATCCTCATGACCTTTGCGCCTGTTGCGCCTCCGTTCCTGCCCGGCGCTCCGATCCATGGACCTTTTTCAGCAAGAGTTCGAACGCTGCGCCCTGCTCTCCCTCGAGAAGCGTGAGAAGCTGCTCGGTCTCGCGGGGGACCACTTCCTGGAGCTTGATCTCGATGCAGGAGCTGCGCGGTTCCGCGAAGGCCTCTCCCTGGAGTTCCAGGTGCTCGGCACGGAGTCGGAGAACACGCTCTCCTGGCTCTGGGCATGGGCCGACGAGCAGACCGAGATGCCGGACCGCCTCGTCCGGTCCGCCCGGGACCTGCGGCAGTGGTTCCAGGACCGGGGGATGCAGGAGATCATCCGACCGTCGGTGGACCTCGATGTCGCTGACGGCAACCGGATCGCGATGATCGGCGCAGAGGCGCTCGGCGCCGGGGCGTACTACCGCGACCGATATGAGGGCGGCGCCCTTTTCCTCCTGCTCTTCGGCGGAGAGCTTCATGCCCAACCGGACCTTGACCGAGGCTCGCTGCTTCGCGTATTCCGGGACCTGACGGCGCAGTATCCCTGCGACCACCGGAACGTCCTGGCCTCCTACGCCCGGGCGAAGGGGCTGCCCGCGGCCGGATCGGACGACATGCTGAACCTTCAGCTCGCCGGGGGGGAGCGGATCCTCGCGGAATTCTCCTCCGGCGGTTCCCTTCTCAGGATCAATGGGGAGCCGTTCGAGTAACGAGGCCGGAGACCATGTCCTGCGGTGCGAAAGCCCCGGAAGGCGCGTAGCGTCATCGGCGCCGGAGTGGTAGCATGTCGGGAAGGGAGTGCACCGCAGCGGGGAACGGGCAATGAAGCAGGTCCTGATCATTGATGATGATATGGCCTTCCTTGCACTCATGCGGGAGTACCTGAACGAGCGGCATCCCGGCCTCTCGGTCAGGACCTGTGCGGACCCCATCGCCTGTCTTGCGGACATCCATGACGGCCTTGACCTCCTGCTCGTGGACCTCGAGATGCCCGGCCTGGACGGCTCGAAGGTGCTCGCCTATGCCGTTGCCAAGGGGGTGGGCAAGGACCGGATCATCATCCTCTCCGGCCGCAGCGCCGATTACCTGCACCAGCGGTTTCCCCTGGGAAGCTGCCTTGCGGTCATGAACAAGCACGAGGTGAGGCAGAAGGAGGCCCTGGACATGGTCTTCCGGCAGCTCGAGAGCGCGGCCGGCGGCCGCTGCGAGCGATGATCGTCTCCGCGGCATTGTCTCTCCCTGCGCATATTCCCGGACCCGTTGTTCGAAAGAACAACGCGGGGAGTCAGACCCGTTGCGTTCCTGTATCGCGAAGCAGCAGCGTCGCAGCGTGCCGGGTCAAACATCCAGGGTCGAATTTCCATGATGGCGCACACGGTGCTCATGCTCATCGCGGTTCTTGTTCTTGGCCTGCCGTCCACGGCACAGGCAGGCGAGGAGCGCGGGATCCTGTTGAGCCCGCCCGGGGCCGATCTCCACGCGCTTCTTGTTCCTGAAGGATCGCTCTTCCCGCTCCCCATTGCCGATCCCCACGGCGTCGGATTCGGGGTCCAGACCATGCACCTGTCAAGGACCTCGATCGTCCATTCCGGCGACCAGCGGTTCAATCTGCAGGCCGGGGGAAGGTTCGGCATCGTTCGCATTCATCAACCGGATGATCCTGGCCTGGGCTGGCAGTTCGGCATCGAAGGCGGATTTGACGGCCAGTTCGACATGGACCACAGCCTGGACAACATCGGGTGGGACGGCAACTACGGACTGCTGGTCGAATACGCTCCCCTCCATTCCCTGGCCTTCAGGATCGCCGCGCTTCACACATCGAGCCACGTGGGAGATGAGTATGCTGAGCGGATCGGCCGGCTGCGGATAGGATACACACGGAACGAGTTTGCCGCAGGTCTGAGCTGGCGACCCGCGGACAAGTGGCGGTGGTATGCGGAAGCCGCGCATGCATATGACCTCAGGAACGATCTTCTTCAGCAGCCCGGCCGTCTGCAGGCCGGCCTGGAATATGAGCACCCCCGAGCGTTCTGGGGCAACAGGATGGGCTGGTATGCCGCGCTGGACCTGCAGGCCTGGGAGGAGCGCGACTGGCGCCGCGACCGCGCTTTCCAGGCAGGCATCCTGTTCCGTACGCGCGGACGGGACTGGCGGTTCGGGTTCGAGCACGCGGACGGCAGGTCGACCATGGGCGAGTTCTTCCAGGACACCGAGCGCTGGACCGCGTTCGGAGCATGGGTCCGCATATGACCGGGCCGCATGCCTCCTGACGGCGAAAGGAGGTCCATCGTGGCCGCAGGCTCAACGTCCCCGGGAACGCTTCCGCTCTGGCTCAAGACCGCCTATTCGGCATGGATGCTCCTCTGGGTCCCCTCCTATGCCGCGCATTATGGACCGCAGAACTTCCTCTGGCTCTGCGATATCGCGAACTTCCTGGTCCTCGTCGCGCTCTGGACGGAGAGCAGGCTGCTTCTCTCGAGCCAGCTCGTCGCGGTCCTGGTCGTGGACCTGGTCTGGACGTTCGACCTTGCCGCGGCCCTCATCACGGGCATGCATCCCGTCGGCGGCACGGAGTACATGCTCGACAGCGCGCGGCCGCTCTTCATCCGGATGCTGTCGCTCTTTCACCTCTTCGTTCCCCTGCTGCTCTTCGGCGCCGTCATCAGGACGGGCTTTCTTCGCACCGGCATCCTGTTCCAGACCGCCATCACCTGGATCATCCTGCCCGTGACCTTCCTGGTCACGGACCCGGAGAAGAACATCAACTGGGCCTTCGGCCCCTTCGGCAGCGTCCAGGATGCCCTCCCTCCTGTCATCTACCTCCTGATACTCATGGCCGCCTATCCCCTGCTCCTCTATCTGCCGGCGCAGGGCATCATCATCTTCCTGGAGCGGAGATTCTTTCCCCGTCGATCTTCGTAGGACCTCAGAAAGGAAGGGAATGATGAGGAAGAAGCAGCGCGGCAGATGAGGGGCGTTCCGGAGGAGACCGTTCAAGAGCCGTTCTTCGTCCAGATGTAGATACGCATGGGAGGGATGTTGAGGAGTTCCATGCCGCGCTCTTCCGTGCCCAGGACCGGCCGGCAGAGCGAGACGACCCGCGTGCTCACCTGGTAGGCCACGAACCGTCCTTTCGGGGAGAGCACGGAGGAGATCGCCTCGACGACCCGGGACCCGGTCGCCGGGTCCATGGTGGAGAACGGGATCCCCGAGATGACCGCATCAGGCGGTGCGAGGCCGTGCGCCGCGACGATCTCCCGCAGACTGCCGGCGTTCCCCAGGTGGGCGATGAGCCTTCTGTCCCGGATCTTCCGCACCAGGGCATGGAGCTCAGGATTGATCTCGATGCTCAGGAGCACGGCATGGCGGGGCATGGCGCGCAGGATGGCCAGGGTGGTGCCGCCCGTGCCGGCGCCGAGCTCGACGATGGTCCTTGCCGATGCGATGGAGGCCGCGTCGACGATGCGCTGCTCGAGGAAGCGGGAACTGGGCGTGACCGATCCGATCTGCAGGGGATGCTTCAGGAACTCCTGCAGGAACGTGAGCCGTCCGTTCAGGTAGGATTGCAGTGGCCTCATAGGATTGGAACGAGAGCGTGGCTGCTCTTCGGACAAAGACGGATATTGGAACGTCGTGAGGCTGTTCTGACGGTTCAGGCGAGGATGCGGTTTCCGCATCCACGGCTTTAGTATAACCGCTCCCGGGTCATTTGTCATTCCCAAAACCATTTCCCGGTTTGCCCATGCTTCTCTGCAGGGGAAGGGACGAATGCCGCATACCTCTTTTAAGCCGTCTTTCCTGCTCTTCATCGGGATGCCGGAACAGATGGCCGCTGGACATCCTCTCCTTCCTGTATTATGATGTCCCAGCATGTCCGGACCGATCGAAATTCCCATCGACGGCACGCTGGACCTCCATTCCTTCCGCCCCGGCGACGTGAAGGACGTGGTGCGGGACTACCTCGCCGAATGCCGCGCCCGGGGAATTCCCGAGGTCCGGATCATCCATGGCAAGGGCACGGGGACCCGGCGGGAGATGGTCCATGCGCTCCTCGCGAGGCTGCCCGGGGTGGCATCCTGGCGCCTGGCGGACGAGGGAGGCGGCGGATGGGGCGCGACGATCGTGGAACTGAAAAAGCAATGATAGGATCGCAGGATCGTCCAGGATGCTGCCGGGAAGAGCGCATCTGACCTCTCGTTCCAGCGGTCACCGCCGAGAATCGCTTCAGGGTTTTCTTAAATGCAGTATCCGAGGTCATCCTGGCATCCTGTCAGAAAGGTCCTTCATGTCATTTCTCGACAAGCTGGAACGCAGATACCGCACCTGGGCGGTCCCGAACATCACGCTCTTCATCGTCCTGGGCCAGGCCTTCTTCTATCTCGCCGGCCGGTCGGGACAGCTCGACCCCGGCCGGATGCTCCTGGTGCCCGCGCTGGTGCTGGAGGGCGAATGGTGGCGCCTGATCGCCTTTCTCCTCATCCCGCCGGCAACGAACATGCTCTTCATCTTCTTCGCCCTCTATCTGTTCTATCTCATGGGCGCCGCGCTCGAGAACCACTGGGGTGCCTTCCGCTACAACGTCTTCCTCCTCACCGGCTACCTGCTGACCGTCGGCGTCTCGTTCCTCACGCCCTACTCTCCGGCCACGAACGTCTTCCTCGGCGGGTCGGTCTTCCTGGCCTTTGCCTTCCTCTTTCCCGAGTTCCAGCTCTATATCTTCTTCATCCTTCCGGTCAGGATCAAGTGGCTGGCGCTGCTCGCCTGGATCGGGTACGGATGGTCGTTCCTCTCGGGCGGGGCGGGCGCGAAGCTGCTGGTGCTGGCCTCCATCGGGAACGTGCTGCTCTTCTTCGGAAGGGACATCCTCTGGGGGATCAGGACGGGACGGCGAAAGATGGCGGAGCAGGCGCGGACCCTTGCCGGCGTGAAAGAGGCCTTCCACCGGTGCGCGGTCTGCGGGAAGACGGACCTGTCGCATCCTGAGGAGGAGTTCCGGTACTGCCCGGACTGCAACGGCCTGGGCTACTGCAGGGAGCACATCACCGACCACCAGCACCGGAAAGCGTGATCATGACCGGTCAGATCGGCCGTTAGATGCGCGGCTGACCTGCTCCCCTGGTCGCTGCAGCGCGATGAAGTCTATCTCCAGCGCCGCATCCCTGGGCAGGCGCGAGACCGCCACCGTGGCCCGGGCGGGCGGGTCCGCCGGGAAGAAGCTTCCGTAGACCTCGTTCACCGCGCTGAAGTCGTTCATGTCCCTGAGGTAGATGGTCGTCCGCACTACGCGGTCCATGCCGCATCCCGCCGCCGCCAGCACCGCCTTCCCGTTCTCCATCACCTGTTTCGCCTGCTCCCGGACATCGCCCTGCACCATCTCGCCGGTCCTCGGGTCGAGCGGTATCTGGCCTGACACGAAGACCAGTCCGGCGGCGACAACCGCCTGGGAATAGGGTCCGATGGCCTTCGGCGCGTTCTGGGTGGAGACGGTCCTCTTCACGGTCGTGGTCCTTTCTGTCTCAGGGGGAATGCCGCTCCCTGCGCTTCCGGAGCTCCCGGAGCTTCCGGACCCATCGAGGCGAAGCTGCGGTCGCACGGTCCAGCAGATGGATCGCCAGGAACGCCGCGGTCACCAACGCGGCGATGCCGAGGCAGACGCCGAAAGAAATGCCGTACCCCACCTCGGGGCCGAAGAGCAGCGCAATGCCGGCCAGGACGAAATAGACGAGCAGCAGGGCCCAGAGCACCTGGAGCGAACCCTGCCGGAGCACCCGGGTGCGCCGTTCAGTCCTCCCCCCGTGATCCCCTTCCCGGTTCACGCCTTGACCCGGCGGACGTCCAGGACCCCTTCCACGGCCTCGATGTTCTTGATGATCCTGTTCAGGTGGTCGATATCCTTGATGTCCATCGTGAAATTGAGAACCGCCTGCTTCTCCTGGTTCGTGCTCACCTCGGCGTGGGTGATGTTCGCTTCCGTGGAGCTGATGGAGGACGAGACGCTCGCCAGGAGGCCCGGCCGGTCCTGGGTCCGGACCGTGATCTTGACCGAGTGCGCGCCCTTCTTGAAGTCGCCCCAGGCGACCTCGATCAACCGGTCCCGGTCGAAGCTGTCCTCGGACACGTTGGGACAGTCGGTGGTATGGACCGAGATGCCGCGGCCCCGGGTGATGAACCCCACGACCCGGTCTCCGGGCACGGGATTGCAGCACTTGGAGAGATGGAAGAGCATCTGGTCCATGCCGCCGATCTTCATGCCGCCGGAGAGCTGCTTCTTCTCCTGGGGCGTCGCGGTCTTCTTCTTCTGCCGCTTCGGCGCCGGCTCCACGTGGGGCCGCTCGGGCGCCAGCTTGTTCGCCACCAGGTGGGCGGAGACCTTGCCGTACCCCACGGCTGCCAGCAGGTCGTCCACGGTGTTGTGGGAGAGTTCCTGGGCCACGCGCGGCAGGTCCTCGGACTTGAAGACCTTGGCCGGGTTCAGTTCGTGCTTCCGCAGGTCCTTCTCCAGGAGCTCCCTTCCGAGCAGGATGCTCCGCCGACGCTCCTCGGCCTTGACCCAGGCCTTGATGCGCGTGCGCGCCTTTGAGGTCTTGACGAACTTGAGCCAGTCCCGGGACGGCGTATGGCCCGACTGGGTGATGACCTCGATGCGGTCGCCGTTCTGGAGCACGTACTTGAGCGGCACGATCCTGCCGTTCACCTTGGCGCCCACGCACTGGTTGCCGATGTCCGTATGCACGGCGTAGGCGAAGTCCACGGGCGTGGAGCCCTGGAGCAGCTCGCGCACGTCGCCCCGGGGCGTGAAGACATAGACCACGTCCGGGAAGAGGTCCCCTTTCACGGTCTCCATGAACTCGCGGGCGTCCGGAACGTCCTGCTGCCATTCGAGCAGCTGGCGGAGCCAGGCGAACTGATGCTCCTCGCGCTGCGAGACCGCCGACTTCTCCTTGTACCGCCAGTGGGCCGCGATGCCCTCCTCGGCGATGCGGTGCATCTCCTCGGTCCGGAGCTGGAACTCCACGCGCTCGCCCTTCGGGCCGATGACCGTGGTATGCAGGGACTGGTAGAGGTTGGATTTCGGCACGCCGATGAAGTCCTTGAACCTGCCGGGGACCGGCGTCCAGAGGGAATGGATGAGCCCCAGGATGGCGTAGCAGTTCACCTTGGTGTCGGTGATGATGCGGACGGCGATCAGGTCGTAGACGTCCTCGAAGGAGATGCCCTGCTTCCGCATCTTGAGCCAGATGCTGAAGAAGTGCTTCGGACGGCCCTTCACCTCGCCCTTGAACCCGTGCTCGGCGAGCTGCCGCCGCACCACCTCGATGAGCTCATCGATGTAGGCCTGGCGCTCCACGCGCTTCTGCGCCACGCTCCGGGCGATATCCTCGTACTCGTCGGTATGGAGGTACATGAAGGCGATGTCCTCCAGCTCCGTCTTGACCTTCTGCATGCCGAGCCGGTTGGCCAGGGGCGCGTAGATGTCCAGGGTCTCCTGGGCCGTGCGGAGCTGCTTGTCCGCCGGGAGGAAGGAGAGGGTCCGCATGTTGTGGAGCCGGTCGGCAAGCTTGACCAGGATGACGCGGATGTCGTTCGCCATGGCCACGATCATCTTCCGGAAGTTCTGCGCCTCGCGCTCCTCGCGCGACTGGAGCTCGATGCGCGACAGCTTGGTCAGGCCGTCCACCAGCTTGCCCACTTCCTCGCCGAAGAGCTCGCGGACCTCGTTGAGCGTGGAGGTGGTGTCCTCGATGGTGTCGTGCAGGATCGCCGCGGTCACGGTGGCGGCGTCGAGCTTCAGGTCCGCGACGATCTTCGCCACCTCGAGGGGGTGGATCATGTAGGACTCGCCCGAGAGGCGGGTCTGGCCCTGGTGGGCCTTGGCCGAGAAGATGTACGCCCGGCGCACCAGGTCCACGTCGGCATCGGGATTGATGCTCTGGAGGCTCTCGACGATGTCTTCCAGTCGGACCATGGTCGATGATCTCTCAACAAGTCAAGATCCACCACGGAGGCACGGAGGAAAGCAGATTGAAACGAAAGATATCTTCTCCGTGCCTTCTGCGGCTTTATGGCTACATCCGTCTTCCTACGACCTCATCATGGTTGCTTTACTCTCTGAAGGTGAATGCTGTACCCAGAACAGGATGACGATGCTGAGCTGCTGTTCTGCCGCTCCGGGTTCGCCGCCTTATTTCGAACTTCGTATTTCGAATTTCGGATTTGCCTCTACCTTGATGTCCCGCAGCTCCATCTCGATGCTCCGCATGCCGTTCCAGGTGTTGACCCGTGGCGTGAAGACCGCGGCGATGCGGCTGCCGGTCCGGACCCTGGCCTGGTATGCCTCGGCCTTGCCGTAGGCGATCGCCTCGATCGGCGGCGCGCTTCCCTGACGCAACCGGAGCTTGAGATGCCGGTTGTTCCCTACCGGCCTGAGCGCGAGCACCTCCAGGCCTTTCGCGCCGAGCCGCGGCTCAGGGTTCCCCTGGCCGAAGGGAGCCATACGCTCCAGGTCCTCCAGCAGGCCGAAGTCCAGCTCCTCGAGGCCCACGGGAGCATCGATCGTGATTGCCCGGGTGAAGCCGTCGGGGCCCAGTTCCTCCCGCGCCACTGCGTTCAGCCGCTCGCGCAGCAGCGGGATGCGGTCCTCGGCAATGGTCAGCCCGGCGGCGTACTTGTGGCCGCCGAACCCCAGCAGGAAGTCGGAGCACCGCGTCAGCCCCTGGTAGAGGTCGAACCCCGGGATGCTGCGCGCGGACCCTTTTCCTACACCGTCCTTCAGGGCTATGAGCGCTGTGGGGCGGTAGAACTCGTCCACGATGCGGGACGCCACGATCCCGATCACGCCGGGATGCCAGCCGTCCGAGGCAAGGACGAGCGCTCCGCTCTGTGCCAGGTCCCTGCCGAGGCACTGGGCGCGCGCCTCCTGCCAGATCCCCTCCTCCACGGCCTGGCGCTCCCGGTTGACCGCGTCGAGCATTGCGGCCAGCTCCTGCGCCTCGCCGGCGGATCGGGTGGTGAGCAGCCGGAACGCCGCATCGGCCCGTTCGAGCCTGCCGCTCGCATTGATGCGCGGAGCGAGGGTGAATCCTACCGTGCCCGCGGTGACCGGCCGTCCGGCGATGCCGGCCGCCTGCTTCAGGGCGGCGATGCCCGGCCGGAGGTCCTCCTGGCCTGCGGAGAGCAGCTGCAGACCGTGCCTCACCAGGATGCGGTTCTCGCCCCGGAGCCTGCCCATGTCGGCCACCGTGCCGAGGGTCACGAGATCGAGGTACGATGCGATCCGCGGATCATCGGCGCCTCTGCCGAGGAGCGCCTGGGCGAGCTTGAACGCAACGCCCACGCCGGTAAGACCGCATATCCCCTCCCGGACCGCCCCCGGGGCATCGGGACGGGTCAGGCCGGGGTGAAGCACCGCCGCGGCGGGCGGCGGAACCTCCCCCGCGGCTTCCGCGCCGTCGCGGGGCACTGCTGCTGATTCATGGTGATCGGTGATGATGAGGTCAAGGCCGAGGTCGCGGGCCGCGGCGGCCTCGGCAAAGGCGCTGATGCCGCAGTCAACGGTGATGACGACCTGCGCCCCGTCGTCACGGAGTTTTCGCAGGGCCGCGGTGTTCAGGCCGTAGCCCTCGGTCATCCGGTCGGGGATGTAGCACGAGACCTTTGCCCCCAGCTCCGTCAGCGCGAGGAAGAGGACCGCCGAGCCCGTCACGCCGTCGACATCATAATCCCCGTAGATGACGATGGGCTCGCTTCTGCGGATCGCGCTTCGCACGCGGTCCACGGCAACAGCCATGCCGGAGAGATGAAAGGGATCGCTCAGGCCGGAAAGGTCCGCGGTCAGGAAGGCCCGGGCCGAGCCGATATCGGTGATCCCGCGGATGGCCAGGAGCCGCGCAATGAGCGGCCGGATGCCCGCCTCGTCCGCGAGCCGTTCCGCAGCTCCGGCATCATGCTCTGCGAGGTCCCATCTCATGCCGCCGCCCCGAGGGGATCAGGTCCTGCGCTCGCCCTTGGAGGCGTCCTTGTCCGCGTCGTTCGTCCCCTCGGAGATGCCCTTCTTGAACCCCTTGATGGCCTTGCCGAGCCCTTCTCCGAGCTGCGGCAGGCGGCTTGCGCCGAAGATGATGACGACGATGACGAGGATAACGATCAGCTCCGGCATTCCCAGTCCGAACATAAGGCCTCCTTGTACTCCTCCGGCGTGTTCAGGTTCCTGAAGGACCGCTTGCGCGGGTCATGATGCTCGATCTCCGCGTCGGACAGGTAGCGCACGCGAATCCGGTCCAGCACCTGCGCGATCCGTCGCTCCCCCCGCTGCAGGTTCTCCCCGACGAGCGGCAGGATGCGGCGGTGATAGATCGCATGGAGCGGCTCGGGGAGGCCGCCCGTACGGGGCACCACGGCGTCGAACTCGCCTGCCTCCTGGATCATGTATTCCATGAGCTGCCGATTGAGATAGGGCATGTCGCAGGCCGCGACGAAGATGCGCTCGGTCCGCGCATGCAGGAGGCCGGTGTAGATCCCCGTCAGCGGCCCGCTGATCTCGAGCGCGTCGCTCACCACCGCGGCATAGAGGCCCTGGTACCGGGCCGGGTCCCGCGTCACGATGATGGTCTGCTCGAAGAGCGCCAGAAAGACGCGCAGGATATGCTCGATCAGCGGCTTCCCGGCGATCTCGAGAAAGGCCTTCTCCCTGCCCATCCGGCGGTTCTCGCCTCCGGCAAGAATGACGCCTGTCATGGCTAAAATTACCGTATTTACCGATAGGTGTCAACGGGGAAGTCGGCGTCTCATAATCTCCCGGCAAGGCGGGAGCGGCTCAGCTCCACCTGTCGTGGCAGGCCCCGGAACGCTCGATGCCTTTCTCTCAAATTCTAACTTTACGTTGACAGGAATGAGGGGAATGATATCATAGCCTCCATGCGGTCGATTTCGCTCATCCTCCTGGCGGTCATTCTCCTGACCGCGTTCTCCCCGCTGTCAGCGTTGACGTTCCCTGCATCAGCGGACGGCGGTCCGGTCCTGGGAATGCTCGATGTCTGCCGCCAGGCGAGCCCGGCGGTCTCTTCCCAGGGGCTCATGCCCTGCATCAGCGAGGTCCCCTTCGTCCACCAGCCTGTGCTGGCAAGCGCCTGCACCGTATGTTCAATCCAGCTCTTTTCGCAGTTCCTTCTTGCTTCGCGTCAGGAACGTCCGCCCCAGGCCTGATCCTTCGTTCCCCTCCATACGGTATCCGATGCATGAGAGCCGCTCGTAGTGCGTCCAGAGTGCGTTTCTGCGCGGCGCTGCTGCCGCGTTCATGAACAGCAGGACGTTTCTCCCCTTACGCTCGGCCCTGCTTCGGCGGACACATCCGGGCGCGCGCAGCATTCCGACAGCCGGAGCGGGGCCCGTTCTTTGCGCGGTTCTCATTGCCGAATACCCGAACATCCAACAACGGAGGAGCCTTCCCATGAAGATGTCGATCCATGACCTTTACCGGCGCAGGACGGGGCATGCGCCCCGCCCCGCGCGATCGAGGAAACCATGATCCGATCCCTGCTCTTCAGACTTCTGTGTCTTTTGTGCATGCTTCTGCCGGGCATGCTCCCTTCCGTCGCATCCGGCGCGAGCCTCTGCTGTCAGTTCTCGAGCGGCGTGCAGGAAAACCTTGCCGGCATGGCCGCTCCCTCCACCGGGGAAACGCTGCTGCAGTTCACTTACAGCTTCACCCGCATGGACAGGCTTCAGGAAGGGACCACCGCCCGAACCTTGTACGACGTGAGCGCTTCGACGGCGTACACTTCCCTGCCCGTCCATATGGACATGATCAAGTATACCGTCAGCGCAGGCTATGGTATTTCCCCGCGCTTCAAGGTCTTTGCCTCCCTGCCGTATCTTCGCAACACCATGGACATGACCATGAGCAGGGGTGTCGGATTGGGCTGGATGGAAATGACCATGGCGCCCGTCTCCAGTCCGGGAGACGCCACGATCATGGGACTCTACCGCCTCTTCGTGGACCAGCCTCTGCAGCCAGCGGCGGCGCTCTCCGTGGGCTTGGGCATCAAGACGCCCACGGGGTCCTCCACGGTGACGACCGCGGGCGGAGAATACCTGCACGCCCATATGCAGCCCGGCACCGGCTCCTGGGACCCGCTGCTTTCGTTGCTCTTCACGAGGATGTTGAACACGATCGATCTCCAGGCGGACGTCACGCGGCAGTTCACCACCAGGAACCGGCAGGGATATGAGTTCGGCGATTCCACGTCCATGACCGTTTCGGCCAGATACACGGCATGGCGGCTGATCGATCCGACCCTGGGCGTCACCTTTCTTCATGCGGCCGGAGCCAGCGACCGCGAGGGACGCTATAGCGACCCAGCAAGCCTCATGGACGATCCTGCGAACACCGGAGGAGACAGTCTCTGGATCGCTCCGGGGATAGAGCTGTTTCCCCACAGGCAGATGGCGGTCACCGCCAAGATACAGGTCCCGGTCTGGGAAAAGGTCAACGGCATTCAGCTGGTATCCAGTTATCGTCTGGTGTCCGGAATATCCTATCGGTTCTAGCCGCTGCATCGTTCTTGAAAGGAGTGCATAACGTGATCATTCACTTGAGAATCGCTCTCACCCTCTCCGCCGTCTGTGTGCTGGCGCTCAGCTGCCGCGGCGGCAACGACGGCAGCACGTCGCCGCCGACCATGACGCTCACGGGCAGCAAACAGGGGCAGGCCGTCGGGTTCGCGGACGTGGACGGCGACGGCATCGAGGACAAGCTGGTGGGGGCTCCTTACGCCGCAACAGCATCGGGAACCGGCGTGGTCCTCGTGTATGCGGGAACCGAGTCCGGCTACAGCTCGACCAACACGGCCCTGCTGACCGGCGGCGATAATTTCGGGTATTCCATCGTGAACCTGGGAGACGCCGACGGGGATGGAAGGGACGATTTTGCCGTCGGCGCGATCCATGGAAGCGGACCCGCGCCAGGCGACACATCACTGAGCGGCACGGTCACGATCTATCGCGGTGGACGAAATGGAGATGCCATCACCACCATCGGCGGCGATGCTCCCATGGCGAAGTTCGGCTATGCTCTTGCTGCCGGCGATCTGAACGGCGACCAGCTGGCGGATCTCGTCGTCAGCGCCCCCTTCAATACCAGCGATCCTGCCCTTTACCAGAGCGGAGCGGTATACGTCTATTTTGCCCCGGATTTCACAACGCGTGTTTCCCTTTATGCATCTACAGTGAACAAAGGTCTCGGCCTGGCCGTGGCATCGGGTGATGTGAACGGCGACGGCATCGCCGATCTGGCCTTGTCCGCGAGCGGCAAGGTCCTGATCTATTTCGGAGGGGCACTGTTCGCTCCTGCGATCAATGCTCCTGACATCACGTTGACGAGCACCTCCTCCGGTTTCGGCAAGGCCATCGCCGTGATCGGCGAGATCGACGGGGACGGCACGGCCGAGATCGCCGTTGGCGCGCCGAATGCGGCCATCGGCGGCTACCGGGATACGGGCAGCGTCTATCTTGTCAGGGGGACAGCGAACGGGACCATTAATCTCGATGCGGCCACTCCCCCGTCCGAGCTCATCGCTCGCATCAACGGCCAGGGGCTCTTCAGTCGCTTCGGTGCGGCCCTGGCGGCCATGGGATATGTGGACGGCGACGCGATACCGGACTTTGCCGTCGGTTCGCCCCTGACCGACGTTGCCACAGCGACAGAGCAGAACATCCTGAGCGGGAAGGTTTACCTTTTCAAGGGGAAGGATGTTGCGCCGTCGATGACCATCGCGCACTCGACGGTATTCAATGGCCTGGTAAAGAACCAGCAGTACGGAACCGCACTTGCCCGCAGCGGGAGCGGCATGCTCCTGATCGGCGCACCGAGATCGAACCGCGACACCGGCGGCGTCTCCATGGTCGATCCCGCAACGGGCCAGATCGTTCCCGGCGGCAGCAGCGGCGGCGCCAGCGGCGGCGGCGGCGACTGCCATTGATTCTGATACGAGAGCAAGGAGGAATACCTTACCATGAAACAGATCCTGACCGCAACGCTCTTGAGCGGAGCCCTGACCGTTGCCGCATTCACCCTGTTGTCCGCGCAGACGATCACCTATGGTCCATCGAACTTCAATGCCGATGCGAGAAGGTTCCAGCCGCCTCCGACCGGCCATGTTCCCGGCAAGGACAACGGCGCCAGCACGGGCCTTCACAATGCAGGCGAGGATTGCGCGATCTGTCATACCCCCAACGGAAAGGCCGGCAATTACGTCTTCACGGTCGCCGGGACGATCTATGAGGACCGCGCCGCGCGGCGGGTGCTGAAGGGCGCCGAGGTCATGCTCCAGGACCGCTCCGGGAACGTCCTGAGCATGACCACCAATGACGCAGGCAACTTCTGGACCTATGCGCCCATTGCGAGCAATCCGTATGCCATCGCAAGCCACGGCGGGACCACCCATCTCCTCTATACCGTCCACGCCGACGGCTCGGTCACACCGGCCGACCCCTCCGATCCGCGTACCTGGCAGTACAAAGCGTGGGTCAGGAATCCCGATGGCGCCGTCCGTCATATGGTGACGATCGCCCCTGTCGGAGGCGCAAATGGCCTGGTCCCGCGGATGAGCTGCAACATGCATCATTCACCCTTCGGCAGTACCGGCGCTGCATGGGCTTCCCGGAAGAGATCGCTTGCATCCTATCCGTCATCGTCGCTCAGCTTCCGGAAGCATGTGCTGCCGATCTTTGTGAGCAAATGCGCACCCTGCCA
>CAZTXN010000003.1:0-16810 GCA_964617655.1 uncultured Nitrospiraceae bacterium | reverse complement strand
TCAGCT
Organism: uncultured Nitrospiraceae bacterium; assembly: GCA_964617655.1. GTDB lineage: Bacteria > Nitrospirota > UBA9217 > UBA9217 > UBA9217 > JAKAHZ01. Next base: position 16,804 of record CAZTXN010000003.1, on the reverse strand, counting down.
TCCGGAAGCATGTGCTGCCGATCTTTGTGAGCAAATGCGCACCCTGCCACGTTCCCGGAGCGAAGCCCACCCGGCTGGTGACCATGAGCGACGTATCGACGGCCTCCACGAACACCACGGACGTGCCGCTCACCAACGCCGAGGTCACGTCCATCGATTACAGCGGCGGCATGGATCTTACGTCCTATGCCGGCTCCTCGTATCTCAGCGGCGCCGTGCCGGTGGTCAAGCCGGGCATCCGGAGCGTAGTGGACACCGCAACGCCCGCCGACAGCCCTGCACTGCTCAGAACGATGATCCAGGCAGAAGGCGTGACGATCCATCCAGGCGGCTCCTTCTGGAAGACGGACGATGCCGACTATAAGGCGGTCCTGCGGTGGATCCAGGAGGGCGCACAGGACAACTAAGCACGCATTCCGGCCGTGCCTCTTGAACGAACCGGACCGGCCGGTGTATCATAGCCTATGCATGGAACCTTTCTCTCTGCGCAGTGGAAAACAGGCATCATCCTGTCCGCCGTCGTATTCGTCGTGCTCTGCATCCTGAGCGCCTGCAGTCGCCAGCCTCGCTATGCCGCCCCGCCGGTCGAGGGCGGCGAGATCGTCCTGGAGACCGCTTCGCTGCCGCTCGAGGTCCCGCGGTACTTCACGGTCGTGCATGACGGCAGGTACATCAGCTTCTTCGTTGTCAGGCTGGCGGCCGGAGTGCAGTCCTATTTCGACGCCTGCGTGACCTGCTATGCCCGGAAGCAGGGCTATGCCTTCCGGGAGGAGCAGGTCGTCTGCCGCGCGTGCGACACCCGGTACTCGATCTACCAGCTCGATACAGGCATCGGCGGATGCTATCCCATACGGCTTCCGGGACGGTCCGAGGCAGGCAGGTACCGGATACCGCTCGCGCAGGTCCGGGCGGAGGCGGGAAGGTTCTGACGCTCAGAGGAACCGGCACATCCGCGGTTCCGCTCCGAGCCGGTAGAGAAGGTTCGCCATGATGCAGAAGCCGGTGAAGGCGAAGACGATGGTGGCTCCGCCGACGAAGCCGGTGAACCAGAGCCAGGCGGTGCTGTGATACCGGGCGAGCAGCGAGGAGACCGAGAGATTCACGCCCACGAAGAGGTAGATGCGCCGCTCCAGGAACCACTGGTCCGTCTGCATGCAGTAGAGCCGCGACCACCGGCCGTTGCGGTACATGCCGCGGGCGGGCGCCAGGGGCTGGGCGCCGAGCAGGTAGAAGAGGTTCCCGAGGACGCAGAAGCCGGTGAAGGCCGCCAGGAGGGAGCAGACGCCCACGAAGAGGATGGAATAGGTCCAGCCGGGATGATGCAGGGAGGCCAGGACCGTGCTCGCCGCGACATCGATGCCCGCGGCCAGCCAGACCATCCGCTCCACGTACCACCAGTCGGTCTTGACCAGGAAGATGCCTGACCGGTCCTTCATGCAGGACGCCCTCCGCGGAACCTGAGGTCCGTCCTCCCCTGGAACGAGTATAGCAGAGCCGCGAAGACGGCGCGGCCTACTCCCAGCGCAGGGCCTGGATGGGGTCCTGGAGGGCGGCCTTGCGGGCCGGATAGACGCCGAAGAAGACGCCCACGGCCAGGGAGAAGGAGAAGGCCGTGGCGATGGACCAGAACGAGACGCTGGTGGGCAGCACGGTCACGAAGACCGGGATGAGGAGCGCGATGCCCACGCCGAGCAGGATGCCGATCACCCCTCCCAGGCCCGAGAGCGTCAGGGCCTCGATCATGAACTGCGCCATGATGTCCCGGTTCCGGGCGCCGACGGCCTTCCGGATGCCGATCTCCCGGATGCGCTCGCGCACCGAGACCAGCATGATGTTCATGATCCCGATCCCGCCCACGAGCAGCGAGATGCCGGCGATGCCGCCGAGCACGGCGGTCAGGACCGACAGGATCGTCTGCATGGTCTGGAGGATGGCGCCCTGGGTGTTGACCGTGAAGTCCTCCTTGTGGGCGTGGCGCCTGATCAGGACCTCCTTGATCTGGGCCACGGCGCGCTCCGTGTCCTCGGCCCGGGGCGTGGAGGCGATGATCTCGAAGAGCGAGTCCGTGTCGAAGAGCTCCTGGCCGCTCGTCACGGGGATGAAGGTCACGTCGTCCACGTCCCAGCCCAGGCTCATCCCCTTCTTGCGCATCACGCCGACCACGCGGTACCGCGCATCGCTCACGGTCACGACCTTGCCCAGGGCGTTTCCGGCGCCGAAGAGCTCGTCCTTCACCCGCCTGCCGAGCACCACGACCTTCTCCCGGGCGTCCACGTTCGCCTGGGTCACGAAGGAGCCGATCTCGACGAAGAGGTTCCTGACGCGCTCGAACTCGGCCGTGGTGCCGATGATCATGGTGTCCCGCGTGCGGTTCTGGTACTTGACCGTGCCGGTGCCGAGCACGATGGGCACGGCGTCGGAGAGCAGCCAGGCCCGCCGCTTCAGGGCCTGGGCGTCGTCGTAGGTGAGCTTGCGGACCGTGCCGACCGAGGGCGGGTGGAATCCGCCGCTCGTCGAGGTCTTGCCGGGCGTGATGATCAGGAGGTTGGTGCCCAGGCCGGTGAGCTCCCGGGTGATGTAGACCCTGGCGCCCTCGCCGATGGAGACCAGCAGGATGACCGCCGTCACGCCGATGATGACGCCGAGCATGGTCAGGCCGGCCCGGACCTTGTTCGAGAGCAGGGCCTCGAGGGCGACCCGGAAGGTCTCGATCAGGTTCATGCGCCGGCCTCGTCGCTCGTCACCCTTCCGTCCTTCAGGGTGATGACCCTGCGGCAGCGGGCGGCCACGTCGCGGTCATGGGTCACGATCATCACGGTAACGCCGCGCCGGTTCAGGTCGGTGATGATGTCGAGCACCTCGGCGCCCGAACGGCTGTCCAGGTTGCCCGTGGGTTCGTCGGCGAGCAGCAGCGGAGGGTCGTTCACCAGCGCCCGGGCGATGGCCACGCGCTGCTGCTGGCCTCCCGAGAGCTCGGACGGCCGGTGGTCCAGCCGATCCCCGAGACCGACCCGCTCGAGCACCGGCCGGGCGCGGAGGGGCCGCTCCCGGGACGGTACGCCGCTGTAGACCAGGGGCATGGCGACGTTCTGGAGGGCGGTGAAGCGGTTCAGCAGGTTGAAGGACTGGAAGACGAAGCCGATCCGTGCATTCCGCATGTGGGCAAGCTCGTCATCGTCCATGCCGCCGATCTCGCGGTCCCCGAAGCGGTAGGCGCCCGAGGTGGGCCGGTCCAGGCAGCCGATGACGTTCATGAGCGTGGATTTCCCCGAGCCCGATGGCCCCATGACCGCGATCAGCTCGCCCTGCGCCACGTCGAGCGAGACGCCGCAGAGGGCGCAGATCTCGAGCTCGCCCATGCGGTAGGTCTTGTGTACGTCCCGGAGCTCGATCATGGTTCACCGTGCGGCCTCGTCCCGCTCGAGGACCACTGTCGCGCCGTCCCGGAGGCCCTCGGCGCCGGGCGTCGTGACGACCAGCGCGCCGGGACCCGCGCCGGACCGGATCTCGGTCAGAACCCAGTTGCTCTCCCCGACCTCGACGGGACGGAGCGCGACCTTCGAGCGGATGCCGGGCCGGAGCGCCGGCGCATCGGCCAGGTAGACCTGCTTCGCGCCGCTCCGGTCGATGATGGCCTGGGTGGGAACGGCAAGCACGTCCGTGAGCGCCGCGATCAGGATCTCGATGTCCGCGGACATGCCGGGCTTGAGACGGCGGTCCTTCTTCGCAAAATAGATCCAGACATCGGCGGTCCGCGTCTCGAGCTTGCCGCCGCTCACGATGGGCGATATCCGGCCGATCCGGCCGCGGAACTGCTCGCCGGGAAAGGCGTCCACGGTGATCTGCACCTCCTGCCCGATGCGCAGCCGGCCCACGTCCACCTCGTCGATCGTGGCCAGCACGTAGATGCGGTCCGGGTCCACGATCATCACGATCTGCTTGCCCGGCAGCAGCAGCTCCCCGGACTCGGCATACCGGTTCGCGATGATGCCGTCAAAGGGGGCCCGGATGACCGAGTATCCGCGCCGCACCTTCAGGTCCTCGGCGGCCGCCTCATGCTGCGTCCGGGCGACCTCGAAGGCCCTGCGGGACGTGTCGAGCTCCTGCTGGGCGATGAGGCCCTTGGCGTGCAGCTCTTCGGCGCGGCGGTAGTTCCGCTCCGCCTCCTGGAAGGTCGCCGCGCTCTGGGCGAGGACGCTCTCGGACTGGACCGATTCCTCGGTCAGGTCCAGCCGCGCCACCACGGCGCCCTTTGCCACGCGGTCGCCCTCGCGCACCGCGAGCTCCGTGATCCTGCCGGTCCTCTGCGCGGAGAGCGTGACCTCGAACTCCGACCGCACGGTAGAGGTGGTGGTCGCGTTCACCACCACGCGCAGCTCCCCGCGCTGAAGCTCCACAGCCCTCACCTGCACCGGCTTCTTGCGCAGCAGGAGGATGAGCGCTGCCGCTGCAGCGGCCAGCACGGCCGCGGTCCAGGCGGCCTGTTTCCATCTCGCCATCGTCACGTGATCGCTCCCTCAGTCCTCCAGCGGCCACTCCAGCTCGTTCTTGATGTTCTTGACGAACTTCTTCTTGATCTCCCGGAGCTTCTCGGCCACCACGATGTCCTGGAGCCTGGCGAAGGGGCCGGTCACATGCGCCTCCAGGCGGTAGGTCACCTCGGTCTCGTTCGCCGAGACCGGGCGGAGGATGACGTCGCCCGACATCTGCAGGTGGTCGCCGCTGCCGGTCCAGGAGAGCTGCTCGAGCTCGCTGAAGACCGTGGTATGGGTCCGCATCTCGATCACCTTGGCGAAGGGGCCGAAGGTCGCCCGTACCTTCCAGATCGCGTCGCGGTCGTTCAGGATCGTGACGCCGATGCAGCCGGGAAAGAGGCAGCCTACCTCGCTCCGGTCGGACATGAAGGACCAGACGGACCTGACGGGGAGCTTGACGCGGAAGATCGATTCAACGCTCGGCATGGACGGCCTCCTCTGCCGCTTCGTCGTCCAGTATAACACACTGCCTTGCTTTTCCCCACGGGGTACGGTATAAAGGCCCATGCGCCCCCGGTTCCGCGCCGTCGACCTGCTGACCCTCGCGTTCATCGCGGCCCTGGCATGCGTGACCGCTGCCTTTTCCTTCCGCATCCCCCACTGGCACTGGCTCCTGCTGCGGTACGCCGCCGCCGTTCTGGCGCTGGTCCTGGTCGCCGCGGCGTCCGCGGCCCGGCCGGCGGCGGGGATCCGCCATCTCCATGCTTTCCTGCCGGTCCTGCTCGTCCCCGTGATCTTCGACTCCCTGGGCGACCTGATCCCCTGGGTGCGCCGCGCCGCCTATGACGAAGCGCTGATCAGGATCGACCAGGCGCTCTTCCTGGGGCATCACCCCACGGTCCTGCTCGAGCGGTACATCCATCCGCTGCTCACCACGGTCATGCAGTTCGCCTATATCTCCTACTATCCCATGCCCGTGGCGCTCTGCGCGGTGCTGGCCGTCCGCGGCAGGCAGCGGGAATTCGACGAGGCGGTCTTCGGGATCGTGCTCTGCTTCCTGCTCTCCTACATCGGCTACCTGCTCGTCCCCGCCGTGGGTCCGCGGTTCACGCTCGCCCATCTCCAGACCGCGGACCTCCAGGCAAGCCCGCTGGTCATCGCGATCCAGGAGACGCTCAACCGGCTCGAGAACACCAAGACCGACGCCTTTCCCAGCGGCCACACGGCCGTGGCGCTCCTCACGCTCTTCTATGCGCGGAGGTTCCGGGAGCGGGCCTTCACCGCGGTCCTCGTTCCGGCCGTGGCCGGACTGGTCGTCTCGACGGTCTACCTGCGCTATCACTATGTCATCGATGTGATCGCCGGAGCGGCATTGACGGGACTGACGATACCGCTGGCGTCGCGGTTCCAGCGGTTCCTCCTAGGCGCAGCCGGTCAGCCGGGCGATCAGTTCCATCGCCCCGCCTGAGGCGAGCGGGATCACCAGATTGTCGTTCACGCGCAGCGGGAGCAGCTCGACGGCCGCGGCGACCAGGGCGCCGGTCAGCACCAGGCCGTGCGTGACCGGTATCCCGACGAGGCCGAGCAGGGACCCTGCAGCCGCTGCCGCGGCGATGAACGCCAGGGCGCCCTCCAGGCTCTTCTCGCCCGAGATCTTCGTGCGTCCGTACCGCTCGCCCACCGTCGTCGCGGCAACGTCCCCGACGGCCAGGAAACAGACCGCCGCGGTGGCGATCTCGGGCCGGAAGAGCAGGAGCGAGAGGCCGATGCCGAGGATGTAGGGTCCGGTCCCGGTCAGCCGGTCTCGCTCCGACGGGCGGATGAAGCTGCCGAAGCGCTCGTACACGAAGCGGTTGAAGGACGGGATCTTCAGCCGGGCAAGGTCCAGGGCGAGGACCGCGGCCAGGAGCGCGGCGTAGGCAGCGAGCGCCCGCTCCCTGCCGAGGAGGTAGTAGAGCGAAAGCAGGCCCAGGCCGCCGAGGAGGTGGAAGAGCTTCCGTCCCGGATGCTTCATGGCGCCAGCCGCTTCTCGAAGACGCGGTAGCGCTTGGTGAGCTTCCCGCCCATGAGCTCGCAGCCCCGCTGCATCAGGATGTTGTCCTCCAGCACCCAGGACATCTCCGCGTTCCGGTAGCCCTTGCGCAGCGCCGCGCGGAAGGCCTCGAGGTAGAGCAGCGCCTCGATGCCCCGCCTGCGGTGCTTCTCCTTGATGCCCAGGGTCATGACGCGGACGTCGCTGATCGACCGCCGGTACCAGAGGAACCGGAGCGCCCCCAGGACCCCCAGCCTGCCGTTCAGCCTGCGCAGCACCTGGTTGTAGTCCGGGATGGTCATCAGGAACCCGGCGGGCTGCCCGTCCAGCTCGGCGATCAGGACGAGCTCCGGCACGATGAGCGGCTTCAGCCGCCTGGCCATGGAGTCGATCTCCTCGTCCGTCATGGGCACGAAGCCCCAGTTCCGGCTCCAGGCGGAATTGTAGATGTCCTTCACGATGCCCAGCTCGCGCGGAAAGCGCTTCCGGTCGATGGGCCGCACCGCCAGGCCGGGCAGCCGCCGCCGCACCCCCGCCGCGACTTTCTCGAGCCTCCCGACCGACGCGACGTCCCGGATGGACGAGAGGTAGGCGAGCAGGTCCCTTGCCTTCGCCATGCCGCAGCTCTCCATCTGGTCGAGATAGTACGGCGGCGTGTAGGGCATCATGATCATGGGCGGGCGGTCATGGCCGTCGACCAGGAAGCCGCACTCGTCGTTCGTCGAGGGGTTCACGGGGCCGCGCATCACCTCGATGGCGCGGCTGCGCAGCCAGTCGCCGGCCGCGCCGAGCAGCGCCTCGGCGACCTGGAGGTCGGGAAAGGCCTCGTAGAACCCGAAGAAGCCGGTCTGCTCGTTATGGAAGTTGATGTGATTGCGGTCGATGATCGCGCCGATGCGGCCCACGTCCGTCCCGTCCTGGACCGCCAGGAACCAGGCCGCCTCGGCATGGCGGAAGAAGGGGTTTCCGTCACCGAGCAGGAACTCCATCTCGCTGACCAGCGGCGGCGCCCAGTTCGGCTCCGATTCGTAGACCGCCCAGGGGAACCGGATGAACCGGCCGAGGCCCTGCGGGTCCGTCACCTGCTCGATCACGATGGAAGAGCTCACGGGATCACCCCCAGCTTCCTTCCCGCACGGCCGAGGATCTCGAGCACCCGGTCGAGCATGGCCTCGCTGTGCGTGGCCATGTAGCTCGTCCGGATGAGGCAGCGGCCCGGCTGGGTCGCCGGCGGGACCACGGGATTCACGAAGAGGCCTTCCTCGTGCAGGACCTTCCACATGAGGAAGGCCCGGTCCATCTCGCCCATCAGGAGCGGGATGATGGGCGTGGTCGAGGCGCCGGTGTCGAAGCCCATGGCGCGGAACGCCGCCATCATCTTGTTGGTGTTCCGCCAGAGGGCGACGCGGCGCTCCGGCTCCTGGTCGATGATCTCCAGGGCCGCGATGACCGATGCCACCGATGCCGGCGGCGGGCTGGCCGAGAAGATGAGCGGCCGGGAGGTATGCTTGATGTAGTGGATCACGTCCTCATCCGCTGCGACGAAGCCCCCGATGGAGGCGAGCGACTTGCTGTAGGTCCCCATGATGACGTCCACCTCCTTCTCGAGGCCGAAATGCTCCGCCGTGCCCCGGCCGGTGGCGCCGAGCACGCCCACGCCGTGGGCGTCGTCCACCATCAGCCGGGCGCCGTACTGCCGGCAGAGCGGCACGATCCGGTCGAGCGGGGCGATGTCCCCTTCCATGCTGTAGACGCCGTCCACGACCACGAGCTTGCCGCGGCCGCCGTTCTCGCGCAGCGCGGTCTCGAGGCTCGTCATGTCGTTGTGCCGGAACTTCCGGACCTCGGCGAAGGAGAGCCTGCAGGCATCGAAGATGCTGGCATGGTCCAGCTTGTCCACGATGATGACGTCATCCTTGCCGCAGAGCGAGGAGATGATGCCCAGGTTCGTCTGGTAGCCCGTGGAGAAGGTGAGCGCGCCGGCCTTCCGGAAGAAGCGGGCCAGCTGCTCCTCGAGCCGCACATGGATGTCCAGCGTGCCGTTCAGGAAGCGCGAGCCGGCGCAGCCGCTGCCGTACCTCCGCACGGCCTCTGCGGCCGCTTCCTTGACCTTCGGATGGCTCGTGAGCCCGAGGTAGTTGTTCGACCCGAGCATGATCATCCGCCTGCCGCCGACGGTCACCTCGGGGTCCTGCTCGGACTCGACCACGCGGAAATAGGGGTAGAACCCCGCTGCCATCACTTCCTTGGCCGCCGTGTACCTGCGGCACTTCTCGAAGAGATCCACTGCGGTCCCTCCCTGCCCCGGCGTCACCGGAGCCATCCCTGCTGCCGGTACCATGCCCAGGTCATGGCCAGCCCCTGCTCGAGCGGCAGGGCGGCGCGGAAGCCCAGGTCCCGCGACGCCGGACCGGTGTCGCAGGTCCAGCCAGGTTGTGCTGCTTCATGGACCTTCTGGCGGTTCATGATCGTCGGCCTCCCCCGGAGCCGGCCGGCGAGCTCCGCTGCCAGGGCGAATCCCGCGGCAGCGAACCGCGGGACCCGTACGACCCGGGCCTGTACGCCGCCGCTCCTCAGAAGCGCCTGCCGGAATTCGGTGAGCGAGTAGGCGCGCTCCTCGGCGATGCAGTAGGCGCGGCCGCCGGAACCCCGCTGCTCAAGCGCCAGGACGACCGCAGCAGCGGCGTCGGCCACATGGCACCACTGCAGGAAGCGCTCGGGGCCGCTGATCTCGAGCAGGAGGCCCTTCGCCGCCATGCGGAAGAGCTGGAAGACATCGCTGTCCCGCGGCCCGTAGAGCGCCGTGGGGCGGAGGATGGTCACCGGGAAACGGTCCTGGAAGCGGAATGCCGCCTCCTCGGCCCGGAGCTTGCTCCATCCGTAGTCCGAGACCGGTCGGTCCAGGCCGTCCGGCCCGGCGGCAGCGCGGCTCGAGACCAGGACGAACCGTTTGATCGCCCGGCCCTGCTCTCCGCAGGCCCGCAGGAGGTTCTCCGTTCCCCCGGTGTTCACGGCGTGATACTCGGACCTCCGGAGGGCCTTGGTCACCCCGGCGGCATGGACCACGAAGGATGCGTCCCGGACCGCTCCTGCAAGGGAGGAAGGGTCGCAGCAGTCGCCCTGCACCAGCCGTACGTTCTTTCCTTCCAGCCACCGGAGCCGGCCCGGATCGCGCACCAGGCAGGTGACCGTATACCCTTTGCTTGTCAGGAGGTCCGCCGCGTGGCTGCCGAGAAAGCCCGTGGCTCCGGTCACCAGCACCTGTGGTGAAACATTCTGTTCCATAGTGTAAGAACGCTGGAAGGGGCAGCAGTAGTCTAACGAAAGGCGCAGACGCTGTCAAGGAAGATGCAGGCGGAGCGGGCCTGCTAGCGGTTGTTCCTGACATCCTGGGGAAGGCTGCAGAAGCCGCCGGTTTCGCAGCGCTCGCACTCGAGCTGGATGGTGCTGTGCAGGATCCTGAACCGCCGGGCGAGCAGCGAGCGGATATCGTCGAGGATCTCCCTGCTGGTGCTGACCGTGCGGTCGTCGATGATCACGTGGGCGCTCAGGGCATTGACGCCCGAGGTGATGGTCCAGACATGGATGTGATAGGCCTCGTGCACGCCCGGGACCTTCCCGATCTCCGCGGCCACGGTGGCGAGATCGAGGTGGGACGGCACGGACTCGAGCAGGATGTTCACGGACTCCATGACCAGGCCGGCCGCGCCGGCGATGATCCCCAGGGCGATCAGGATGCTCAGGACCGGGTCCACGATGTACCAGCCCGTGGCGGCGATGATGACTCCGCCGATGATGACACCCACCGAGGAGACTGCATCGCCGATGATATGGATGAAAGCGCCGCGGATGTTCAGGCTGGTCCTGCGGTGGCCCATCAGGAAGAAGGCGCCGATGATGTTCACCACCAGGCCGAGGGCCGCGACGATCAGCATCAGGGTGCTCTGGACCGGCTCGGGCGCCAGGATGCGCAGATAGGCCTCGTAGAGGATATAGAGCGAGATGAGGATAAGCACCGAGCCGTTGGCCAGCGCGGCCAGGATCTCGAGCCGGTAGAAGCCGAAGGTCCTGCGCTCCGTGGCCGGCATCTCGGCGAACTTCATGGCGAAGAAGGAGAGCGCCAGCGCCAGGCTGTCGGTGAACATGTGGCCGGCGTCCGACAGGAGGGCGAGGCTGTTCGAGAGCAGGCCGCCGATGACCTCGGCGACCATCATGAGGACCGTGATGGAGAGGGCGATGAGCAGGCCCCGCCGCCCGCTGCTGCTCAGCCGTCCCCGGGCGAGGCCGTGGCCGTGTCCATGGCCGTGCTCATCATCTCCATGGCCGTGCTGCTGAAAGGTGTTGTTCGCTTCGCTCGTCATCTCACTCGGTCCGGGTCCAGAAGGAGAGCTCGGGAACGCTCCTGATGACCCCCAGGTCAGCGGCATGTCCGTAGCAGGCGAGCAGGCCCTTCTGCTCCTCCGGACCCAGGTCGTAGCTGAAGGTCCTCCAGTAGCGCAGCAGCGCTTCCGGGGCCATGCCGAACTCCGCTGCGTGCACTCCGGCAAGGGGGTCGAGCCGGGCAAGGCCGTACTCCTTCGATGCCTGCAGGACATCATAAAGCCTGCCGAGTTCCTGCTCAAGCCTTTTGTGATAGTTCACCTGCCAGAGGGCGAAGACGAAGGGAAGTCCGGTGCGCTGATGCCAGAGCGCGCCGAGGTCGTAGACATGAGGGAAGGCCGGCGCTGCCGCCCGCTGCAGGGCCAGGTCGCCGATGGTCAGCACGGCATCGGCCTGTGCGTAGGGTTCTTCCCTTCCCTGCTCGTACTCTTGATACCGGGGCAGGACGCCGTGAAAAAGCTCCAGGATGATCCTGAGCAGCACGACCGAGGTGGCCGAGGCGGTGGTCAGGGCAACGGTCCTGCTGCTCAGTTCCTCGACCGGCACGCGGCTCTCGAGGATGATGCTCAGGGCCTCGGTCCGCGAGGTGATCGAGAAGCCGGGCAGGATGCGGTATCGACCGGCATGCAGGGCATACTCGATCGAGGAAGAAGGCGAGACATCCAGGGCGCCTTCGTGAAGGAGCCTGTTCAGCTCCGTGGGGATGCCCCGGACGAGCCTGAAGGGGAACGGCACAGCGCCGGAAAGGATGCCCGCATGGACAGGAAGGCAGTTCGCATAGGTGATATGACCGAGGGTAAGCATATTCAGGCCGACCAAGGATTAAAGTGTTACTTAGGATTTTGTAAATTCGTATTTATTTTATACATTCAATGCCTTACGACATCTTTCTTAAATTTCTTTTCGAGGTCATCCACCAGGGAGTAGACCACCGGGACCACCACCAGAGTGAGCATGGTGGAGGTGATCAGGCCGCCGATGACCGCAATGGCCATGGGCGCCCGGAGCTCGGCGCCCTCGCCGATCTTGAGCGCCGTGGGAAGCATGCCGAAGATCATGGCAGCCGTGGTCATCAGGATGGGCCGGAGCCGGATGGGGCCTGCCTTGAGCAGGGCCTCGTCCCGGGTCATTCCCCTCCCCCGGAGGGTGATGGTATAGTCCACCAGCAGGATGGCGTTCTTGGTCACCAGGCCCATCAGCATGATGATGCCGATGAGGCTGAAGATGTTCACCCGCTCGCCGGTGATCAGCAGCAGGCCCATGGCGCCGATGAAGCTCACCGGCAGGGAGAACATGATCGTGAAGGGATGCGCGAAGCTCTCGAACTGGGAGGCCAGGACCATGTAGACCATGATGATCGCGATGACCAGGGCGAAGGCGATGCTCTCGAAGGATTCCAGCATTGCATCACCCATGCCCAGATGCCGGTACGACTGATCTGCCGCGATATTCTGCTCGATGATCCTGTTCACGTCCGACATCGCCTGGGCCATTGGCTTTTCCCGCTCCACGTTGGCAAAGATCGCCGCAGCAGGCAGCCGGTTGAACCGGGTAATGACCGTGGGTCCCTCTCCCGCCGATGAACTCGTGACCTGATCAAGCCTGACGATCTCTCCGCTGGTCGAGCGAACCCGTATGTCGCGGATGTCCGCCGGCCGGGACCGGTCGCCGGCCGTCAGCCGGGCCTTGATGTCGTAGCGCTCGCCCTCCTGCGGGTCCTTGAACTTGCCGATGATCTCGCCGCCGATCAGGGTATTGACGGCGCTTCCGATGGCCGCGGCGGTCACGCCGTAGTTCGCGGCCTGCTCGCGGTCGATCTGGATGCGCACCTCGGGTTTTCCCGGCTCGATGTCCATGTCCACGTCCGCTATGCCGGGGACCTGCGCATACTCCCTGCTGATCGTAACGGCGCGCTGCTGCACCTCATCGAGCTTCCGGCCCTGGATCATGACCTGGATCGGCGCGGCCCGAAATCCGCCGCCCACCATGGCCACCTCCTCGACCGAAGAGGTAATATCCTGATGTTGTTTGATCTCTTGACGGGCAAGCGCCATTGCTCCGGTCTGGTCGACAATCCGCTCAGATCGCTCCTTCAAATTGACAAATATCCGGCTCTTATTTATGTCCTGAGCGAAATCCGATCCTGTCACATAGAAGGTGCTCAGGACCTCCGGCCGCCTGCGCAGCTGCTCATCGATCTCCCGCATCCTGCCGTCCGCACGGGGCAGTGAGTACTCGACCGGTGTTTTGAGACGGACCATGTAACGGCCCTGGTCTTCATCGGGAAGAAACTCCTTCCCCAGCCTCCCGAATAGGAATAGACCGATGACGACACTTGCCGCTGCGATCGCAAGTACCGTGGGCCGGTGACGAAGTGCCCACCCAAGGATCGGCCGGTAGAGCTCGTAGAGCTTCTCATACCCTTTTTCGAGGAACATATACGCCTTCCCGTGCTTCTGCCTATAGTACAAGAACCGCGACGAGAGCATGGGGGTCAGGGTGAGGGAGACGAAGAGCGAGATCAGCACCGCAACGGTCACGGTGATGCCGAACTCGAAGAAGAACTTGCCCACGATGCCCTTCATGAAGGCCACGGGCACGAAGACCGCGACGATCGAGAAGGTCGTTGCCATGACCGCCAGCCCGATCTCGGACGCCCCCTCCCGCGCGGCCTGGACCGGCGGCTCCCCTTCCTCCATGCGGCGGTAGATGTTCTCGATCACCACGATGGCGTCGTCGATCAGGATGCCGATGGAGAGCGAGAGGGCCAGCATGGTCATCATGTTCAGGGTGAACCCGAAGGCCTGGATGAAGGCGAAGGCGGCGATGACCGAGGCCGGGAGCGCCACGGCGCTGATCAGGGTGCTGCGCACGCTCCGGAGGAAGATGAAGATGATCACGACCGCCAGGATGCCGCCGAGCCAGAGCGCCACCTCCACGTCCTCGATGGACCGCCGGATGTACACCGACTGGTCGAAGGTGATATTGAGCTGCATGCCCTCCGGCGGCGCGACCGCCGCAACGGCCGCCTTCACCCGCTCGGCGACGGTAACGGTGTTCTCGCCTGACTGGCGCTTCACCTCGAGGCCCACCGCGGTCCTGCCGTTGTACCGCGTGAGGGACCGTTCGTCCTCCAGCCCGTCCTCGGCATACCCGATGTCCTTCAGCCGAATCAGCCTGCCGTGGCGGTAGGCGATCACCATCTCGTTGAATGCCTCGGGTGTTTCATACTCTCCCTTGGTCTTGACAAGGTATTCCAGCCGGCTGGACTCGATCCTGCCGCCCGGGACCTCCTTGTGCTCAGCCCCAAGGGCCTGCTTCACATCCGCGGCGGTGAGCGCTGTTTCCGCCATTTTGCGCCGGTCGAGCCAGAACCGGACCTGCCGCTCCCGTCCGCCGCTGATCGTGACCGACCCCACGCCCGGGATCTTCTCGATCTCCCGCTTCAGCACCTTGTCGCCAAAATGGGTCATCTCCCGGACCGTGCGGTCGCCCCAGAGCGCGATCCAGATGATCGGCTGGTCCGAGGGGCTGATCTTCTCGATCACCGGCGGCTCAGCATCCTCGGGCAAGCGGTTTCGAACGGCCGCCACCTTATCACGCACGTCCTGGGCCGCCTGTTCAATATCTTTCTCAAGCAGGAACTCGACGGTCACGATGGAGAACTCTTCCATGCTGCGCGAGGTGAGCGTCTTGACCCCGCCGATGGTGTTCACGGCCTCCTCGATCACGTCCGTGACATCGGCCTCCATGATCTCCGGCGTGCCGCCCACCAGCTTGGTGGTGATGTTCACCACCGGGAAGTTGACCTCGGGAAAGAGGTCCAGGGCCATGCGCGGATAGGCGATGATGCCGAAGATGACGAGCGCCAGCCCCACCATGGTCATGAAGACCGGCCGTTTGATGGATATCTCGGGAAGCCTCATATCAGTCCCCTGTCCGCCTCTCCCCGGCCGGCAGGCCGAGGCTCTGCTCCAGCCGGATGATCGCCGTCCGCTCGTCCCAGGTCACGGTGATGAGCTCCCGCTCGGTCAGGGAGAGCGCCTGCTCGGCATCGATGAGCGAGAGGCTCGGGGCCAGGCCTTCGGCAAAAAGCCCCTCCACGGCCTCGAAATTGGCCCTGGCGTCGCTGAACTGGCGCTCGAGGGCCTCCCGCACGGCGGCCGCGGTCCGGACCGCGATATAGGCCTCCTGGACCTCTGCCTCGATGCGCCGCTTCAGCAGGGCCGTGGAGAGTTCCGCCTGCCGCAGCCGGGAGCGGGCCTCAGCGGTCTCGGCCCGCATCAGGCCGCCCTCGAAGAGCGGCGCCTGGAGTCTGATCCCTCCGTAATAGGTCACGCCGTCGAGCTGGGTATCCGGGTCCGAAGCGGTGTACCGGACGCCGCCCTCGGCATAGACCTGGGGAAGATGCCCGCCCCGGGTGATGGTCACGGACTCTCGCGCCACCTGCTCGTTCAGCCGTGCGGCTGCATGGTCGTCCCGGCGACCCAGGGCCGCCTGCTGGAGCTGCTCCAGGGACCCGGCCGACAGGCTCCGGGGCTCCGGTTCGGTCACCTCGATCTCCGCGGGCAGGCGCGTGGCGAGGCTCAGCCGCTGCCGGGCCACGAGCAGACCGTCTTCTGCGCGGCGCAGGCTGATCCGGGCCTGGGTCACCAGCGTGTCGGCGCGAAGCAGCGCCGAGGCGTTCGCCTTGGTCCGGCGCGTTGCGGCCTCCCGCTCGGTCACCTTCCGGTGGCGCTCCATCCGTTCCAGGGACCGCCGACCCGCCTCCACCAGGCTCCGCGCCTTGAGCACCCCATGATAGGCCTCTGCCACCGAGAACAGCACGGCCTGGCGCACCGACGCATGTTCATGCCGGCTCGCCCTCTCGAGGCCGCGGGCAGCGCGCCAGGCAGCGAGGGTGCGGCCGCCGGTGTAGAGCGGCTGGTTCAGGACCAGCGAGGCCCGGACCTCGTCCAGGGGCTGGAAGACGAACCCGCCCTCGGGCGGCAGGACCTCGTTGTAGCGCGTATAGGCGCCGCTTCCGGTCAGCCGGGGATAGAGATAGGTCCCGGCCTGATCCACCCGGGCGCTGCTCTGCACCATCGACTCAGCGGAGATGGAGACGACCTCGCTGTTCCGGAGGGCCGCCTCCCATGCCTCAGAGAGCGTCACCACCGCGGCGGACGCGGACGCCGGCGCGGTTATGAGCAGAGCAGCGAGGAGCACGGTGCGAAGAAGGTTCATCGGTGCGTTCCTTTCCTGGCCCGAGTCGCGCCGGCGCTGCGGGACGCTCCCAGGCCGTCGAAGAAGAGCGTGGACGCGATGCCGCCGAACCGGGCCGTTGAGAGGTTCAGGCGCCGGCCCGTCACCAGCTCGGCGATGGGCCGGAGGATGAAGGGATGGAGCAGCAGGCCGATGAGGGAGGCGATCGCGACCGTCACGTCGGTCCGGCGGAGCTCGCCCGTGCGCATGCCTTCGCGGAAGATGGAGGCCAGCCTGCCGTAGCTCCGGCGGAAGAAGCGGTCCGTGAGCCAGCGCGTATGCTCTCCGCAGGCCGCGAACTCCATGGAGAGGATCCTCCGCAGCTCCTCGTTCCGGTGCTGGAAGCGGATGAAGCCGTCGATATAGGTCCCGAGCTTCTGCCGCGCCGGTGCGTCGGAGCCGAAGATGCGGTCCTCCCAGACGCGGTCGAACTCCAGGAAGGAGTGCTCCAGCACGGCCCGGTAGAGGCCCGCCTTGTCCCGGAAGTGGTAATGGATCATGGCGGTGTTCACGCCGGCCCTGCGGGCGACCTCGCGCGTGGTCGCGCCCTCGAACCCGCGGCGGGCAAAAACGCTCCGCGCGGCGTCCATGACCGTGGCGCGCGTCGAGGCCGGCTCATCGCCGGCGCGGGGACGCCGTCCCGCGGGACGGGCTCCTGTCGTTCGTTTCCTCG
>CAZTXN010000002.1:17633-42488 GCA_964617655.1 uncultured Nitrospiraceae bacterium | reverse complement strand
AAGACCGCGGCGAAGAGGAAGCCCGCCGCGAACATGGCGATGACGAAGACCCATCCGGCCAGCATGAGCTGGGCGCCGCCGGTGAGCGCCACGCCGCTGGTGCAGCCCCGGGCCAGCCGGGCCGCGAACCCGATCAGCACCCCGCCCGAGAGGGCCGCGCTGAAGCGTGAACCCACGGACATGCTGGCAGTGCGGTCAAAGGACCAGGCGAAGTTCCGGGAGAGGAGCGCGCCGGCAAGACCGCCGGCCAGGACGCCGAAGATCAGGAAGATGTTCCAGTCCAGGAGCGGCGAGGGATAGCCGAAGTACCGGGAGAAGTAGTCGAGCCGCTCGGCAAGGCCGGGCGCCGCGGCATGGAGCGTCGTGGCCGTGGCGAGCGAGAAGGCGCCGGATGCGCCGAGCCCCCGGCCGGCGATGAAGAAGGTCGCCAGCAGGGTCAGGCCGAGCAGGGCGCCGGCCGCGTAGGGCGACCAGAACCTGTTGCTTCTCATGGCGGTCACCTCCTGTCTGCTAAGGTAACTTCATGTTCCCTCCCCCTGAAGCGCCTGTCAAGGCCCAACCTGCGCAGTCCCGCCCTTCTTGACAACCCCGATGACCTCCACGAGACTCAGGTGCGGGTTCGTCGCCGAAGGACGCGGACGGATCGATCTCACGGGCAGCCGCGCGGCAGCGCACCAGGATATCCCTTTCGGCCGCGCTGATCGTTCTATGCTCCACGAAAGGCTTCATGGTCGATGGGGGATTAAACCATGTTCCGTGCAGGTCTGTCAAGTCCGGACGTATGTCCGGACGGTCCGGCGAATCCTCCTGACCGGCCGCGGCCGGGATGCTCAGGGCGGCATGACGACCGGATTCCCCTGCCACGCTGCTATGCCCCTCCCTCCCCACTGTCCTGTTGACAACCGGCCCTGCCGGGCATTACTATCCAGTAACGACCACTAACCGCTGGAAGGACAAGGAACTCCCGTGCCTATCAAGGTCAAGAACCCCATCGTCGAGATGGACGGCGACGAGATGACCCGCATCATCTGGCAGATGATCAAGGAGAAGCTCATCCTGCCCCATCTCCAGGTCGACCTGAAGTACTTCGACCTCGGCATGAAGCACCGGGACGACACCGACGACCGGGTGACCCACGAGGCGGCCGAGGCCATCCGGCGGCACGGCGTGGGCGTCAAGTGCGCTACCATCACGCCGAACGCGGCCCGGGTGAAGGAGTACGGCCTCAAGAAGCAGTGGCCCAGCCCGAACGGCACGATCCGCTCGGCCCTGGACGGCACGGTCTTCCGGAAGCCCATCATCATCCGGAACATCCCGCCGGCGGTGCGCTTCTGGAAGCGGCCGATCCATATCGGCCGCCACGCCTACGGGGACATCTACAAGAACAGCGAGCTGGTGGTGGACGGCCCGGGCAGGGCCGAGCTCGTCTTCACGCCCGCAGGGGGCGGCCGGCCCCGGACCGCGGCGGTGCATGAGTTCAAGGGGCCGGGCGTGGTGATGGGCATGCACAACACCGAGCGGTCCATCCGGAGCTTCGCCCGGTCCTGCATCCAGTACGCCGTCGCCGAGAAGGCGGAGATCTGGTTCGGCGCCAAGGACACGATCTCGAAGCAGTACCACGGCTACTTCCGCGACCTCTTCGCCGACGAGGTGGCGAAGGCGAAAGGGGACCTCGAGAAGGCGGGCGTCTCCTACCGCTACATGCTGATCGACGACGCGGTGGCCCAGGTGATCAAGTCCGAGGGCGGCATGCTCTGGGCCTGCATGAACTACGACGGCGACGTGATGAGCGACATGGTGGCCTCGGGCTTCGGCAGCCTGGGGCTCATGACCTCGGTGCTGGTATCGCCGGACGGGAAGTACGAGTTCGAGGCCGCCCACGGCACGGTGATGCGCCACTACTACGAGCACCGGAAGGGCAATCCCACCTCCACGAACTCCGTGGCCTCCATCTTCGCCTGGACCGGCGCGATCGCCCGGCGGGGCGAGCTGGACGGGACGCCGGAGGTGGCCGTCTTCGCGCGGAAGCTCGAGGATGTCGTGGTCCGGACCATCGAGAACGGCGTGATGACCAAGGACCTGGCGGCCATCGCGGACCCCCGGCCGGGGAAGCACGCGCTCACCGGGGAGTTCATCGACGCGGTGGCGAAGCAGCTCTGAATGATCCGCCGGCAGCGGCGCCGGACCGCCAGGGCGCAAAGGACGCGAGGAACATCCTGTCACAAGGGAGGTCCCCGAAGCGTTGACGTCCTTCACGCTCCTCGCGCCTTCGCGGTAACTGTTCTTGCTCCTGTGCGCGGCATCTGATCCCTTGGCAGCTGATGGTGCGCCTGACCCGTGCCGCACCCGTACGGTATTCTTATGAACGAACGATCTCTTCCCCAACGCCTGTTCCTGATCGCGAGCATCCTCGGCGCCATCTACCTTGCGACCGAAGCGGTGCTCCAGTCCTTCGGCAAGAGCATCTGCGCCACGGCGTCGTGCAGGCTCGTGGCCTCCTACTCGCGCTTCGACGACATCCTCTTCGTGCTGGCCGGCCTCGGCGTCCTCTCGCTTCTCGCCGTCCTTTCGGGCCAGGAGCTGCGGCGGCCGGAGGAGCCGTCCGGCAGGCTCATCTCCCTCCTCCTGATCGCGGCCCTGGCGGCCGAGGGCTTCCTCGTCGGGTACCAGCTCTTCTGGATCCGGACGCTCTGCATCTTCTGCATCAGCGTCCTCGGCATATTCCTGCTGCTTTCCCTGCTCCGCATCGCCTCGGGCGACCGGGCGGTGCTCGCGGGCTTCGCCGCCCTGGCGGCGGTGCTGGCGCTCTTCTTCCTGCTCCGCTCACCGGCAGGAGCGCCGCTTCCGAGAGAGGCGAAGCACCTGCTCTTCTCGAGCGATGACTGCAGGCACTGCGCCGAGATCCGGACCGAGATCGGCCGTGCCGGTCTCGAGGTGCAGGTCGTCCAGGCGAAGGAACACGCCGCCCTGCTCCGGGGCCTGGGGATCGAGCATGTGCCTGTCCTGCTTGTGCGCGGGACCTACGAGAGGACCTTCCTGACCGGCGCCGAGGCGATCCGCCAGTACCTGGCCGCCTGCTGCCCGCAGCCCGGCGCGCAGAAGCCCGCACCGAAGCGGAAGGCCCCGGCTGGAGCTGCTGCGCCCGGGGCCCCGGCCGGCCCGTTCAGCCCCTTCCTTCTTCCCGCCCCTGCGGGGTCCTTCCTGAGCCCCACGACCGATGCCGGCCTCTGCAAGCAGGACCAGCAGCAGGAGAAGTGCGACCAGCCGGAACCGTGATTTTCCGTTCATACCAGCGCATTTTCCGCTATCATGTAAGTACCCGCGGCCGGGCCGGCTGATCCTCCGGGGGCGGCGGCCCGCCCGCATCGGGCGCGCAGGGAGGCAGGACATGGAGAGACTCGACGACACCACGCTCATAGCCGAGCTGAACCGCAGGATGGAGGAGAGCAGGATCGCGGTCTCTGATCTCCGCACCATGACGCGGAACCTCGAGGCCGTGAACGAGAAGCTCCGGCGTTCCGAGGCGCTCAAGAGCGACTTCCTCTCGAACATCCGGAACGAGATCAACAATCCCCTCACCGCCATCCTCGGCCTGGCCCGCCGGATCGCCGAGGGGAAGACCGACGCAGCCGGCGCTGCCGAGGCCGCGGCGGCGATCCATGTCGAGGCCTTTGACCTCGACTTTCAGCTCCGGAACATCTTTGTTGCGGCGGAGATCGAGTCCGGCGAGGCCGGACTGAGCGCGGCCCGCGTGGACGTGGCGGCCCTGGTCCGCGGCCAGGTCGAGGCTTTCGGCCACAGGGCGGAGCACCGGCGGGTGGTCGTGAAGCTCCGTTGCCCGGGCGGCGGGCCGGACGGCGCGCTCGTCCTCACCACCGACCCGGAGAAGCTTCAGTGCATCGTTGCCAACCTGCTCGCCAATGCCCTGGAGTTCACCGCCGAGGGCTCCACGGTCACCCTCTCCCTGGAGCGCGACGGCCGACAGCTGCGCTTCACGGTCATCGACCAGGGCGGGGGGATCCCGGAGCAGGACCGCAAGCGGATCTTCGACCGGTTCACGCAGCTCGACGCGGGCATGCGCAAGCGCCACCGCGGCCACGGCCTCGGCCTGAGCATCACGAAGGCCCTGGCCGAGCTGCTCGGCGGCACGGTGGTCCTTGCCGGCGGCCCCGGCGGAGGCTGCGCCTTCGAGGTCACGCTGGCCGAGCTCGAGACCGCGGGCCCCGTGGACGTGGCATCGGGCGACGGGAATGAGTTCATCTTCGAGGAGGGCGCGCAGTTCTGATCCATCTTTTTTCCCTTCCGATAGCAATGCCCCCCTCACCTCATATCCTCTCCCTCGAGGGGAGAGGAAGCAAAGGTGACAGCGGTTGGTTCTGTCGGGCAGGGGCAAGAGTATTGTCTTCGAGACCAGGGGCGCCTTCTGGTCCGGTTTTTTGGCAATGGTGAGAGGCGGTCCATCTGCAGTTGACCAGCAAGCGATGACGAACGACCCGAACGGAAACCATCACTACCTCATGGCCGGCGGCATCTTCGCCCAGGGGACGCCGCATAGGGTGACGACCGTGCTGGGGTCCTGCGTCTCGGTCTGCCTCTGGGACGGCATGCTGAGCATCGGCGGCATCAATCATTATATGCTGCCCTTCTGGAACGGCGAGGGGCTCGCGTCGCCGCGGTACGGGAACATCGCCATCGCCAAGCTCATCGAGCGCATGCAGGACCTCGGTGCGGAGCGGAGGAACCTGCGGGCCAAGGTCTTCGGCGGCGGGATCGTGCTGAACGTGTCGAATCCTTTCATGAACATCGGCGAGCGGAACGTCCAGCTCGCCGAGGACCTGCTGAAGAACGAGGGCATCCCGATCGTGAGCGCCGACACGGGCGGGCACGTGGGGCGCAAGCTGATCTTCGAGACTTCGAGCGGCACGGTGCTGGTGAAGAAGCTGCCGCGCCAGATCGATGACATCAAGCCGTGACCATCGCAGCGGCGGACAAGAACCTGCTGAAATCCTTGGGAAATCCGTTGACAATCGCTCAGCGGTCATGCTAATATCTGTTCTGTTCACCCAGAGGTCCGTTCCATGGCAGGCGAGAAGATCCTGAACATAGACGACAGTCCCACGGTGCAGCGCCTGATCGAGATGATCCTCTCCTCCCAGGGCTACCAGGTCGTGCTCGCGTCGGACGGCGAGGAGGGCATCGCCAAGGCGCGCTCCGAGCGGCCGGACCTCATTCTCGTCGATTTCGTGATGCCCAAGATGAACGGGTACCAGGTCTGCAAGACGCTGAAGGAGGACCCGGGGTTCAAGGACACGCCCATCATCCTCGTCACCTCCAAGGGCGACAAGGTGGGCAGCAAGTTCGTCGATGTGCTCGGCATCTCGGAGTACTTCACCAAACCTTTCCAGCCCGAGGAACTGCTGGCCAAGATCCGCGAGGTCCTGGACAAGCGGGCCCAGGAGGCTGCGGCCTCGTCGCGGACCCGGCCGCGGCCCGCCGCAGCCGCGGCGCCCGGGGCGCCCGAGGGCCTCGAGGCCATGATCGCCTCGGTCGTGAAGCGCGTGCTCGATGACTGGGCGACCACGGTGCTGCCGGACCTCATCAGGAAGGAGATGGGCGGATCGGCCGGGATCCGGGGGAGCCTCTCGTCCTTCCGCATCATCGAGCTGATGCAGATGCTCTCGCTCCAGCGCCAGACCGGCCGGCTGGTCATCACCCGGCCCGGGGGCGAGGCGGAGATCTTCTTCAAGGAAGGTTCGATCGGGTTCGCGAGCAGCAATATCAACGGCAGCGTTCCCGGCCTGCCGGGGCTCCTGAAGCGGAGCTGCCGCGTTGCCGAGGACGGGCTGCGCCATGCCCAGCGGATCGCCGACATGACCGGCCAGCCCATCGACGGCGTCCTGGCCCAGGAACGCATCCTGGACCAGAAGTCCTTTGCCGCCTGCCTGCGCCGCCATACCGAGACCATCGTCTACAAGGCCATGGGATGGAAAGATGGCGACTTCGTATTCGACCAGCAGCAGAGCCCGGTCTTCGCCCAGCCCGTGGCCCTCAGGGTGGACGATCTCATCCTGGAGGGCACGCGCAGGGCCGATGAATGGGTCCTGATCCAGCAGAAGATCCCCAGCTTTTCCGCGGTGTTCGAGCCGCTCATCGGGAACGCCGAGGAGCTCACCCGCCGCGGTCTGAGCGACATGGACCTCAAGGTCTTCGCCATAGTGGACGGCCGGAGGTCCGTGCAGGACATCATCGACCACTCCATGATGTCCGATTTCGACGTGGCCAAGAGCCTCTTCATCCTGCTCTCGGTAAACTTGATCCGCAAGAAGAAGTGACGGGCGCAACCCTTCGATATTACGAAAGAAAACTTGACATTGCCAATATTTTGTGTTACCCTGCCTACTATTGTGGGGTACGGAAAAAGGAGAAGAACATGGCGAAGATCCTGGTAGCAGACGACAGCCTCGCGGAGCTGCAGATCATCCAGCAGGCGCTGCAGACGACCGGCCACAGCATCGTGACGGTCATGGACGGCGAGGCTGCCGAGGCGAAGGCCAAGGCCGAGAAGTTCGATCTTATCATCCTCGACGTCATCATGCCGAAGAAGAACGGGTTCCAGGTCTGCCGCGATATCAAGACCAACGAGTCGACGAAGAACATCCCCGTGATCATGGTCACGTCCAAGGACCAGGAGAGCGACAAGTTCTGGGGCATGAAGCAGGGCGCCGACGAGTACCTCACCAAGCCGTTCAAGCCCGAAGACCTGCTCAAGACCGTGAAGAAGTACATCTGACCGCCCGCACCGGGAGGGGGCCCTGTTTGGCCGAGATCGGAACCGACGTCACCGCCGAGGTGGCACAGCACGCACCGGAGGAAGAAGAGGTCCGGATATGCCTCTTCAGCATCGGCGGGGACCTCTATGCCGTGACGGTCGACATCCTGGCCGAGATCATCATTCCCCAGAAGGTCTTCCCGGTTCCCACCACGCCTGCCTTCGTCCTGGGCGTCATCAGCCTCCGGGGCAACATCGTTCCCATCGTGGACATCCGTCCGGCGCTCTCCCTGCCGGCGACCTCCGGCGCCGGCCAGGTGGCCATCATCCGCCATAACCAGTACACCATCGGCATCATCGTCGATGCCGTTTCTGAAGTGGTCTCCGTGCCCGTGAGCAGAATCCTGCCGCTTCCCGCCGAGGTGAGCGTGCAGGACCCGGGTTCGCGCAGCCGGAACCGCTATCTCCAGGCGGTCGTGCAGCGGCCTTCCGGGGTCGCCGCGCTGCTGCATATCGACCGGCTGCTGGAGGCGATCTCGCTGGCCTGATGCGCGGCCGCGCGGAGCGGCGGCGTGCAGTCATCTTTCGGACAAAGGAGTTCCTCATGAAGATCGCTCTCTTCCGACGCATCAGCATCAGGACCAAGGTCGTGGTCATGATCGTGATGATGTCGGCCGTCTTCGGCTCGGGCATCCTCTGGTTCATCTTTGACCAGCTCACGAACACCCTCCGGGACGAGGCCCTGAACAAGGCGCTGATCCTGGCCGACGGCCTCTCGGTCAAGGCCGCGGAGCCGGTGCAGGTCGAGGACCTGAACACCCTGCAGTACATCCTCGGCGAGGCGATCGGACAGCCCGACGTGGCCTACGCCTTCATCCGCGACGGCAGGGGCAAGATCCTCTCCTCGTCCTTCGAGGGGAACGTGGTCCCCGAGGAGCTCCTGGCCATCAACCAGCTCGGGCCCAACGTCCCCTTCGGCACCGAGAATACGACCCTGCATATGCGCGAGCGGCTCGTTGATGTGACGGACATCGCTTCGCCCATCGGCGGCGGCGCCCTCGGCTCCATCCACATCGGGATGAACATCACCCAGATCCGACACAACATCCGGGGCATGCTGCTGAACATCCTGTATGTCGGCGGCGGCGGCCTCATCATCCTCTCCCTGGTCACCATCATCCTGGTCGCCATCATCATCAACCCGGTCAAGGACCTCATGCAGGTCGCCGAGTCCCTCGGCCGCGGCGACCTCTCCCGCAAGGCCAACGTGCGGTCGGGCGACGAGCTCGGCCAGCTCGGCACGACCCTGAACAACACCATCGACCGGCTCCAGGGCCTGGTCCAGACCGAGGCGGACCGGGACAAGATGCAGCACCAGGTCATGGACCTGCTCTCGATCGTGTCGGGCGCCGCGGAGGGCGACCTGACCGTCAAGGCCGAGGTGACCGCCGACGCCCTGGGGTCCGTGGCCGACGCGTTCAACCTCATGATCGCCGGCCTGACCTCCCTGGTCGCGCAGGCCAGCGACGTGGCGTCGGAAATCCAGCACTCCACGACGGACATCCTGCAGGCATCGGAGCGCATGCGCCGCGGCGCTGAGCAGCAGACCTCCCAGATTCAGGGCGCGGTGAGCTCGGTGGGCGAGATGTCCCACACCATCCAGCGAATGGCCGAGAACGCCGAGTCCGCGACGCAGGCGTCCCTCAAGGCCACGCAGGCGGCCGTCAAGGGCGGCCAGTCCGTGGCCGAGACGATCAAGGGCATGCAGCGCATCCGCGCGGCGGTGCAGACCACGGGAAAGAAGATCAAGGGCCTCGGCGAGCGCTCGCTCGAGATCGGCGCCATCATCGAGGTGATCAACGAGATCGCGACCCAGACGAACCTGCTGGCGCTGAACGCCGCGATCGAGGCCGCCCGCGCCGGCGAGCAGGGCAAGGGATTCGCCGTCGTCGCCGACGAAGTGCGGAAGCTGGCCGAACGGGCGGGCCGGGCGACCAAGGACATCACCGGCCTCATCAAGGGCATCCAGGTGGAGACCAGCGAGGCCGTGACCGTCATGGAGGACGGCACCCGCGAGGTGGAGGAGGGTACGAAGCTCGCCGACCAGGCCGGCGCTGCGCTGCGTGAGATCGAACAGATCGTGAAACAGACCTCCGGGCTGGTGACGGACATTACCCGGGCCGCCGCGGACCAGGTGAAGGTGTCCGAGAGCGTGGCCTCCTCCATGACCGCCATCTCGCGTCTCACCCAGGAGACCACGGTCGGCGTACGCGATACGGTGGAGACCATCAGCAGGCTGGCGGACCTTTCTTCCCGCCTGACCGACGCCATCGGACGGTTCAAGCTCGGCGCAGCGATGCCGGCGATGCCGGCGGCTCCGCTGCCGGCGGGCGACCTGCCGTCCATGGAAGGCGGCTATCCGCAGCTTGCCGACGACGTGACCACGAGCGACGAGGAGATCAAGCTGGGCTTCGCCGAATAGGCCATGGCAGGACCGATGGACAAATCCGGGATCATCGAGTTCTTCCTCGTCGAGGCGGGGGAGCATCTCCAGAACCTCAACTCGGGCCTGCTCGCCCTCGAGAAGACGCCGGACGACCGGGCGGTCATCGACGAGCTCTTCCGCGCCGCGCATACCCTCAAGGGCTCGGCGGCCATGATGGGCTTTCAGGGCGTCAGCGACGTGGCGCACAAGGCCGAGGACATGCTCGGCCTCTTCCGTTCCGGCTCCATTCCCATCACCCGCGATACGCTGAACTTCCTCTTTGACAGCGTCGATGCCGTGAAGCTCATGGTGGACGGGATCGCGGCCAAGAAGCCCGAGGACCCGCTCATCGTCGAGACCATCTCCCAGTCCTTCGCCTCCCTCGTGGAGGCGGTCCGGGGCGCCGCCCCGCCGCCGGCGGAGAAGAAGAAGGCGCCTTTCGCGCAGCCGCCCGCCGCCGGATCGCCGAAAGCGCCGCCGCCTGCCGCCAACAAGACGCCGGCAAAGACGGTCGCACTTCCCTCCAAGGAAGAACTTGATGCGGCGTGGGATATGGCCTTTGCCGCGGAGGCAGAGGCAGGGATGGCGTCCGCCGCACCGCCTGCTGCCAAAACAGCGCCCTCCCTCGCCGCGCCGCCGAAGGCGGCAGCGCCTCCGCTCCCGGACGCCTCGCTGAAGGAGGAGATCGAGGACGCCAAGCGGAGCGGTGTGGTCGAGAAGCGCGGTTTTGGCAGGCGCTCGAGCGACGCGCCGGACGTGGAGAAGCAGTTCATCCGCGTCAACATCGAACGGCTGGACAACCTCATGAACCTCGTGGGCGAGATGGTGGTGAACCGGAACAAGCTCGCCCGCCAGGTGGACCAGATCAAGTCGCTCCGCGACGAGATGACCTTCAGCCAGAACCGGCTCCTGCACGAGATCCGGAACTTCGAGGAGAAGTACGAGTATACGCTGAACTTCCAGCAGCCCCGGCCGGAGGCGGCGGCCGAGGCGGCGGAGCACCCGCCGGACTTCTTCGAGCTCGAGTTCGACCGGTACGACGACTTCAACCTGCTCTCCCGGAAGCTCACGGAGATCACGAACGACACGAACGAGGTGATGACCGAGCTCTCGGGGTTCTTCGACACCTTCGAGCTCGACACCGCCCGCATCTCGACCATCACCTCGAACCTGCAGGACGAGATCACGCTGGCGCGCATGGTCGAGATGGACCGGCTGTTCCAGGTTTTCCAGCGGCCGGTGCGCGATCTTGCCCACCTGGAGAACAAGAAGATCAATCTCATCGTCACGGGCGGGGAAACCAAGATCGACAAGACGATCTTCGAGATCATCTCCGATCCGCTGATGCACATGGTGCGCAACGCCATCTCCCACGGTCTCGAGACGCCCGAAGAGCGCGTGCGGAGGGGGAAGGATGGCACGGGCGTCCTGATCCTCTCGGCGCGCCACGACGGCAGCAGCATCGTGCTCCAGGTGGAGGACGACGGCAAGGGGATGGACCCCGAGCACCTCCGTCGTTCGGCGCTCGAGAAGGGGTTCATCACCCAGGCGGACGCGCGGACGATGTCGGACGCCGAGGCGCTGAACCTCATCTTCCGCGCCGGGTTCTCCACGGCGGCGGCGGTGGGCAGGGTTTCGGGCCGCGGCGTGGGCATGGACGTGGTCACCACGCAGCTCGCGAAGATCAACGGCCGCATCGAGATCAAGACCGAAAAGGGCGTGGGCACGCGGTTCACCATCCGGCTGCCGCTCACCCTGGCCATCGCCCAGGCCCTGATCGTGCGCATGAAGGACCAGGAAGTGGCGGTGCCGATGAACCTCGTGGAGGAGACCACGCGGTTCTCGGAGAAGGAGATCCAGCGGGCCGCGGGCGAGGAGATGGTGAACCTCCGGGGCAGCCTGATGCGCCTTCTGCGGCTGAACAGCATCCTCGGCGCGGGCAAGCTGCCGAAGCGCGAGGAAGGGTACCGCGCCCCCACGCTCATCCTGGTGCTGGCGGAGAAGCGCATCGCCCTCATGGTCGAGGACATCGTCGGCCGCGAGGAGATCGTCGTGAAGACCATGGGCGAGTACCTGAAGCAGGTCCGCATGTTCTCCGGCGCCACGATCTCGGGAGAAGGCGACGTGCGGCTCATCCTGAACGTCGCCCATCTCTTCGGCGAGGAGACCATCAGCACCAAGGCGAGCTACGTGGGCGCCCGGGATGGCGCCGCCCCCGTGGAGGCCGCGCGGAAGCCGCGGGTCCTCGTGGTCGACGATTCGATCAGCATCCGGAAGTACGTGCAGCGGTTCCTGGACCGGAGCGGCTATGAGGTCGAGACGGCCACGGACGGCATGAACGCCCTCGAGGTGATGAGCAAGGCCAGGTTCGACGCGGTCATCACGGACCTTGAGATGCCGGTGATGCACGGCTATGACCTCATCGCCGAGATGAAGCGGAACCCGGTCTACACGGGCATCCCCATCATCGTGCTGACGTCGCGGGCCGGCGAGAAACACCGCCAGAAGGCGCTCGAGATGGGCGCCCAGGACTACCTCGTCAAGCCCTTCGAGGAACAGGAGATGATCGAGGCGCTCAAGAAGCTCCTGCGAGGGGCCGCCCTGTCCGCCCGCGCCTAGAACGCCCGCGACGCCATGGAACAGACGAGCCGCTACCTGATCCTTTCCCTCGACGGGGAGGGCTATGCGATACCGATCTCGAGCCTGCTTGAGATCACGGTTCCGCGCGCACTTCAGAAGGACCCGAAGCTGACCGAGATCTTCGAGGGCAAGATCGACTACCGGGGAAAGATGGTCCCGGTGGTGAACCTGAAGAAGCTCCTGAAGCTGTCCGGGAAGCCCGGCGAGTCCCTTATCCTGATGAAGAGCGCGAAGGGGATGGTCGGGGTCCTCGTAGACGCCGCCCAGGAGCTGCTGGAATCCCGGGAGCGGCCGGTTCCCGTTCCCCGCGGCGTACTGAACCCGAGCCACCGCTGCTTTGCCGGGGTGCTTCGCAACCGCGAAGCGCTCGTGCTGCTTCTGGATGAGGACGGGCTGCTGCCATGATGCACGACTACCTGCTGTTCCGCATCGGGGAGCGGCTCTTCGGCGTGACGATGCAGGGCGCGGTCGAGATCGTGCCGTGGCGCCGCGCGCGGCCCGTCCCCCTGGCCTACTCCTATGTCGAGGGACTGCTGGACTACCGGGGCGTGCTCTATCCCGTGTTCCATCTGCCCACGCTCCTGGGCCTCTCCCCGGCAGGCCCCATCGGCTTCACGGCGAAGCAAGCGGACCCGCCGCCGGGCCGCAGCATCATCCTGCTCCGCGAGGGGGACAAGCCCTTCGGCATCACCGTGGATACGGTGCTGCGCATGGCCCGTCTCGACGACGCCGAGCGGCGTCCGCCCGAGGCGAAAGGCCTGAATCCCCAGCTGCTCCAGGGACTGCAGTTCATGGACGATCTGGAGATAATCCTGCTGAGCTTTGAAAGGTTATTCCATGCCGGCTAAGATCCTGCTTGCAGACAAGAGCATCACCATCCAGAAGGTCGTGGAGATGCTGTTCTCCGGAAGAGAGTACGAGGTGACCTGCGTCAGCGACGGCGAGACGGCCCTGAGCGAGGCCGCCCGCATCCTGCCGGCCGTGGTGCTGGCAGATGTGGACTTGCCGCGGATCGACGGCTACAGCTTCGCCGCGCGGCTCCGGGAGGCGCCCGGCCTCGGGCAGGTGCCGGTGATCCTGATGCTTTCCCGCGACGACCAGTACGATGCCGGCCGCGGCCAACAGGGCGGGATCGCGGACCATATCGCGAAGCCCTTCGAGTCCCAGGAGCTGATCGGCAAGGTGAAGAAGGCGATCTCGGCCGCCCCGGCGGCGCCGAAGACGGCCGCGGCGCCGAAGGCCGCTGCTCCGCCGCCGGAGAAGAAGGCGCCTCCCGCGCCCCCGCCGCGGCCCGCGGCGCCTGAGCCGCCGAAGCCGAAGCAGGCGGCGCCGTCCGATATCTTCGATATCATCGAGGAGGCCCCACCTGCTGCCGTGCAGAAGCCTGTTCCGCAGCCAACGGCCGCGCCGGCTGCACGGGAGGAGGCGATCTTCGAGGTGGAACCGGAGATCGAGGTGGAGCCCGAGATCGAGGTGGAGCCGGAAATGGAGACCGGTCCTGCGGCCGCTCCGGATGCCAGGGTGCCGCCGTCCGAAGCGCCGGCAACCTTCGATTTCGATGAACCCCTTCCGTCAGAGGCCGAGCGCGCGCTGCCCTATGGCGCCAAGGCCATGGAGGAGATGCGCGAGGGCCTCGGTCTCGGCGGCCGCGATGCGGACGCGGCCTTCGCGTCCACCGGCGGCCATCCCGACATCGTGAACTTCGAGTCCCTCGATATGGCGTCGCGCGCCCCTTTGGAGGAGTATGCCCCGCCGCGGTCCGGGCGGTCCGCGGCGCCGGAGGAGCAGCCGTTCCGTCCTGCCCCGGCTCCGCCCGCGGGCGCGCCGCCGTCCCCTGCGGCCGTCGATGAGGCGCTGCGCGAGGTCTGCCGCGAGGCGGTCGAACGGACCGCCCGGGAGGTGCTGGAGCGGGTCGCCTGGGAGGTCATCCCGGACCTGGCCGAGCGCCTGATCCGGGAGGAGATCGAACGGCTCAAGGCCGGGTCGTAGGCGCCGCGGCAGGCCCCGGCCCATCCATGCCGCATGCCGGGGGGATGCGGTCCCCCCGTTCCATTCCCGATCATCTCGCACGAGAGTCCCTGCCGCAGCGGTTCCCTCGCCGGGTCGGATGGTCATTGTTCAGGAGCGCCAGATGACGTCTTCGGAACGTTCCAAGGCATACGATCCCCGCGCGGTCGAGGAGCGGTGGTACCGCTCCTGGACCGACCAGGGGCTGTTCCATGCCGACAACGGGAGCGCGAACGCTCCCTTCTCGATCGTGATCCCGCCGCCGAACGTGACGGGCTCGCTCCACATCGGCCATGCGCTGAACGCCACGCTGCAGGACGTCCTGGTCCGCTGGATGCGCATGTCCGGCAGGAACGCGCTCTGGGTCCCGGGCACGGACCACGCGGGCATCGCGACCCAGAACGTGGTGGAGCGGAAGCTCGACCAGGAGGGCGTCGACCGCCGGACCCTCGGCCGCGAGGCCTTCATCGGGAAGGTCTGGGAGTGGAAGCGGGAGTCCGGCGGCAGGATCATCGAGCAGCTCAAGAAGCTCGGCGCCTCCTGCGACTGGGACCGCGAGCGCTTCACCATGGACGAGGGGCTCTCCCGCGCCGTGCGCGAGGTCTTCGTCCGGCTCTACGAGGAAGGCCTTATCTACCGCGGCGAGCGGCTGATCAACTGGTGCCCGCGCTGCCACACGGCGCTGTCCGACATCGAGGTGGAGCACGAGGACGAGAAGGGCAAGCTCTATCACATCGCCTACCCCCTCACCGGCGATCCCCGCGTGCGGCTCACGGTGGCCACCACGCGGCCCGAGACCATGCTGGGCGACACGGCCGTGGCGGTCCACCCGCTCGATCCGCGGTACAAGGACCTGATCGGAAGGACCGTGGACCTGCCGCTCACGGACCGGAAGGTCCCGATCGTGGGCGATGCGGTCCTGGTGGACCTCGAGTTCGGCACCGGCGCGGTGAAGGTGACGCCCGCCCATGACTTCAGCGACTACGAGGCGGGGCTCCGGCAGACCCCGCCGCTCCCGCGTGTGCGCATGCTCGACGACAAGGCCGAGGTGCTCGGCGACATTCCCGACGTCCGGCCCGAGGTCCTGAAGCTCGTGGCCGGCAGGCCGGCGAAGAAGGCCCGCGGCGTCGTCGCGGAGCTCCTGCAGGAGCAGGGCTTCCTGGTCCGGACCGAGGACCACGGCCACGCCGTGGGGAAGTGCTACCGCTGCAGGACCGTGGTCGAGCCGCACCTCTCGCCGCAATGGTTCGTGCGGACCCAGCCCCTGGCCGAACCCGCCATCCGGGCCGTGGAGGACGGCAGCATCCGCTTCGTGCCCAGGGGCTGGGAGAACACCTACTTCGACTGGATGCGGAACATCAAGGACTGGTGCATCTCGCGCCAGATCTGGTGGGGACACCGCATCCCGGCATGGTACTGCGACGGCTGCGGGGGCATCACCGTGGGCCGCACCGATCCTTCGGCCTGCGGCTCCTGCGGGTCCGGGCTCCTGCGGCAGGAGACCGACGTGCTGGACACCTGGTTCTCCTCGGCCCTCTGGCCCTTCTCCACCCTCGGGTGGCCGGAGCGGACCCGCGACCTGGAGGTCTACTATCCCACCTCGGTGCTCGTGACGAGCTTCGACATCATCTTCTTCTGGGTCGCCCGGATGATCATGATGGGCCTGCATTTCAGGGGCGCCGCGCCGTTCCGCGACGTCTACATCCACGCCCTGGTGCGCGACGCCGATGGCCAGAAGATGAGCAAGTCCAGGGGGAACGTGATCGATCCGCTCGAGATGACCGCGACCTACGGCACCGATGCCTTCCGGTTCACCCTGGCGGCCTTTGCGGCCCAGGGCCGGGACATCAAGATGTCGGCCGAGCGCATCGAGGGCTACCGGAACTTCGCGAACAAGATCTGGAACGCCAGCCGCTTCGTCCTGCTGCAGCTCGACGCGGGCGTCGTGGTCGGCCGGGAGATCCTCTCGCCGAAGGCCACGCTGGCGGACCGGTGGATCGCCTCGCGCCTGAACGCGGTCGTCGCGGAGGCCGAGCGGGCGCTGGCAGCCTATGAGTTCAACGAGGCGGCGTCGGTCCTCTACCACTTCATCTGGCACGAGTACTGCGACTGGTACCTGGAGCTTTCGAAGCCCGCCCTGAACCAGCAGGAAGACCCGGAGCTCCGCCGGTCCGCGCTCACGACGCTGGTCCGCGTGCTGGAGGCGGCGCTGCGGCTGCTCCATCCCTTCATGCCCTTCCTCACCGAGGAGCTCTGGCAGTCCCTGCCGCCGGAGGCGCGCGCCGGCCAGGGCGGCGCGCCGGCCGCCTCGATCATGACCGCGCCGTTCCCGGTCCCGGACCGGGGCCTGATCGATCCCGCAGCGGAGCAGGAGATGCAGGCGGTCATGGACCTGATCCTGGCGGTGCGGAACATCCGCGGCGTGATGAACATCCCGCCCTCCGCCCAGCTCACCGTCCTGGTCCGGTCCGAGGACCGCGCAGCGGGCGAGCGGCTCGCGGGCCACGGCCGGTATGTCCGGACCCTGGCGCGGGCGGCCGAGCTGCAGGTGGGAACGGACGTGAACAAGCCGAAGGCCGCGGCCACGGCGGTCATCCGGGGCGCGGAGGTCTACGTGCCGCTCGAGGGCGTGATCGACCTCGCGGCGGAGCGTGAGCGCCTGCAGCGCGAGATCGAAAAGACATCCGAGGATATCGAGCTCTTCGCAAAGAAGCTGGCGAACCGGAACTTCGTGGAGCGGGCGCCGAAGGCCGTGGTGGAGAAGGACACAGCGCGCTTCGAGGAGCTGAAGGTCATGCGCCGGGCGCTGGAGCAGAGCCTGGCCATGCTGCGGGACTGAGCGTCCCAACGGGAGAGCGGGTACGGCGACCATGGACCATCTCACGGAACGGATGATCGAGGAGGCGCTGCGGGAGGATCTCGGCCCCGGCGACGTCACCTCCGAGGCGGTGATCGCCGAGGAGGCGACGGGCACGGCGGTCTTCACGGCGAAGCAGGACCTGGTGCTCGCCGGCATCCTGATCGCCCGCGAGGTCTTCCGCAAGCTCGATCCCTGGGTGCAGTTCACGCCCCTGGCCCATGACGGCGGTGCGGTGCAGGCAGGCTCGGTCATCGCCGAGGTCGCGGGCAGGACACGGGCGCTGCTCGCGGCCGAGCGCACGGCCCTGAACCTGCTGCGGCATCTCTCGGGCATCGCCACCCTGACGGCGCGCTACCGCGCGGCCCTGAAGGGCCACCGGGCCGAGCTGCTCGATACGCGCAAGACCCTGCCGGGTCTGCGCAGCCTCGAGAAGTACGCGGTGCGCATGGGCGGCGGACGGAACCACCGCTTCGGCCTCTATGACGGCGTGCTGATCAAGGACAACCACATCGCGGCCGCGGGCGGCATCATCAAGGCCGTGGCGGCCGTCCGGGGAAAGGTCCATCCGCTGCTCCGGATCGAGGTGGAGGTGAAGAACCTCGACGAGCTGCGCGAGGCCCTGGCCGCGGGCGCGACCATGGTCCTGCTGGACAACATGCCGCCTGCGGTGATGAAGCAGGCCGTGGCGCTCGTCGGCGGCAGGGTGCCGGTTGAAGCGTCCGGCAACGTGACGATCGAGAACCTGCAGGCCGTCGCCGGGACCGGCGTGGACTTCATCTCCTGCGGGAGCATCACCCATTCGGCGCCTGCGGCGGACATCAGCATGAAGATCAAGTAGCCGGGGCCCCGCAGGCGAAAGGCGAAAGACGAAAGACAGCGGACGTCAGGCGATAGGCGTCAGGCGAAGGACATCGGATGTCAGGCGATAGGCGCTAGGCGAAGGACGAACGACCAAGGACCGCTGAGACAATAAAACCAGCAAAGCGAACCCATATATGCAAAACAGCGAGATACTCCGGATCCTGCGGTCCGCGGCTGCGGGCTATGTCTCCGGCGCCGAGCTTGCCGCATCGCTCGGCGTATCGCGCACCGCGGTCTGGAAGCGGATCCGGGCGCTGGAGCGCGAGGGATACCGTATTGACGCCGTGCCCTCGAAGGGCTACCGCCTGACCGCGATGCCGGATGTCATCATCGTCGACGAGGTCCTCGGGGCCTGCGCCGGACGGACTATCGGCCGCGAGATCCTCCACCGGGAGACGGCTGCCTCGACGAACACCCTGGCCATGGAGCTGGCCCAGCAGGGTACGGCGGAGGGCGCGGTGGTGACGGCCGAGGTCCAGACCGGCGGGAAGGGCCGGCTCGGCAGGTCCTGGGTCTCTCCCCGCGGCAGCCTTGCGGTGAGCGTGGTGCTGCGGCCGCCCGTCGCCACGCACCTGGCGCCGCTCTTCACGCTCCTGGGCGCGGTTGCCGCCGCCAGGGCCATCCGGGAGCGGACCGGCCTCGCGGCGGGCATCAAGTGGCCCAATGATATCCTGGTGGGCGGGAGAAAGGTCTGCGGCCTCCTGATCGAGATGAGCGCGGAGCCGGATCGCATCAAGCACCTTGTGCTGGGCATCGGGATGAACGTGAACCTCGGTCCTGCCGCGCTTCCGCCCGAGGTGCGGGGCCGCTCCACGAGCCTTGCTGCCGAGACCGGCGGCCCGGTGGACCGCACCGCGCTGCTCATCAGCCTGTTGAGGGAGCTTGACCAGTGGTACCGGCGCTTCCTGGAGGACCAGGCCGCGGTGCTCAGCGCCTGGCGGGAGCTGAACGTGACGCTCGGCAGGCGGGTGGCCGTGGACGGGCCCGCCGGCCGGTTCAGCGGAACCGCGGAGGATATAGATAAGGAAGGACGGCTCATCGTGCTCATAGATGACGGCTCCCGGCAGGTGGTCGCAGCGGGCGATGTGACCATCCAGAAGACCTAGGGAAGCGGACCCGGTACCGGGGCAGGGGAGCGGAGAGGCGTTCAGCATGCTGCTGGCGATCGACATCGGAAATACGAACGTGGTGCTGGGCGTGTTCGACGGCGAGAATCTGCGCGAGAGCTGGCGCGTGGGGACCAAGGCGCAGTTCACGGCGGACGAGTACGCCATGATCGTGAAGGACCTCTTCGGCTTCGCGGGCCTGGAGTTCGGGGCCGTCGACGGGGTGATCATCTCCTCGGTCGTGCCGCCGCTCCTGCCGGTCATGAGCGAGATGGCGCGGAAATACTTCCGGCTCGACCCGCTGGTGGTGACGAACGAGGTCCGGACCGGGATATCCCTCGCCTACGAGCATCCCCAGGAGATCGGCGCGGACCGCATCGTGAACGCAGCCGCGGCCTTCCACCGCTACGGCGGCCCGCTCATCATCGTGGACTTCGGCACGGCCACCACGTTCTGCGCGGTGACGAAGGACGGTCGGTACCTGGGCGGCGCCATCACGCCGGGCGTGCGGGTCTCGGCCGAGGCGCTCCACCAGCGCGCCGCGAAGCTGCCGCGCGTCGAGTTGGTGCGGCCGCCGTCGGTCATCGGCCGGGACACGGTGACCGCCATGCAGGCGGGCGTGCTCTACGGCTATGCGGGCCTGGTGGACGGCATCGTGGGGCGCATGAAGCGGGAGTTCGCGCCTGATGCGAAGGTGATAGCCACGGGCGGTCTTGCCGAGCTGGTGGCCTCCGAGACCGGCAGCATCGACGAGGTGCGGCCGGACCTGACGCTCGAGGGGCTGCGTTATCTCTATAGCATAAACCGCTGATATTTCCAGCAGCTGGGCGGATACCTGCCGCGCTGCCGCCGGTCCGCCGCGGGGCCGCTGCCTTGACGATGGCAGGTTTTTATGATATCTATGCACTAGCATCATGAAGATATCCGGAGATGAGATGAAGATCCTTGTTGTGGACGACGAAGAGGGCGCCCGCGAGCTCTTCAACACGATCCTGACCGATGAGGGCTACGAGGTGACGCTCGCCGTCGACGGCCGGGAAGCGCTCACCTGCATGCAGAGCGACCCCTACGACCTCGTGGTGACGGACATCAAGATGCCCGGCATGGACGGCCTGCAGCTCCTGCAGGAGATCCGGAAGTCCGGGTCCCGCGCGGATGTCATCATGGTGACCGCCTACGGCGAGGTCGAGTCCTACCTCAAGGCCATGAGCCTCGGCGCCGCCGAGTACATCAACAAGCCCATCCGCATCAAAGAGCTCAAGCGCATCGTGCACAAGGTCCTGGCCGAGCGAAAGGCCCGGCCCGGGAACTGATGTCGCGACTCCGCAAGGATCCCATCGTAGGCCGCTGGATCATCATCTCCACGTCGCGGCCCCGGACCCCCCAGGACTACCCTTCCCAGGAGCCCCGGAACGGCGTCACGCCGGCGGACTGCCCGTTCTGCCGGGGCAACGAGGCCAAGACGCCGCAGGAGATCGCGGTCTACCGGCCCGAGAACGCCGCGCGGGGCGACGGCGACTGGTGGGTGCGCGTCATCCCGAGCAAGTTCCCGGTGCTCCAGGTGGAGGGCGGGCTGGACCGGGAAGGGAGCGGCATCTACGATTGGATGAACGGCGTCGGCGCCCACGAGATCATCATCGAGACGCCGGAGCACGGGCTGCGGCTGGAGGAGCTGCCCGAGGGCCGCGTGGAGCGCGTCCTCGCGGTCTACCGCGACCGCATGCTCGACCTGGAGCGGGACGAGCGGCTGCGGTACGTCCTGATCGTGAAGAACGAGGGGTACACGGCCGGCGCTGCGCTCGACCACGGCCATTCGCAGCTCATCGCTACGCCTATCATTCCCAAGCTGGTGAAGGAGAAGCTCGACGGCGCCAAGTCCTACTTCGACTACAAGGAGCGCTGCATCTTCTGCGACATGGTCCGGCAGGAGCTTGCCGAGTCCGTGCGGGTCGTGGAGGAGACGCGCCATTTCGCCGTCTTCACGCCCTTCGCTCCCCGGTTCCCCTTCGAGGTCTGGATCTATCCCAAGCGGCACGCCTGCGCCTATCCGGACATCACCGTGGAGGAGCTGGCGGACCTCGGCAGGGTGCTGCGCAGCACCCTGCGCAGGATCGGCACTGTGCTGGACCAGCCGCCGTACAACTTCATGGTCTATACCGCGCCGAACCGGATCCCCCGGCACGGCCACTGGCATACCCTGCAGGCCGACTTCCACTGGCACGTGGAGGTCCAGCCGCGCCTGATGCAGTCCGCGGGGTTCGAACGCGGGTCCGGGTTCTACATCAACCCCACGCCCCCCGAGATGGCGGCGCAGTACCTGCGCGACGCGCGGCCGTGAAGCGCCTGTACCGATGATACGCTATCCCCTCCGCACCGCATCCAGCAGCATCGAGGGCACCGGGATCTTCGCCGATGCCTCCATCCCCCGGCGCTCCAAGATCGGCGAGGTGACCGGCGAGCTCATCCCGCTGCGCGAGGCGCGGCGGCGCGCCCGGTCGCGCTGCCGGATCTGCCTGGTGGACGTGAGCGACAGCCGCGCGCTCGACTGCACGAAGGGGAACCTGCTCCGCCATCTGAACCACAGCTGCAGGCCGAACGCCTTCCTCCGGGTCTTCCGGCGCCGCGTCGAGGTCTATGCGCTCCGGAGGATCCGGAAGCGCGAGGAGATCACCGTGGACTATGTCGTCTCGCCGCACCGCGGAGGGATGCGCTGCCAATGCGGGCAGGAGGGATGCCGGGACCGGATATGATCTCCTGGAATGAGGGTCGCTGTTCGCCGAACAGAGACCTCACAACAGAAGGCCGCACCGGTGACGGGCGCGGCCTTTCGTGTGCGTGAGGAGGGGTTATTGCGCGAAACAGTCGGTCGTCACGCAGACCGCAGCCGCGCGTAGTTCAGCATGCCGCCGGCAAGCACGATATCGCGCTGCCGGGCGCTGAGGGAGCAGACGAGCGCCATGGTCCTGCCGTCCGAAATGCGGAGCTCGAGCGGCCCGCGGCTCCGGAGCGCCGCGTGCAGGCCGCGGAGCTCGATCCGGTCGTCCTGTCGGACCGTTTCGTAGTCCGCCTCCTGCGCAAAGGTGAGCGGCAGGATGCCGAAATTCACCAGGTTCGCTGCATGGATGCGTTCGAAGCTCTTGGCGACCACGGCCTTCACCCCGAGGTACATGGGGCAGATGGCCGCGTGCTCGCGGCTCGAGCCCTGGCCATAGCTCGCTCCGGCCACGATGACGTTGTGCACGCCTGCCTGTCTGTTCGCCAGCGCCTTCTGCGAGAACTGCGGGTCCAGCCCCTCGAAGACGAACTCGGCGTATTTCGGGATGTTCGAGCGGTACTTGAGCCGCGACCCCGCGGGCATGATATGGTCCGTGGTCACCTTGTCGCCCGCCTTGATGGACACCACGCCGCTGATGCGATCAGGCAGCGGCTCGGCCTTCGGCGGGTCGCCGATGTTCGGGCCGCGGAAGACCTCCGCGGTCCCGGGCCGGTCCGACGGCATCAGGACCAGGGAGTCGTCGATCCAGAACTCCCCGGGCATCCGGACGCGGGGATAGGGGATGCCAAGCTCCCGGGGATCGGTGATCCTCCCGGTGAGCGCCGCGGCCGCGGCGGACTCGGGGCTTGCGAGGTAGACCTGCGCGCTCCGGGTGCCGGACCGGCCCTCGAAGTTCCGGTTGCTGGTCCGGACCGATACCGCATCGGTCCGGGGCGCCTGGCCCGCGCCGATGCAGAACCCGCAGGCGGACTCGAGCAGCCGGGCGCCCGAGGCGATGAGGTCCGCCAGCGCGCCCTTCTTCGTTATCATCTCGAGGACCTGGCGGGAGCCCGGCGCGACGCCGAAGCTGACCTCCGGGTGGACCTTCCGGCCCTTCAGCATCGCGGCGACAACCATCAGGTCGCGGTACGAGGAGTTCGTGCAGGAGCCCACCATCACCTGGTCCACGGGCGTGCCTGTCAGCTCCTGCACCGTCGCGATGTTGTCCGGCGAATGAGGCTTTGCCATGCGCGGCGCGAGCGCCCCCAGGTTCAGCGTGATGACCCGGTCGTACTTCGCATCCGGGTCTGCTGCCAGCTCGGCCCACTGTTCACCACGCTGCTGCGCATCCAGGAAGGCCTTCGTGGCGCCGTCGCTCGGAAAGACCGAGGTGGTCACCCCGAGCTCGGCGCCCATGTTCGTGATCGTCGCGCGCTCCGGCACCGAGAGCGTGCGCACGCCGGGGCCGCCGTACTCGATCACGGTCCCCACGTTCCCCCTGGTGGTCAGCTTCTCGAGCAGGGCGAGGATGACGTCCTTTGCCGAGACCCAGGGCTTGAGCCGTCCCTTCAGGTTCACCTTCACCACCCGGGGGCAGGCGAGGTGGAAGGGGCCGCCGGCCATGGCCACGGCGACATCCAGGCCGCCCGCGCCGATGGCGAGCATGCCGATGCCGCCGCCCGTGGGCGTGTGGGAGTCCGAGCCGAGCAGCGTCCTCCCCGGCCGGCCGAACCGCTCGAGATGCACCTGGTGGCAGATGCCGTTCCCCGCCTTGGAGTAGAGGATGCCGTGCTTCGCGGCGACGGTCCGGAGGTAGCGGTGGTCGTCGGCGTTCTCGAACCCGTCCTGCAGCGTGTTGTGGTCCACGTAGCTCACCGAGAGCTCGGTCCTGGCGCGCGGAACGCCCATGGCCTCGAACTGGAGATAGGCCATGGTGCCCGTGGCGTCCTGCGTCAGGGTCTGGTCGATGCGGATGGCGATCTCGGCGCCTGGTTCGAGCGTTCCCTCGACCAGGCGGGAAGCGAGGATCTTCTGCACGATGTTCATGCCCATGGGATGCGGTCCTCCTCTGTGGTCGCGACGGGGCATTATAGGCGTCCTGACTGGCGAAGGCAACAGGAAACCGGGAGCGCGCCGGCTGGTTGCAACGGCGCACCCCCTGTGCTATAGTGAGAACCATTCCGAACTTCAATCCACGAACGCACCAGGAGGAGAACATGGTACAGAAGGCCAGCCCCAAGCTGACGGAGATGATGAACCAGGCGATCGCCGGCGAGCTGCAGGCCATCGTGCAGTACATGTGGCACCACATCATGGTGAAGGGGATCAATGCGGGCGCTCTCGGCGAGACCTTCGAGGAGATCGCGGTGGAGGAGATGAAGCATGCCGAGCGGATCGCCGAGAGGCTCTTCTACTTCGACGTGAACCCCGCCACCAAGCCGACGCCGATCGCCGTGGGCGGCTCGCCGGAGCAGATGCTGCAGGCGGACGCCAAGGCCGAGGAGGAGGCCATCACGCTCTACAAGGACATCATCAAGCAGGCGGCGAAGGAGAACGATGAGACCACCCGCCTCCTCTTCGAGGAGATCCTCGCGGACGAGGAGCGCCACCACGATACGTTCACTACGCTCCTGGGCAAGTAGAGAAGCTGCGCGCGTGATCGGCTGGTGCCGGTCCCGCTTGAAATCCCAAGCTCGAAATATCAAATCCCAAATAATATCCAAATTCCAATGGTGAAAACCAACGTGCGCTTCTTTGTTCATTGGAAATTGGTGCTTATTTGGGATTTGTGCTTTGTAATTTGGAGGTAGGGATTTGTAATTTGGTATCTCCCCCGCTTCGCGGGGTCACGGCATCTTGAACTGCTTGCCCGGCATGCGCACGGTCAGCACCGGGCAGGGCGACTTCCGCACCACCTTCTCCGCCGTGCTGCCGAAGAGCATGTGGTCGATCCCGGTCCTGCCGTGGGTGCCGATCACGAGCAGGTCGGCCTGCTTTGCCTTCGCGGTCCTGATGATCTCCACGAAGGGCACGCCCCGCGTGACCTGCGGCTCCACGTCCGCGACCTTGGCCCGGGCCTCGGCGGCCCATTTCTCGATCTCCTGTTCCGCGCTCTTCTGCATGTCCGCGACCAGATCGGCCGCAGAAAGGGAGGAGGGGATATACCACTCGGCGATGCTGATGTCCTGGATGACATAGAGCAGTACGAGCTTTGCGCGGTAGTCCTGGGCCAGGGAGATGGCATGGTCCATGGCGGCGCGGGCGCCCTGGGAAAAGTCCGTGGGGAACAGGATGGTCCTGATCTGCATGGGGTCCTCCTCGTCCGTCTTCAGGCAGTTCAAGTGTATCGCGGCCCGGGCGCGGTGTCAATCG
>CAZTXN010000002.1:0-17533 GCA_964617655.1 uncultured Nitrospiraceae bacterium | reverse complement strand
CTCGTCCGTCTTCAGGCAGTTCAAGTGTATCGCGGCCCGGGCGCGGTGTCAATCGCTACCGGGCGGGGAAAAACAAGGCATTGCGGCTGGTTCGGTCATGTACCAGCGAGGGATCCTGCTGAAGAACAACTGCCGTTGCCCGCAGCAGGCGGCATCGGGCAGAGGCCGTTGCAGCTGCTGATTCCGGATGCTGAAAGGCAGGAACGACGATATCCATGCCTTCTCCCTCCCGGCGGTGAAGGACCTGCATCCGGGACCGCGGATGCGAACCGCCACGGTCCGCGGGGGCTGAATGACGCGCAACCTCCGGATAACGCGGCAAAATAACGATTGACATTCCTCCTGCCGGCTGTTATAACATATCCCCTATGCTGCAGGCCACGGAACAGATCTGGATGGACGGGAAGTTCGTTCCC
Source organism: uncultured Nitrospiraceae bacterium (assembly GCA_964617655.1). Classification (GTDB taxonomy): domain Bacteria; phylum Nitrospirota; class UBA9217; order UBA9217; family UBA9217; genus JAKAHZ01. Next base: position 17,117 of record CAZTXN010000002.1, on the reverse strand, counting down.
TGGAACGACGCCCGGGTCCATGTGCTGACCCACACCTTCCATTACGGCACCGGCGTCTTCGAGGGCATCCGCTGCTACAGGACCGCCTCGGGGTCCGCGGTCTTCCGGCTGAAGGAGCATGTGGACCGGCTCTTCACCTCCATGCACATCTGCCAGATGGACTGCCCCTTCACGCGCGAGCAGGTCCACGAGGCCATCCTCGAGACCATCCGGGTGAACAGGATCGAGGCCTGCTATATCCGTCCGCTGGCCTACATCGGCTACGGCGCCATGGGCATCTTCCCCAAGGACAACCCGGTCAACGTGATGATCGCGGTCTGGCCCTGGGGCAGCTACCTGGGCGAGGAAGGCCTCAAGAACGGCATCCGCGTCAAGGTCTCGTCCTTCACGCGGCCGCACATCAACGCCACGATGGTGCGCTCCAAGACCGTGGCCAACTACGCAAACTCCCTGCTCGCCAAGCGCGAGGCCCTGAAGGACGGCTACGACGAGGCCATGCTGCTCGACACCGACGGCTATGTTGCCGAGGGCAGCGGTGAGAACCTCTTCATCGTGCGGAACGGCAGGATCAAGACGCCGCCGCTTACCGCGATCCTCGAGGGCATCACCCGCGACACGGTGATGCAGCTGGCGCAGGAGCGCGGCATCCCGCTCGTGGAGGAGCGCTTCACCCGCGACGAGCTCTATATCGCCGACGAGGCCTTCTTCACCGGAACCGCGGCCGAGATTACGCCCATCCGCGAGGTGGACAACCGGAGGATCGGCGCAGGCAGGCCGGGCCCGGTCACCCAGGCGCTCCAGGCCGCGTTCTTCGACATCGTGCAGGGCCGGGACGCCAAGCATGCCGACTGGCTCGCCCCGGTCCGCGAGAAACAGGCAGCTGCAAGGAAGTAACGGACCAGGCCACGGGGACCATGATCGGCGCCGCAGCCCGCAGGGGGACGGCGGCCGTTGCTCTGCCCGGCGGCTGATATTTTTTCAGGACGCGCCGAAGTGGTGGAATTGGTAGACACGCACGTTTGAGGGGCGTGTGGGGCAACCCATGGGGGTTCGAGTCCCCCCTTCGGCACCATGTTTCAGCTCTCCCGGCAGCAAAGGGAGAGATCGAGGCCCGTGCCTCGTACCAGCCTCAGGCCAGGCGCGATCCGCCTGGCCTTCTCTATTATATTGCCATGCATCCAGCACGCACCATCTGCCGCTCCCTGACCATCACGCTCCTGGCCGGCGTCCTGGCCCCGGCGTACGCCGCCGGCCAGGAGGTCCCGCCCGGCGCCGCGGGCGTCGTCATCGCACCGCTGGCGAACGTGCGGAGCGGAACGGAGCCCAAGGACGCGATCGTGACCCAGGTCCTGCTTGCCGAAGAGGTGCGCATCCTGGAGAAGCGGGACTACCGCTACCGCATCGCGGCGCCGGCACAGGGCGGGGTCCAGGGATGGGTCCACCAGGCGGCCCTGCAGCTTCCGCGGGACAACGGCGCGGGGTATTTCCGGCCCGGAAGGGAGTGGATCGTGGTCGCCGCGCCCAGGACCCGCGCGCTGGTGCTCGACCGGCAGGGGGACCACGCACTCTCCCTCTATGCCGGCACGCGGCTGCCGGTGCTCGAGAAGAGCGGCCGCGGCTATACGGTCCAGTTCCCCGACCGCCGCACCACCGCGGTCATTCCCTCCGCAGATGCCCTTCCCTTCACTCCCGGCGCGGCCTTGCTCGACGGACCCGCGCCCCGCGACCTCGCGGCCTTGGCGCGGCGGTTCATCGGCGTCCGCCATTTTCGCGGAGGACTGACGGTCCAGGGGATGGACACCCGCGGCCTGATCCTCACCGTCTACCGCGTCCATGGCATGGACCTGGACCTGGACCGGGAGGCGCTGAAGGCGCGCTCACTGACGGTGCAGAAGAAGGACCTCGCTCCAGGCGACCTCCTTTCCTTTTACGGCGAGGGCCTGGGGCTCTACCTCGGCAATGGAAAATTCCTCCATGCGCCGAACAAGACCACCGTGCAGGTAAGCGGCATCCATGACCCGCGGTATGCGCGGTCCTTCCAGCAGGGCCTGCGGCTGCTCGGCGCGGACCCTGCAGCGCGGAAGCGGCCCCTGGAAATGACGGCGGACGAGATCATGACCGCGCAGGTCCAGGCCGCCGGACTGCCGCTGGGGAAGCGGATCGCCTACTGGGCAGGACGGTTCATCGGCACGCCCTACGACACCGACCCCCTGGGCCTCTATGTCCGCTCGCGCCGGATCGTCGCGGACGAGGCCGTGGACTGCATGTACCACACCTTCCGCTCCGTGGAGCTGGCCCGAGCCGCCACGCCGGGAGAGGCGATCGAGGAGGCGAAGCGGCTCCGCTTCTTCGTCGAGGGCATCGTGACCGACGGCCTGGTCCGGAACTACGAGGGCCGGTTCGAGTACGGCGAGGACATGGTCTTCAGCGGCAAGTGGGGCAGGAACATCACTGACGAGCTCGGCGCCACCGCGGTGATCCCGGGCTCCCGGGGCCGCGAGCAGGTCATCATCCTCCCCAAGAGCACGCTGGCGACCCGGGCGGTGCAGCAGCGGCTGCGGGACGGGGACATCATCTTCTGGGTCAAGGACCCGGCAAAGCGCGTGGTCGGGGAGATCGTGGCCCACCTTGCCGTGGTCCGCGTCAGGGACGGCGCGGTCCAGGTCATCCATGCCTCGGGCAGCAAGAGCAGATGGAACACGCCGAACGGGGGCGCGGTGAAGGAGGCGCCCTTGGCCGAGTACCTCCGGGAGTCGAGGTTCATCGGCGCCTTCGTGACGCGGTTCGAGGAATGACCTGCCCCCATCTTTCGATTTGACAATCCCGCTTTTCCTCTGCTATTCTCATCGCTACGCTGCAGATCATTTCCGGAGACAGGAAGCCGATATCCGGCCATCGCATCCAGGATGACCCCGGTGACCGGCCGTCCCGCGCTCCGCATTCCGAACTCCTCAATACGTTCTAAGGGAGCACCATGCTTGCCAAGGTCATGAGCGCGGCCGTGCTCGGCATTGACGCCTATCCGGTGGAGGTCGAGGTGGACGTGGCCAGCCGCGGCCTGCCGTTCTTCTCCACCGTCGGCCTGCCCGACGCGGCGGTGAAGGAGAGCAAGGAGCGGGTCCGCGCGGCGCTCAAGAACACGGGCTTCGATTTCCCGCTGAAGCAGGTGGTGGTGAACCTCGCGCCGGCGGATATAAAGAAGGAAGGCTCCGCCTTCGATCTGCCCATCGCCGTCGGCATGCTGGTCGCCGAGGGCGTGCTGACGCAGGAGCAGGCCGGGAGGTTCCTGCTCCTGGGCGAGCTGGCGCTGGACGGCAGGATCAAGGCCGTGCGGGGCGCGCTCTCCGTGGCGGTGCTTGCGCGCAAAAAGGGCTGCCGGGGCCTCATCGTGCCCGCGGAGAACGCGGAGGAGGCGGCGGTGGTCGAGTCGCTCCCGGTCTTCGGCCTCCGGACCCTGCCCGAGGTGGTGGAGTTCCTCGGCGGCCGCACGGACCGGCCGGCCGCGGTCGTTGACGTGGCTGCGGCATTCGCCTCCTGCTCGGTCTATGCCGAGGACTTCTCCGAGGTGCGCGGCCAGGAGCACGCCAAGCGCGCCCTCGAGGTGGCCGCGGCCGGCGGGCACAACCTGGTCATGATCGGGCCGCCGGGCTCCGGCAAGACCATGCTGGCCCGGCGGCTCCCCTCCATCCTGCCGCAGATGAGCTTCGACGAGTCCATCGAGACCACCAAGATCCACAGCATCATCGGACTCCTGCGCCAGGGCCAGCCGCTCATCGCCACCCGGCCCTTCCGGTCGCCGCACCACACCATCTCGGACGCCGGGCTGATCGGCGGCGGCCAGGTGCCGCGGCCGGGCGAGGTGAGCCTGTCGCACAACGGCGTGCTCTTCCTGGACGAGCTGCCGGAGTTCAAGCGGAACGTGCTCGAGGCCCTGCGCCAGCCGCTCGAGGACGGCAGCGTCACCATCTCCCGCGCCCTGACCTCGCTCACCTATCCGGCCTCGCTCATGCTCGTGGCCGCCATGAACCCCTGCAAGTGCGGGTTCCACGGCGACCCGCTCCATCCCTGCCAGTGCACGCCCCACCAGGTCCAGACCTACCGCTCCCGCGTCTCGGGGCCGCTCATGGACCGCATGGACATCCACCTCGAGGTGCCGGCGGTCAAGTTCCGGGAGATCAGCGACGACCGGCCGTCCGAGCCCTCGGCCGCCATCCGGGAGCGCGTCACCCGCGCCCGGGCGATGCAGCAGGAGCGGTTCAGCGGGGACGGCATCTACGCCAACAGCCAGATGCGGCCTCGCCACATCCGGAAGCATTGCCGGATCGACGAGGGCTCGCAGAAGCTCATGGAGGCAGCGATGAGCAGGCTCGGCCTCTCGGCGCGGGCCTACAACCGGGTGCTGAAGGTCAGCCGCACCATCGCGGACCTCGAAGGGAGCGATCAGATCGCCTCCCCCCACATCTCCGAGGCCATCCAGTACCGCAGCCTGGACCGCAGGACGGGGTGACGCGACAGGAATCGGCTTGCGAAACCGCCGGCCATTCACTATACTGGGAACATGGAGCGGACGGGACTTTCGGAACGGGAGCGGGAGGCGCTGCGCAGGCTTCGGTCGCTGCTGGAGCAGGGCGTCGGCCTTCTCGATCTGCGGGTGTTCGGCTCGAAGGCGCGGGGAGACGCCGAGCCGGATTCGGACATCGATGTCATGATCGAGGTCGAGCGCTATACCCGCGAGGTCGAAGCTGCCGTCGACGAGATCATCTTCAGGATCAATCTGGAGTTCGATTGTTTCATCTCCGCGGTCATCTATGGACGGCAGGAGCTGGAAGAAGGGCCGATGGCGGAGTCGCCGCTCTACAAGGCGATCCAGCGGGAAGGCGTGCGGGTGTGACCGCAGACGATAAAAAGCGCGAGCTTGCCCGCTACCGCCTCACGCAGGCCGCCGAGAGCCTGGAGGAGGCCGAGTATCTGCTGCGCGGCGGCAAGAGCGCCAGGTCGGTGGTGAACCGGGCGTATTACGCGATGTTCTATGCGGTCCTCGCCCTCCTGGTGCATGAGCCCTTTTCCTCATCAAAGCACAGCGGCGTGATCTCCTATTTCAACAGGCGATTCATCAGGGAAGGCGTCTTCTCCGAGGACCTGGGCCGCTCGATCAACACCGCCTTCGAGCTGCGGCAACGGAGCGATTACCGCGAGTATACGGATCCGGCCCGTGAGCAGGTCGAGTCACTGCTCGTCAAAGCCGGGACATTCCTCGAAGCTGTTTCTGCTCATCTGAAGAGCAGGTAGCGCGCCCTCTCCCTCTTTTCGCATGACCAGTTCTTTGTCCTTGCTTTTCTGGTACAATATCCCTACCCATGGCCAAGCAGATGAACGCAAAGGACCGCGACCGGCTGGAGCTAAAGCAGCTTCGCGAGCAGATGGCCCGGCTGGAGGAGGCGCTGGCCGGCAGCTTCGCGACCGTGACGGGGCTGCGCGAGAGCGAGACGAAGTACCGCGACCTCTTCGACAATGCCATGGACGCGATCTTCATCGTCGACGGATCGCACCGGTTCGCGGACGTGAACCGGCGGGCCACGGAGCTCTTCGGCTTTTCCCGCGAGGAGTTCCTTGCCATGGGTATCTTCGACGTGATCCCGCCGGAGCAGGCCGAGCGGTCGGCGGAGGCGCTGCGGCGGCTCACGGAGCAGGGGCGGTACGAGCGGTTCCGCGGGAAGATGCGCACCAGGGACGGCCGGTGGCGGGAGATCGAGGTCAATTCCTCGGCCATCATCCTGGACGGCCGCGTCGTCGGGTCCCGCGACATCGTGCGGGACGTGACCGAGCAGGTCGGCGCGGAGCAGCGGCTCCGGGAGGAGAAGAACCGGTCCGAGGCGATCATCGCCGCGATCGGCGACGGCGTCAGCATCCAGGACGCGGACTACCGCATCCTCTACCAGAACGAGGTCCATAAGGGCTTCATCGGCGACCATGTGGGCGAATACTGCTACCGGGCCTATGAGTCGAAGGACCGGACCTGCGACGACTGCCCCGTGGCTCTTTCCTTCCGCGACGGCAGGGTCCATACCACGGAGCGGGCCGTCGCGATCCGGGGAGAGATGAGGCATTTCGAGATCACGGGCTCGCCGCTCCGCGATGCGGCCGGCGCCGTCATCGCCGGGATCGAGGTGGTGCGCGATGTGACGGCCAGGAACCGGGCCGCCGAGGAGCTGCGCGAGAGCCAGCGCTCCCTGGCCATGCTCACGAGCAATCTGCCGGGCATGGCCTATCGCTGCCGGAACGACCGCGAATGGACCATGGAGTTCGTGAGCGAGGGAGCGCGGACCCTGACCGGCTATGGACCCGGGGACCTGGTGAACAACCGCGTCATCGCCTACAGCGAGCTGATCCGCTCCGGCGACAGGGAGGCGGTCTGGCGGGGCGTGCAGGATGCGCTCCGGGACCGGCGGCCGTTCACGCTCGTCTACCGGATCCGGACCCGGGAGCAGGAGGAGCGCTGGGTCTGGGAGCGCGGCCAGGGAATCTTCAGCGACCAGGGCGCGCTCCTGGCGCTGGAAGGGTTCATCACCGACATCACGGACCGGATGCTCGCCGAGGAGTCGCTCAGGAACACTGTCGAGAAATACCGGACCATCTTCGAGAACGCCTCGGTATCGCTCTGGGAAGAGGATTTCGCCGCGGTCATGGAGGAGATACGGCTGCTGCGATCCGGAGGGGTAACGGACTTCCGGGGGTATTTCCGCGAACGGCCCGAGGAGGCGGTCCGGATCGCATCGCTTACACGGATCGTTGATGTGAACGACTACACGCTGAAGCTCTACGGCGCCGCGAGCAAGGAGGAGCTGATGCGCTCCCTCCACCAGTTCCTCACGCCGGACTCGGCCGCCGCGGCGCAGGAGATCATCATCGCCATGGCCGAGGGGCGGACCTGGTTCGAGGCCGAGACCACGAACCGCACCCTCGACGGCAGGCTGCTGGACATCCTCATCACGATCAACATCCCGACCGAGAGCTCGTCCTTCCGGAACTGCCTCGTCAGCATCACGGACATCACGGCCTTCAAGCAGGCCGCCGAGGAGCGGCGGCGGCTCCAGACCCAGCTTCTGCAGTCCCAGAAGCTCGAGGCCGTGGGCCTGCTCGCCGGCGGCATCGCCCATGACTTCAACAACATCCTCTCCGCCATCCTCGGCTATGCGGGCATCATCGAGATGAAGCTGCAGCCCGGGGACCCGCTGCGCGGCCATGTGGAGCAGGTCATCGGCGCGGTGCACCGGGCCGCAGGGCTGGTCCAGAGCCTGCTGGCCTTCAGCAGGAAGCAGATCATCGACCCCCGGCCCCTGGAGCTGACCGCCGCCATCCAGCGGATCGAGAAGCTCCTGCGCCGCCTGATCGGCGAGGACATCGAGTTTCGCACGGAGTATCACGACCGGCTGCTTACCGTGGTCGCGGACCCGGTCCAGCTCGAGCAGGTGGTGATCAACCTGGTCACGAACGCGCGCGACGCCATGCCCGGGGGCGGGATGCTCACGCTCGCCACCGCCGAGGGCGGGATCGGGGAGGAGTTCCTCCGCACCCACGGGTTCGGGCTTCCCGGCCGGTACGCCGTGCTCTCGGCGGCGGACACGGGCAGCGGGATGGACGAGGGGACCAAGGCCCATATCTTCGAGCCCTTCTTCACGACCAAGGAGCAGGGCAAGGGCAGCGGCCTGGGGCTCTCCACGGTCTACGGCATCGTGAAGCAGAACAACGGGTTCATCATCTGCGAGAGCGCGCCGGGCGCGGGCGCGGTCTTTCGCGTCTATCTGCCCCTGGCCGGCGTCGAGGCGGCGGCTCCCGCGGTCGCGGCGGCGCCGGACCAGCCGGACCTGCGGGGCGCCGAGACGGTGCTGATCGCCGAGGATGATGATATCGCCCGGGAGCTCTTCCGGGCGGTCTTCGAGGAGCACGGATACGCGGTCGTCACGGCGGGCAACGGCGAGGAGGCGCTTGCACGGTTCCGGGAGCGGCCGGACGGCATCGATCTCCTGGTGCTCGATGTGATCATGCCGCGGATGAACGGGCGGACGGTGCTGGAAGAGGCGCGGCGCATCCGGCCGGACGTGCGTGCGCTCTTCACCAGCGGCTATACCGCGGACATCATCCATGCCCGGGGCATCCTGGACCCTTCGATCGAGTTCCTTGCAAAGCCGGTGCTCCCTTCGGACCTCCTGAAGAAGGCGCGGGAGGTCCTGGACGGCGCCTGATGCCGCGGCGGGGATAACAGCCATGAAACGATTCACCTTCGGACTGCTCGAGGCCTTTCTCCTGTTCGTGGTGCTGCTCTTCGCCATGGACACGACACTCCATTACCACACCTATACCACCACGGCTCGCGAGATAAGCGAGCAGATCATGGACCAGACCGCCAAGGCAGTGCATGGCGAAGTGGAACGGTTCCAGAACGCGGCCGAGTTCCTGCTCGGGCGGACGCGGGAGTTTGTCCGGAGCGGGGAGATCGATTTCACCGATCCCGCGAGCGCCAACGGGTTCTTCATGGGGCACCTGCGCTGGTACGGGGATATCACCTCGGTCAACTTCGGCGACTCCCAGGGGAACGGCTATCTCCTCCTGCGCGAGCGCGGCCGGTGGAGGAACCGCATCAAGATCGCGGACCGGCCGGGCGTCGTGACCTGGCAGGAGCTGAACGAGCGCGGCGGGGTCCGGTCCCGGACGGAGGCGCGGGACGACTACGATCCCCGTCAACGGCCCTGGTACCGCCTGGCCGCGGAGGCAGCGGAGGTCCGCTGGAGCAAGCCGTACATCTTCCGGACCACGCGGGACCCGGGCATCACGGCCTCGCTCCGGGTGGATGACGGACGGGGGCCGGTCCAGGTCGTGGGCGCGGACATCCTGCTGAAGGACCTCTCGGTATTTCTGCAGGACCTGACGCGCGACGCGCCGGAGCTCGAGCTCGCCGTCGTCTCGCGGAGCGGCAGGGTGCTTGCGTCATCCCGTGCCGAGGAGTTCAACAAGCATCTGGTCAAGGACGACCCCGACCTGCCCCGGACCTCGGACCCCGGGTTCGAGCGTCTGCGGGACGCCCTCGATGCCCCGGTCACGGGGGCCGCGGGCCTGGCGACCGTCTCCTCCGACAACAGGACATACTTCGCGCTCCGCGTTCCCTTCCGCGTCCCTGCGGAGGAGGAGCTGGCCGTGCTGATGCTGATCCCCCGGGAGTCCCTGCTCGGGAACTTCGCCCGGGAGAACCGGGTCCGGATCGCCCTCTTCTTCGCAGTGCTGCTGCTCTCGAGCGCCTATTTCGTGCGCCGGTTCCTGATGCCGGTCCGGCGGCTGACCCGCGCGGTCCGCTCCATGGAGGCGGAGACCTATGTCCCGCTTCCGCCGGAGAAGCGCAATGACGAGGTCGGCGTGCTGGTGAACGAGTTCGGCAGGATGGCCGAGAGCCTGCTGCAGAAGCAGCGGACCCTGGCCGAGTCCGAGGAGCGGTACCGCACGCTCTTTGACACGGTCAGCGACGGCGTCTTCCGGGTCGATGCGAACGGACGGATCACCAGGGTGAACCGGGCCTTCGCCGGCCTCTTCGGATTCGGGTCGCCGGAGGAGCTGGAGGGGACCCTGATGCGCGACCGGTGGCACCCGCCCGAGGCACGGGATGTCTTCCTGGCGGAACTGAGCGTGCGCAGGACGATCAGCGCTCACCGTTTCCGGGCGAAGAAGCAGGACGGCACGGTCTTCGTCGCCGAGGTCTCGAGCGTCTACCTCCAGGACGGCGAGGGCGAGTTCCTCGGTACCGAGGGCATCCTTCGGGACGCGACCGAGCGGGTCCTGGCCGAGGAGGCGCTGCGCAGCGCGGCAGAGACCTGGCGCGGCACCTTCGATGCCATGAGCGACCTGGTCTCGGTCCATGACAACGAGCACCGCGTCATCAGGGCGAACAGGGCCATGGCGGAGTTCTTCGGCATGGATGCCGCGGAACTGATCGGGAAGAAATGCCATGAGCTCTTCCATGGCAGCGACGCGGTCCATGAGCCCTGTCCGTTCCGCAGGACCCTCGCCGCCGGCCGCACCGCGTCCGAGGAGATCGACGATCCCCACGTGGGCGTGCCGCTCCAGATCACCACGTCCCCGCTCTTCGGCGCCGACGGCACGGTCACCGGCTGCGTCCATGTTGCGCGGGACCTGTCGGAGCAGCGGGCGCTCGAAGAGCAGCTGCGGCAGTCCCAGAAGCTGGAGGCCGTGGGCAGGCTCGCGGGAGGCGTGGCCCATGACTTCAACAACATCCTCTCCGCGATCATCGGGTACGCGAACCTGGCCCAGGCGAGGATCCTGCCGGACGACCCGGCGCGGAGGAGCATCGACGAAGTGATCGCCGCGGCCGAGCGCGCGGCCAAGCTGACGCGCGACCTGCTTGCCTTCGGCAGGAGGCAGGATGTGGCCGCCGGTCCGCTCGACCTGAACGAGGTGGTGCGGGGCATGCGCGGCCTCCTGGAGCGGCTGGCGGGCGAGGAGGTGCGGCTCGAGATCGGGACGGACGGGAGCGCGCTGCCGGTCATCGCGGACGCCGGCCAGCTGGAGCAGGTGCTGATGAATCTCGCGGTCAACGCCCGCGACGCCCTTTCCGCCGGGGGGGTGATCACGGTCCGGACGGGCCGGATGGTGATGGACGAGGCCTTTGTCCGGAGCAGGGGGTTCGGCGCTCCCGGCGGCTACGCGGTCGTGGCGGTGGCGGACGACGGCGCGGGAATGGACGAGGCCACGCGCCAGCGCATCTTCGAGCCCTTCTTCACCACCAAGGAGCGGGGAAAGGGGACCGGCCTCGGGCTTGCCATCGTCTACGGCATCATGGCGCAGCACCGGGGCCACGTGACCTGCGAGAGCGAGCCCGGCGAGGGAGCGGTCTTCACTGTTTATCTTCCGCTCTCCGGAGCGGTGCCGCCGGCCGGACCTCCCCCGGCCGAAGAGGAGCGGTCGCCGGCCGGGACCGAGACGATCCTGGTGGCGGAAGATGACGAGATGCTTCGCCGGCTGGCCGAGACCGTGCTGACCGAAAAGGGATACCGCGTCATCCTCGCTGCCGACGGCGAGGAGGCGGTCCGGCGGTTCAGCGAGCATGCCGACGAGGTGGCCCTGGTGCTGCTTGACGTGATCATGCCGCGGAAGGACGGGAAGCGGGCCTGCGACGAGATCCGGGCGCTCCGGCCCGGGGTCCCTGCCCTCTTCATCAGCGGCTACACTGACGACGTGATCGGCGAGCGGGGCATCGGCAGCGACGGCATCGAGCTCATCACCAAGCCCGTGACGCCGCAGGCCCTGCTCTCGCGGATCCGCGCCGTCCTCGACAGCCGCCCGTCCCGCTGATTCGATGCGCGTCCTCTCGGGTCCATCGACGGCCCCCTCGTCGGTCCATTGCGGTTGACGGACCGCCTAAAAACCCGTATACTCGCCCTGCCTGCGCCGGCATGCCGTCAGATCTCCCGAGGAGCAGACCCTGGTGAACGAGCCCATCCCCCTGCAGCACGAGTCCCCGCCTCCGCCGCACCCGCCGCTCCTGGTCATCCCGCTGGGCGGGGTGGGCGAGATCGGAATGAACTGCACGGTGCTCCAGTGCGGGGAGGACCTCCTGGTCATCGACGCGGGGCTCATGTTCCCGGACCCCGAGATGCTCGGCGTGGATATCGTGATCCCGGACTTCACCTACCTGTTCGAGAACCGCAATAAGGTCCGCGCCATCGTCCTGACCCACGGCCACGAGGACCATATCGGCGGCCTGCCCTTTCTCCTGCGGGAGCTCAATGTGCCGGTCTACGGCACGAAGCTCACCCTGGGGTTCGTGCGCGACAAGCTGCGGGAGCACGGGCTGGAGGACGCGGCCGAGCTCATCGTGGTGAGGCCGCGCGAGACCGTCGCGATCGGCTGTTTTGCCGTGGAGTTCATCCGCGTGACCCACAGCATCGTGGACGGCGTGGGCCTGGGCATCACCACGCCCGCGGGCCGCGTGGTGCATACCGGTGACTTCAAGATCGACCCCACGCCCGTGGACGGCGAGGTGATGGACCTCCGGACCTTCAGCGAGTACGGCGACCGGGGGACGCTCCTGCTGCTCTCGGACAGCACCAACGCCTCCCAGGGCGGGTACACCTTCTCGGAGAAGGAGGTGCGGCGGGGGCTGGAGGATATTTTCCGGAAGGCGAAGGGCAGGATCGTGGTCGCCACCTTCGCGTCGAACATCCACCGGGTGCAGCAGATCATCGATGTGGCGGTGCTGCACGGCCGGAAGGTGATCCTGAACGGCAAGAGCATGATCGCCAACGCCCAGATAGCCCTGGACCTGGGCTACCTCTCCCTCCCGCCCGAGACCTGGCTCCGGATCGACGCGCTCCGGCGGCTGCAGGACCAGGAGGTGGTGCTGATCACCACGGGCAGCCAGGGCGAGCCCATGAGCGCCCTGACCCGGATGGCGGCGAACGAGCACAAGCACTTCCGCATCAAGCCGGGCGACACGGTGGTGCTCTCGTCCAAGATGATCCCGGGGAACGAGCGCGCCGTGACGCGCATCATCAACCACCTCTTCAAGCGCGGCGCCGATGTGTTCTACGAGAAGGTCTCGGAGGTGCATGTCTCGGGTCACGCCTCGAAGGAGGAGCTGAAGCTGCTGCTGAGCCTCGTGCGGCCGAAGTACTTCCTGCCCGTGCACGGCGAGCACCGCCACCTGGTCTACCACGGCCGGCTGGCGGCCAAGGTGGGCGTTCCGGAGGAGCACATCTTCCTGGCGGAGGACGGCGAGGTGCTGGAGTTCTCGGAGGGCGGAGCGCGGCGGGCGGGGCTGGCGCCGGCGGGGCGGGTGCTGATCGACGGCAAGGCGCCGGGCGGCGTCGAGACCGTGGTCCTTCGCGACCGCATGCGGCTCGCCCATGACGGCGTGGTGGTCGTCATCCTGGCCATCGAGAAGCTGACCGGCAGCGTGGTCTCGGGGCCGGACATCGTCTCCCGCGGTTTCGTCTTCGAGGACGCGTCGCAGGAGCTGCTGGCCGAGGTGCGGGACCTGGTGATGGACACGATCCGGGTCATGATCCCCGAGGCCAAGGGCGACTGGTCGCTGGTCTCGGCCCGCGTGCGCAGCGCGCTCAAGAAGTTCATCAACAAGCGGCTCGAACGGCGGCCCATGATCCTCCCGGTGATCCTGGAGGTATAAGGCAGACACGCGGAGTTCTTTCATGAAGTATGACGAGATCGGATACTGGTCGGAAATAAAACTGGATATCGTCAGAGAGTATGCCGCAGCTTATTCAAGGATCCTTGCAGCGCAAAAAAGCCCGTCGCTCCAATATATCTATGTCGACGCGTTTGCCGGGGCAGGCATGCATCTCTCGAAGAGCACCGGTGAATTTGTGCAGGGAAGTCCTCTGAACGCGCTCCTTGTTAAGCCGCCCTTCAGGGAATACCACCTGATCGACTGGGATAGTAAGAAGGTCGATTCTCTGAAGAGCTTGACCGCAGATCATTCCAACGTGACTATCTATGCGGGAGACTGTAATACACTGCTCCTGGAAAAAGTCTTTCCCCGAGCAAGGTACGAGGATTACAGGCGCGCCCTTTGTTTGCTCGACCCATATGGCCTGCATTTGAACTGGGACGTGATGCTTACCGCCGGAAAGATGAGGAGTATAGAAATTTTCCTTAACTTCCCGGTTATGGATATGAACATGAACGTACTTTGGGCCGATCCGAGCAAGGTTGAGCCGGAACAAGCCCAGCGTATGACCGTATTTTGGGGTGATGAATCTTGGCGAAAAGCAGCGTATAATACAACGGGTAATCTATTTGGTTGGGAAGAAAAGACGGATAATGCAACTGTGGCGGAAGCCTTCCGGCAGCGGTTAATAAAGACCGCGGGGTTCTTTTATGTTCCCGAACCGCTTCCGATGCGAAACACCAAGGGTACCGTGGTGTATTATCTGTTCTTTGCATCACAGAATAAGACAGGCGAAGCAATCGTGACGGACATATTCAATAAATATCGAAGCAGAGGTGCATAGTGGGGCAGAACTCCGCCATAGAATGGACCGGCTCGACGTGGAATCCCATCACCGGCTGTATCAAGATCAGCCCTGGGTGCATGCATTGCTATGCTGAACGCATGGCCAAGCGGCTGCAGGCAATGGGGCAGCCGAATTACGCGAGCGGTTTTACTCTTGCCATGCACGAACACTCACTTGAACTACCGCTAAGATGGAAAAAACCGCAAACCATATTCGTTAATTCCATGAGCGATTTGTTTTTGAAGGGCGTGCCTCTGTCCTTTATCAACAAAGTGTTCGATGTCATGGGCCGCGCCCACTGGCACACATTTCAAGTACTAACGAAGCGGGCAGGACGTCTCTTAGAGCTCAGCAAAGAGCTGCCGTGGACCGGCAACATCTGGATGGGCGTGACGGTCGAGAATGGTGATTACGTTGATCGTATCGACTGCCTCAGGCAAACCGGCGCTTATATCAAATTTCTCTCCATCGAACCTCTTCTCGGTCCGCTGGGGACCGTGAATCTGGAAGGTATTGATTGGGTGATTGTCGGTGGCGAATCTGGCCCCGGAGCACGACCCATGGACCGCGCATGGGTTATCAATATTCGCGATCAGTGCCGCTCTGCTGGCGTGCCATTCTTTTTTAAGCAGTGGGGCGGAGTAAGGAAAAAACAAGCCGGGCGAATGCTCGAAGGAAGAACATGGGATGAGATGCCCGTATATAGAAACAGTGCGCTTGCCATGTGATGCGCGATTCTTAGTTTCGAACACTGACTAGCTAGCCAATACATGCACGAGAACCTGATCGAACGCTACCTGACCGACCTCCGGGAGGTGCGCGAAACCCGCGCCAACGCTCCGGAGACCTCTTTCTATCCCGCCCTCGAACATCTTCTCACCTCGCTCGGAAAAGGCCTCGATCCCAAGATCCGGTGCGTGATCACTCTGGCGAATCGCGGCGCCGGTCTGCCGGACGGCGGGCTCTTCACGGCCGACCAGTTCAGCAGGAAACGGCGCACTGAAGCGGAGAAGGAGAATCCGTTCCTTGCGCAGAGCCCGTCCCGCGGCGTGATCGAGGCAAAGCCGCCGGGCGAGGACGTCTCGAAGATCGCCGCTTCTGAGCAGGTCGAGCGCTACTGGAAGAAGTACGGCATGGTGCTCGTCACGAACTTCCGGGCCTTTGCCCTCATCGGCAAAAGCCCGAACGGCCAGCCGGACGTTCTGGAATCCTTCTCCCTGGCGGAGACGGAGAAGGAGTTCTGGCAGCTCGCGGCCCATCCCCGGAAGACCGCTGATGAACGGGGAGAGCGCATGCTGGAGTATCTGCGCCGCGTGCTGCTCCACAACGCGCCGCTCGGCGATCCGAAGGACGTCGCGACCATTCTCGCCTCCTATGCCCATGACGCCCGGTTGAGGATAGAGCGCGCCGACCTGCCTGCGCTGGGGAGCCTGCGCGCCGCTTTGGAGGATGCGCTGGGGCTGCATTTCGAGGGCGAGCGGGGAGAGCACTTCTTCCGGTCAACACTGGTGCAGACGCTCTTTTACGGCGTCTTCTCCGCCTGGGTGCTCTGGGCGCGGCGCGGCGCCGCCGGGCGGCCGAAGAAGACCTTTGCCGACAAGATCAAGGACGGACATGAACCCTATGCCGTATCCGGACCCTTTGACTGGCGGTCCGCCCACTGGCTGCTCCGCGTGCCGATGCTCCGCGCCCTGTTCGTGCAGGTCGCCGACCCCGCGCGGCTCGGCGCCCTCGGGCTGATCGAGGTCCTGGACTGGTCCGCAGCAGCCCTGAACCGGGTGGACCGCACGGCATTCTTCAAGTCCTTTGACGAGGGGCATGCGGTCCAGCATTTCTACGAGCCCTTCCTGCATGCCTTCGATCCCGAGCTGCGCAAGGAGCTTGGCGTCTGGTATACGCCCGAGGAGATCGTGAAGTACCAGGTCGAGCGGGTGGATGCTGTTCTCCGTTCGGGACTCGATCTGCCGGACGGCCTGGCTGACCCGAATGTGGTCGTGCTCGATCCCTGCTGCGGGACCGGCGCGTATCTTCGCGCAGTGCTCCGCCGCATTCGGGCGACCCTCCATGAAAAGGGCGGCGACGCCCTCGTGGCCCATGACCTCAAGAAGGCCGCGATGGAGCGGGTCTTCGGCTTCGAGATCCTTCCCGCGCCCTTCGTCATCGCCCATCTCCAGATCGGGCTGGAGCTCGAGACCCTGGGCGCGCCCCTGAGCGATGCCGGCGAACCGCCGGAGCGCGCGGGCGTGTATCTGACCAATGCGCTCACCGGTTGGGACCCGCCGAAGGAGAAGCCGAAGCAGATAGCCTTTCCCGGATTCCAGGAGGAACGGGATGCAGCGGGGAAGGTGAAGCAGGAGAAGCCGATTCTTGTTATCCTCGGCAACCCGCCGTATAACGGATTCGCCGATACAATATTCCTTACGAGCCGGGCTCGTGGCGAACGGACAGACGAGGGAACGCCGTTTCTTGTTACACGTTATCTGCCAGATTGGCACCTCACACGTCCAGGGAGTGTTTGTTTTCCCAAGCATATTCCCGGAGACGCCTGCGCCGGGGCAAAGCTCGATTTATTCAAGCAAAAAGACAAGTGCATGGAGGTTGAGGGTAATTTATCCAATAACGCGCGTGCATATTTGGTGAGCTTGGGTTTCGATGAATCTGCGGCGGACAAAGAGAATACTGAACATATCTGGTATCATGCACTAGCAATCGGCTATTCGCCGGCTTATCTTGCCGGAAATGCTGATGCGATTCGTCAAGACTGGCCGCGCATACCGTTGCCCAAGGAAAAAGAGACGCTCGAAGCCTCTTCCGGTCTCGGGTTCCAGGTCGCCGCTTTGCTGGATACGGAAACGCCGGTGCCGGGCGTGACGATCGGCAGGATACCGGATGACCTCAAGACCATCGCGGTGTTCGAGCGGACCGATGGGAAACAGGCGAATCCCGCTTCCGGTGATCTGGACCTTACTGCGGGGTGGGGCCATGCGGGCAAGGGCGGCATCACCATGCCGGGCAAGGGGCTCGTCCGGGAGAACGGTGATACGCTCGATATCTACCTGAACGAGAAGACCCGCTGGC
>CAZTXN010000001.1:20123-42638 GCA_964617655.1 uncultured Nitrospiraceae bacterium | reverse complement strand
GAGAGCGGTACCGGCAAGGAGCTGGTGGCCCGGGCGGTCCATGCCTGCTGCGCCCGCAAGCAGAGCCCCTTTGTGTCGGTGAACTGCGGCGCCCTCCCGGAGACGCTGCTCGAGAGCGAGCTCTTCGGCTATCTGAAAGGAGCGTTCACCGGCGCGGTCGCCAATAAGCAGGGTCTGTTCGAGGCCGCCCAGGGAGGCACGCTCTTCCTCGATGAGATCAGCGCCACCACGCCGGGTCTTCAGACGCGATTGCTTCGTGTGCTGCAGGAACGGGAGATCAGGCGGGTCGGCGGCACCACGGACATTAAAGTTGATGTCCGGGTCATCGCGGCAAGCAACCGGGACCTTCCGCAGCTCGTGGCCGCCGGCGTGTTCCGCGAGGACCTGTACTACCGGCTGAACGTCATTCCCATCCATCTGCCGCCGCTCAGAGAGCGCAAGGAGGATATCCCCCTGCTGATCGCATTCTTCCTGCGAAAGAACGCCGCGGGAAGGGAGCCGAAGACGGTATCTCCTGATGCCATGCAGCGGCTCTTGGAGTACCGGTGGCCCGGGAACGTCCGGGAGCTGGAGAACATGATGGAGCGTCTCGCGATCCTCACGCCGGGCGGCACCATCCTTTCCGAGCATGTTCCCGAGACCATCCAGAGCCTGGAACCCTGCATGGAACTGGTGCCCGGGGACATCCCTGCGGAGGGCATCGACCTCGAATGCGTCCTGCAGCGGGCCGAAAAGGCGATGCTGTTCCTCGCGCTCGAGAGGACCGGCGGCGTGAAGACCGAGGCGGCAAAGCTGCTTGGTCTCTCCTTCCGATCCTTCCGTCATAGGCTCCAGAAGTACGAGCAAAGAACCGATGACCGATGACATTGACCTGTCCGTGCATGGGTCCGGACGCCCCCGGCCCGGAGGACTTTTCCATTGAAATGCTGCCTGGTTTCCGATAATATTTCACCCTATGGCGTATGAATCGATCAGGGACTTCCTTGCGGTCCTGGAGGAACAAGGCGAGCTCGTCAGGATCAAGGCTGAGGTCGATCCCGCGCTCGAGATCGCCGAGATCACCGACCGCGTCTCGAAGGAAAAAGGTTCTGCGAACAAGGCCCTTCTGTTCGAGCGCGTGCGCGGCTCGAAGTTCCCCGTCGTGACCAATGCCTTCGGCTCGCTGCGCCGCATGTGCCTGGCGCTCGAGGTGCAGAGCCTGGATGAGACCGGTCAGCGCATCCGGGAGATCGTAGATCCGGTCAACCTCTTTCCCGGCCCGGGAGCGAACCTCCTGGACAAGCTCCAGATGCTCCCGAAGCTTGCGGAGCTGGCCAATTTCTTCCCTAAAACGGTCAAGAAGGCGCCCTGCCAGGAGGTGGTGCTGACCGGCGCACAGGCGGACCTGAACGCACTGCCGATCCTGCAGTGCTGGCCCAAGGACGGCGGCAGGTTCATCACGCTGCCGATGGTCTGCACCGTGGACCCGGTGACCGGGATCACGAACGTCGGCATGTACCGCATGCAGGTGTATGACGGCCGCTCGACGGGCATGCACTGGCACAAACACAAGGACGGCGCGCGCCACTATCGTCATTACGAAGGTGCGGGAAAGCGCATGGAAGTGGCCGTGGCCATCGGCGGGGACCCGTCGATCATCTATGCCTCGACCGCGCCGCTGCCGCCGGCGATCGGAGAGTACGTATTCGCCGGGTTCCTGCGCAAACGGCCGCTGGAGGTCGTGCAGTGCAGGACCGTGGATATCCGCGTTCCCGCCGAGGCGGAGTTCGTGCTCGAGGGGTACGTGGAGCCCGGCGAGCGCAGGATCGAGGGCCCTTTCGGCGACCACACGGGGTATTATTCGGAAGCGGACGAGTATCCGGTCTTCCGTATAACCGCGATCACCCATCGCAGGGATGCCCTCTATCCCGCAACGCTGGTAGGTCGGCCTCCGCAGGAGGATGCCTGGCTCGGCAAAGCGACGGAACGCATCTTTTTGCCGCTGCTCCAGATGGTCTCGCCCGACATCCTGGACATGGACATGCCCATCGAGGGGGTGTTCCATAACAACGTGATCGTGAAGGTGCGGAAGCGATACCCGGGCCACGGGAAGAAGGTGATCCATACCATCTGGGGCACGGGCATGCTGATGCTCTCGAAGTTCGTGATCGTCTGCGATGAGGACGTCAACATCCATGATTATTCCGAGGTCACCTGGAAGGTCATGAACCATGTGGACCCCCAGCGCGACGTGGTCATCACGGACGGACCGCTGGACATCCTGGACCATTCCTGCCCGCGGATCGGCCATGGCGGCAAGATGGGGATCGACGCAACGCGAAAGGGCCCGGACGAGGGGTTCCAGCGTCCCTGGCCGGAGGAGATCGCGATGGACCCGGAGGTCGTCCGCCTCGTCGAGCAACGGTGGAAGGAATACGGCCTCTGAGGGCCTGCGCGGGACCCGGCGAACACGTGCTCAGGCACCGCAGCGCTGCCGGCGCAGAGGCGACCGAAGCCGTCCCGTTCTTCGCAGGCATGCCGGATCCCCGGGCAGGTGCGCCGGCCCTATGAACGCGTATCCACTATGGTCCTACTCCTGATCCTTCTCATCCTCATCCTGGTCCTGGTGAACGGGTACTTCTCCGCCACCGAGATCGCCCTGATCTCGCTCCGCAGGAGCCGCGTCCGGCACCTGGTGAAGACCGGCAACCGGACCGCCAGGCGCGTACAGCGGCTCCAGGAGGAGCCGGAGCGCTTTCTCGCGACGGTCCAGATCGGCGTGACGCTCGTGGGCTCGCTTGCCTCGGCGATCGGCGGCGTCATCGCCATCGAACATATCAAGCCGCTCCTCCATGCGGTCCCGAGCGAGATCGTCAGCTCCGCTGCGGAGCCGCTTGCGGTGGTGCTGGTCGTGAGCGCGATCACCTATGTCACGCTCGTTGCCGGCGAACTGGTGCCGAAGTCCCTTGCCATCCGCTATTCCGAGCAGATCGCCTTCTTCTCGGCGGCGCCGATCGATACGCTGTCGCGTCTCTTCCGGTTCGTCCTCAGGCTCCTGGACGCATCGAACAACGCGGTCCTGCGGCTCTTCCGGATCGGCGGGGGCCAGGACCCGGTGCTGGTCTCCGAGGACGAGGTGAAATACCTCATCCGGGAGGGCCGCAAGACCGGTATCTTCGAGCCGTCCGAGGAGGACCTGATCCACAGCGTCTTCAGGTTCGCGGACACGGTCGTCCGCGAGGTCATGGTCCCGCGGACGGACATCGTGGCGGTGGAATCGGGCAGTGATCTCCGGACGGTCCTGACCACCATGAACGAGCGGGGATTCTCCCGACTGCCGGTCTATACCGGCTCGATCGACAATATCATCGGGATCGTCTACCTGAAGGACCTCCTCGCCCTGCAGGTGACCGGGGAGCCCTTCCGTCTCGACGACGTGCTGCGCAGGCCCTACGTGGTCCCGCCGAACAAGAACGTGAGCATCCTGCTGAAGGAGATGCGGGAGCGGCGCATCCACCTGGCCCTCGTGGGCGACGAGTACGGCGGCACGGACGGCCTGGTGACCATGGAGGACCTGATCGAGGAGATCGTCGGGGATATCCGCGACGAGAAGGAAAAGGACCTTCGCGAGATCGAAGAGGTCGCAGCGAACCGGTACATCGTCGACGGCAAGACGGACATCGGCCGGCTGAACGAGAAGCTCGGCATCCGGGTGCCGGAGGACGAGTTCGAGACCATCGGTGGCTACGTGCTCGGGCTCTTCGGCAGACTGCCGTCGGAGGGCGACCAGGTCCGCTCCGGAAACCTGCTGTTCACGGTATTGCGCCTCCGGAGGAACCGGATCGTGCGCATCCGCATCCTGAAGTACGTTGAGGAACCGCCCGAGGAGGGGAAGGAAGATGACGCGGATCGTGCTTGAAACGAACCTGGGCGGACTGCAGCCGCCCAAGCGCGGCAAGGTCCGGGATATCTACGACCTGGGCGAGCAGCTGCTGATCGTGGCGACGGACAGGATATCGGCCTTCGATGTGGTGCTGCCCAACGGCATCCCCGAGAAAGGGCGGGTGCTGACCGAGGTCTCGAAATACTGGTTCTCCCGGACGAGGGACATCGTACGGAACCACCTGCTCTCGACGGAGGTGCAGGACTTTCCGGAATCCTGCAGGAAGCATGCAGGGGTGCTCGCGGGGCGGAGCATGCTCGTGCGCAAGACCAGGCCGCTGCCGGTGGAGTGCATCGTGCGGGGATATCTCACCGGGTCGGGCCTCAAGGAGTACCGCGCCACGGGCGCGGTCTGCGGGATCAGGCTGCCTGCCGGTCTGACCGAGGCGTCCCGGCTTCCGGAGCCGCTCTTCACGCCGTCCACCAAGGCGGAGATCGGCGCGCACGACGAGAATATCGATTTCGCGTCGGTGGTGAAGCTGGTAGGCCGGGAGACCGCCGAGAAGGTGCGGGACCTGACGCTGGCCGTCTACCGCCGTGCCTGCGAGCTTGCGGAGCCGAAGGGCATCATCATCGCGGACACGAAGCTCGAGTTCGGGGTCCTGGACGGCGAGGTGATCCTGATCGATGAGGTGCTGACGCCCGATTCCTCCCGCTTCTGGCCGCAGAAGGAGTATGCCGTCGGCGTCGCCCAGAAGAGCTTTGACAAGCAGTTCGTCCGCGACTACCTTCTGTCGATCAAGTGGGACCAGAAGCCGCCGGCGCCTTCGCTTCCCGATGCGGTCGTCCGGAAGACCAGCGAGAAGTACCAGGAAGTGCTGGCCCTGCTGACCGCGTAAACGGCTTCACGGCATCTTCAGCCGGCGCAGCGAAGGAAGCGATGTCCATCGGCAGGAAAGGAAGTGCATGGAAGACCAGAACGAACTGATCCAGCAGCGGTTCAGGAAGCTCGACGAGCTTGCTGCTGCCGGCACCCGGCCCTACGCAGGGCGGTTCCAGACCGACGCGACCGCCAGCGGACTGTCGGAGGCGCATGGAGGCCGGAGCAAGGAGGACCTGGAGCGCGAGCGGCCGAAGGCATCGATCGCCGGCAGGATCGTCGCGATGCGCAGCTTCGGCAAGGCCTGCTTCTGCCATCTCCAGGACGGCTCGGGCCGGATCCAGCTCTATTTCCAGAAGAGCATTCTGGGCGACGAGCGGTTCGGGCTGCTCAGGAAGCTGGACATCGGCGACTTCATCGGCGTCCGGGGCTCCCTCTTCCGGACCCGGACCGATGAGCTTACCCTCGACGTGGAGGACCTGTCGCTCCTGGCAAAGTCGCTCCGGCCGCTGCCCGAGAAGTGGCACGGCCTGAAGGATGTGGAGATCCGCTACCGCCGGCGGTACGTGGACCTCATCGTGAATCCCGAGGTGCGTCAGGTCTTCGTGCTTCGCACGAGGATCATCCAGGCGATCCGTCAGTTCCTGAACGGACGGGGATTCCTGGAGGTCGAGACGCCCATGATGCAGAGCATTCCCGGCGGAGCCGCGGCCCGACCCTTCCGGACCCATCACAACGCCCTGAACATGGACCTCTACCTTCGGGTCGCACCGGAGCTCTATCTCAAGCGGCTGCTCGTGGGAGGGTTCGAGCGGGTCTACGAGATCAACCGGAACTTCCGGAATGAGGGCATCTCGACGCGCCATAACCCGGAGTTCACCATGCTCGAGTTCTACCTGGCCTACGCGGACTACCGGGACCTCATCGAGATGACCGAGCAGCTGGTCAGCCAGGTGGCCCGCGATGTCCTCGGCACCACCACCGTGGACTACGAAGGGCGCCGGATCGAGCTGGCGCCGCCCTGGAAGCGCATGACCTTCCGGGAGTCGCTGCGCGAGGCAGGGGTCCCGGACAAGGCGCTGACCGATCCCGCGCAGGCGCTGGATCATGCGCGCGCGCTCGGCGCGAACCTCAAGGGCGGCGAGCCGCTCGGAAAGCTGCTGAACGAGATCTTCGAAGCGAAGGTGGAGCCTGCGCTGGTCCAGCCGACCTTCATCACCGATTATCCGACCGATATCTCGCCGCTCTCGAAGCGGCGCGAGGACGCGCCCGATCTCGTGGAGCGGTTCGAGCTCTTCGTTGCGGGCAGGGAACTGGCGAACGCCTTCTCGGAGCTGAACGACCCCGTGGACCAGAAGGAGCGGTTCCTGAAGCAGGTCCAGGAGCGCGAGGCCGGTGACGACGAGGCGCACCAGATGGACGAGGACTTCATCCGCGCGCTCGAGTACGGCATGCCGCCCGCGGCGGGCGAGGGGATCGGTATCGACCGTCTCGTGATGCTCCTGACCGGCTCGGCATCGATCCGGGATGTCATCCTCTTCCCGCAGATGAAGAAGGAAAAACAGTAATGGGGTTGCCTTACGAGATATTCGTCGGGATGCGGTACCTGCGCAGCAAGAAGCGGTACGGCACCATCTCGCTCAACACCTTCATCTCGATCGCGGGCGTGGTGATCGGCGTCGCCACGTCCATCATCACCCTTTCGGTCATGACCGGCTTTCAGGGATACTTCCGGGACAAGATCCTCTCGGCGATCTCCCACGTCGTGGTCATGGACGTGACGAACCGCGGCGTGCAGGATGTGGCGGACCTCCAGCGCAAAGTGGCGCAGGTGCCGGAGGTGCTGGCCACGACCCCGTTCATCATCAACCAGGTGATGCTGGCGGCGAATGACCGCGTCCAGGGCGTGGTGGTGCGGGGCATCGACCCCCGCACCGAGGGAACGGTGACCGACCTTGAGAAGAACGTGCGGGAGGGTTCGCTGCGGGACCTGGAGCGCGGCCGGGACCGGCCGCCGGGCATCGTGATCGGCGAGGACCTGGCGCGGAAGTTCGGCGCATCGATCGGCAGCACCATTACCATGGTGAACCCGCTGGGCGAGGAGAGCGCCCTGGGCATGGTCCCGAAGATGCGCAAGTACCAGCTCGTAGCGGTCTTCGATGCGGGAATGTACGACTACAATACCGGCTTCGTGTATGTCTCCCTGCCGGAGGCGCAGCGGTTCTTCGACATGCCCGGCCGGGTGAGCGGCATCCAGGTGCGGGTGCGGGACATCTACCGCGCAGGAGAGACCGCTGAGGCGGTCCAGGCGGCGGTCGGCTACCCCTACTTCACGCGGAACTGGATCGAGATGAACAAGAACTTCTTCTCCGCCCTGAAGCTCGAGAAGATCGGCATGTCGCTCATCCTCGCGGTGATCATCATTGTCGCGTCATTCAATATCATCGGAACGCTCACCATGATCGTCATGGAAAAGAGCAGGGAGATCGCGATTCTCAAGTCCATGGGCGCCACGGAGCGGAGCATCATGAAGATCTTCATGTTCAGCGGCGTAGTGATCGGTGCGGTGGGGACCCTGCTCGGCGCGGCGATCGGCTACGGCGCGGTCGCGGTGATCGCGAAGAGCGGCATCATCACGCTCCCGCGCGATGTCTACCAGGTCAGCCATCTCCCGCTGACCATCACCGGGTATGATATCCTGTTCATCAGCCTGATGGCGCTGGTGATCAGCTTCCTGGCGACGCTCTACCCTGCATGGCAGGCGGGGCGGCAGGACCCGGTTGAGGTGCTGCGGTACGAGTAGCAGGGTCGCTGTCGCGACCGCACGCGGTTGAAACAGCACGCACCGCCGACCAGGCGGTGAACACATCGATTCAGGGGACCATCATCCCAGGAGGAAGCCATGGCACAGAAAGGCAAGTTCAAATCGTTCCTGCTCACTCTCATCCTGATCGTCCTGGCCGTGCTCGTCTTCATCCTGCTCGGCGGCGGCGATCTGCTCAAGACCGCCGGCAAGAAGGTCGAGGACGCGGGCCAGAAGGCGGACCAGATCAAGCAGAAGGTGGAGGAGAAGGCCTCGTCGGTCGAGAAGAAGGTCGAGAAGGGCATTGATGCCATCCGGCCGGGAGAGAAGAAATAGCACCCGCCCTGATCCATATCCATCAGCTCCGGAAGTCCTTCCCGAGCGGCGACGAGGTGCTGCAGGTCCTGGACGGCGTGGACCTGGAGATCCGCGCAGGCGAGATGATCGCCGTGGTGGGCGCGTCCGGCGTCGGCAAGAGCACCTTCCTGCATATCATCGGAGGGCTCGAGCGGCCCACGTCCGGCAGCGTACGGTTCGGGGAGACGGACCTCTATGCCCTCCCGCCTGACCGGCTGGCGCGTTTCCGGAACGAGCAGGTAGGGTTCGTATTTCAGTTCCACCACCTTCTGCCGGAGTTCACGGCCCTGGAGAATGTGATGATGCCCGGCCTGATCCGCTCGCGGTCGCGGGACGATGCAGAGGCGGCGGCAGAGGCCGTCCTTCGGGAGGTCGGGCTTGGCGGCCGGCTGCACCACCGGCCCGGCGAGCTCTCCGGCGGAGAGCAGCAGCGGGTCGCAGTGGCGCGCGCCCTGGTGCTGAACCCGCGGGTCGTCCTTGCCGACGAGCCCACGGGAAACCTGGACGCCCATACCGGCGAGGCGGTCCATGACCTGCTCCAGCGCCTGAACCGCGAGAAGGGGACCACCTTCATCATCGTGACGCACAATGACCGGCTCGCTCTTCGCGCGGACCGCGTCTTCCGGATGGCCGACGGGATGCTCTCGGTCCGGTGAATGGCCGGACTGCATCCTCCGGAATATTGCGTCAGACCCGGAGCTGGACTCCCGGTATCATCGGTCCGCAAGCGATATCTCCCTGCCAGCAGCCAGCGAGACCCATGTTCCGTCATGCAGGATCTCCCGGACGACCAGCCCCTCGTGCTGCAGGGCCGCTATCACCTCATCCTCCTGCCCCTGCAGGATCCCGGACAGCACCGCGATGCCGTTGTCCTGCAGGCGGCCGGCGATGCCGCCTGATTGCGTCGCCGGTCGCCCGGTGCCCGAAAGATGTTGACAGCCCGGCATGTTCTGGTATAGTTGCAACGTCGCGCTCAGCGCGGCCGACGGATACATCGATCGTTCAAGGAGGTGTCGCATGGATGCACAGAAGCTTCCCAAGGTCGTGGCTGCAGGATTTCTCGCCTTCCTCATCCTGCTGGTCTTCCTTTCGTCCTATTTCATCGTCGATGCGGGAGAGCGCGGCGTGGTGCTGCGTTTCGGGGAGGTCAGCCGCGTCGTCGAGCCGGGCCTCCGGTTCAAGATGCCGCTTGCCGAGACCGTGGTGCGCATGACGGTCCGGGTCCAGAAGGGAACGACCAAGACCGAGGCGGCCAGCAAGGACCTGCAGGTCGTCCAGACCACCATGGTCCTGAACTACCATCTCGAGCCGACGATGGCCGGCGAGATGTACTCCTCCATCGGCCTGAATTACGGCGAGAAGGTCATCGAACCGGTGGTGAAGGAGAGCTTCAAGGCGGCTGCGGCGCGGTACACGGCCGAGGAGCTGATCTCGAAGCGCGAGGCCCTCAAGACCGAGGTGCGCAACTATCTCCGCGACCAGCTCGCCAAGTTCGGCATCACGGTCGTGGAGCTCTCGATCACGGATTTCGAGTTCTCCCAGGAGTTCAACCGCGCGATCGAGTCGAAGCAGACCGCGGAACAGCACGCCCTGAAGGCGAAGCGGGACCTGGAACGGATCAAGGTGGAGGCGCAGCAGAAGATCGCCTCGGCCCAGGCCGAGGCCGAATCTCTCCGGCTGCAGAGGCAGGTGATCTCGCCGGAGCTCGTCCGGCTCCGCCAGATCGAGGCGCAGATGAAGGCCATCGAGAAGTGGGACGGAAAGCTGCCGAACGTGACCGGAGGCGCAGTGCCCTTCATCGAGGTCGAGAAGGGCCGCTAGGGCGCTACCACCGGTAGGTGCGTTCGCTCAAGACGCATTGCGGCGGCCGATGGCCGAGCCGGCAGGAACGAGAACAGCACTTTCCCCTTGCTTTCCAGGGGGAAGTGTGGTAAGAATTCCCATCGCTCTGGAGCATGTTTCCGGGAGTGGGCAGTCTCTGCCCACTCTTTTTATTTGGATCGCCATGTCCGATACCGCGGCACGCATCTACCGGCTCCTGGAGCCCATTTTGGCCTCCTTTGGGCTGACGCTCTGGGACCTGGAATTCAAGAAGGAAGGGCCCCGCTGGCTCCTGCGCGTCTATATCGACCGGGAACCCGCGGGGGTGACGCTGGAGGACTGCGAGGCGGTCAGCCGGGACCTGGGGACCACCCTGGAGATGGAGGATGTCATCACCCACGCCTATACGCTCGAGGTCTCCTCGCCGGGGCTGGACCGCACCCTCAGCCGGCCGGAGCACTACCTTCGCTCCCTCGGAAGGCAGGTGCGGATCAAGACCTACCAGCCCGTGGACGGGGAGAAGGTCTTCACCGGCGCCTTGCGGTCTGCGGAGGGCGGATCGGTCCTGCTCCTGACAGGGAGCGGAGAAGAACTGATATTCAGCATCGAGAGCATCGCCCGGGCCAACTGGCTCGTGGTGCTCTGATGCTGAGAGCATTCAACTGATTGATAAATAAAGGATTGACAACCCTTATCATGCAGGAGGCAGCAACGCAATGGGCCAGGAACTGATACAGGTCATCGACCAGATCAGCAAGGACAAGGGCATCTCCCGGGAGATGGTGATCGAGGCCGTGGAGACCGCGCTCGTGAGCGCGGCCAAGAAGAAGTACGGCACCCAGCGGATCGCGGTCCAGATCGATCCCAAGCGCGGCGATATCGCCATGTATGCCTACAAGAAGGTCGTAGCGGAGGTCGCGAACCCCGAGGAGGAGATCACGCTGGAGGAGGCCCAGGAGCTCTTCCCCGAGGCGCAGATGGAAGGCGAGGTGCCGCTGCAGGTGGAGTTCGAGGGGTTCGGCCGCATCGCCGCCCAGACGGCCCGCCAGGTGATCGTCCAGAAGGTCCGCGAGGCGGAGCGGGACGTGGTCTTCCGGGAGTACAACGACAAGATCGGCCAGCTCGTGAACGGCATCGTGCTCCGGCACGAGAAGGGGGCGTACTTCATCGACCTGGGCAAGACCGAGGCCGTCCTGCCAGCCCGGGAGCAGGTGCCCCGCGAGAACTACCGCCGCGGCGACCGGGTGCGCTGCCTCGTGCTCGAGGTGAAGGACACGGCCAAGGGGCCCCAGGTCGTCCTCTCCCGGAGCCATCCGGACTTCGTCTCCAAGCTCTTCGAGATGGAGGTCCCGGAGATCTACGAGAACATCGTGGAGATCAAGGACGTGGTGCGCGAGGCAGGGGACCGCACCAAGATCGCCGTGGCCTCCAAGGACGCGCAGGTGGACCCGGTGGGCGCCTGCGTGGGCATGAAGGGCGCCCGGGTCCAGGCGGTGGTGCGGGAGCTGCGGGGAGAGAAGATCGACATCATCCCGTGGTCCGATGATCCGCGGATCTTCATCGCCAAGGCGCTCAGCCCGGCGGTGGTGGAGAAAGTCGGCGTGACCGAGGAGGACCGCGCAGCGCTGGCCGTTGTGGTGGACGCCCAGCTCTCCCTGGCCATCGGCAAGAAGGGCCAGAACGTCCGGCTGGCCGCCAAGCTTACGGGCTGGAAGATCGACATCCTGAGCGAATCGGAGTACGAGCAGGAGCGGCAGAAGGAGCGCGACCAGGAGATCGAGGCGGCCATCGCCGAGGAGACCCGGAAGATGGCGCAGGAGCACCAGGCGGCGGAGAGCATGGAGGCCGAGGCCGCGGTCGCGGAGGCCCAGGCCCCGGCCGGGCTCACGAGCATCGAGGGCGTCGGACCGAAGACCGCGGAGCTCTTCATTCAGGCGGGCTACGATACGGTCGAGAAGATCGCCGCCATGTCCGATGAGGATATACTCGCCGTGCCGGGCATCGGCGAGAAGACGGCGCAGAAGATCCTGGTCTCGGCCCGCGCGCTCGTGCACCGGGCCTGAAGAACGGGTGCGCTTTCATGGGACGCCGGCCGGAGAGGACCTGCATCGGCTGCCGGGGAGTGTTCGGCAAGGACGAGGTCGTCCGGTTCGTCGCCGGCCCTGACGGGCCGGTGATCGACTACCGGGAGCGGCTTCCGGGTCGCGCAGCCTATGTCTGCCCGCGGCGCGGTTGCATCGAACGTGCGTTGTCGCGAGGACAGATCCCCAGGGCGTTCCGTGCGGCGGTGCGCACGCCTTCGCCGGAGGAGTTCACCGCCGAACTGGCCGCTGCCGTGAGGCGTCGTTTGGCTGCTCTCTGCTCCCAGGCCGCGAAGGCGGACAGGATCGCGATGGGTTTCTCAGCGGTCGAGGATGCGCTGCAGAAGGGACGGGTGAAGCTGATCCTCTTTTCCGAGGACTGCTCGCCCGGTACGCGGGAAAAGATCCTGGCGGCCGCTTCGGAGGCGACGCTGCCGGAGATCACGGCCTTCAGCACGGCGGAGCTCGGCGGCATCGTCGGCAGGGAGATGATCAGTGTTGCGGCAATGCTCGATCAGGGCTTCGCGGACGCGCTCATGAGCGAGCATGCGAGATATAAGGGCTTGATAAATACCCATGCGTAGAGTACAATGTCGCTGCGCATGAATCATCGGGGGTTGGCACTGTATGACGGCGATCAGGGTGCATGAGCTTGCTAAGAAGCTGGGGATCGAGAGCAAGGACCTCATCTCGGTGCTCGAGAAGATGGGGATCCACGGCAAGACCGCGACAAGC
This sequence comes from uncultured Nitrospiraceae bacterium, assembly GCA_964617655.1. GTDB lineage: Bacteria > Nitrospirota > UBA9217 > UBA9217 > UBA9217 > JAKAHZ01. The sequence continues at coordinate 30,100 of CAZTXN010000001.1, read as the reverse complement.
GGTCTGGACGACAAGGAAACGAAGTCCCTGATCGACAAGCTCAAAGCGATCCGGAAGGAGAAGGAGGAGGAGCGGAAAAAGAAGCGGCCGGCGCCGTCAGCGGATGCTGCGGGGGCGAAGGAGGACCGTCTGAAGAAGGCCGCAGCGCTCATCGGCAAGTTCTCCTCAACGCTGGAGAAGCCGGGCGCCAGGCCGAAACCCGCACCGATCCCTCCCTCACGCTCCGTACCCCCGGTAATCCCTCCGGCAGGCGCGATCGCAGCGGAGCCGGAGCCGACGGCAGATACGCCGGTTCCCGCGGCTCCCGCACCGGCCGCACCGCAGCCCGCTCCCGCACGGCCCGCGCCCGCGGGAAGACCGCAGCGTCCCGGCGGTCCGGGACGGAGGGGTTCCGAGCCCTTTGCGCCGGTCCTTGGGCCGACGCTTTTCCAGCCGCAGCCCGCGCCCGCTTCGCCTCCGGCGGGAGCTAAACCGGGAAAAAAGAAATGGGCAAAGAAGCCCGACGGCAAGCAGGAGCGGGACTTCCGCGAGAAGCCGCTCTTCAAGAAGATGCCGGACCTCAAGACCCTTCCGACGGGCAAGCGCGGCCACCGGCGGGACGAGCGGCACGGCCTCCAGACCGATCTTTCGGAGATCACCAAGCCCCGGAAGAAGTCGGTCAAGGTCCAGGAAGGCAGCACGATCAAGGAGTTCGCCGAGATCATCGGTCAAAAGGTCGGCGATATCATCAAGAAGCTCATGACCATGGGCGTCATGGCGACGCAGAACCAGACGATGGACATGGACGCCGCCGTGCTGATCGCCGAGGAGTTCGGCATCAAGGCGGAAGTGACCACCATCGAGACGGCCGAGGACGTGCTCGAGGAGCAGGTCGACGCCGAGGAGTCGCAGGTGGCGCGCCCCCCGGTCGTGACGATCATGGGCCACGTGGACCACGGCAAGACCTCGCTGCTCGACGCCGTCCGGGAGACGAACGTGGTCTCCCGCGAGGCCGGCGGCATCACCCAGCATATCGGCGCCTACCAGGTGAGCCTCAAGGGCCGGGACATCAGCTTTCTGGACACCCCGGGCCACGAGGCCTTCACGGCCATGCGCGCCCGCGGCGCCAAGGTGACGGACCTCGTCATCCTGGTCGTCGCGGCGGACGACGGGGTCATGCCCCAGACCCGCGAGGCGGTCAACCATTCCAAGGCGGCCGGCGTGCCGATCATCGTGGCCATCAACAAGATCGACAAGCCGGACGCGAAGCCGGACCGGGTGAAGCAGGAGCTCTCGGAGCTCGAGCTGATCCCGGAGGAGTGGGGCGGCCAGACCATCTTCTGCGAGGTCTCGGCGAAGAAGCAGACGGGCATCGAACACCTGCTCGAGATGATCCTGATCCAGGCCGATGTGCTGGAGCTGAAGGCCAATCCCGACAAGATGGCCCGCGGTACCATCATCGAGGCGAAGCTCGACCGGGGCCGCGGCCCCGTGGCGACGGTGCTCGTGCAGGGGGGAACGCTCCGGCAGGGCGATGTCTTCGTCTCGGGCATCCAGTACGGCCGCGTGCGGGCACTGATCAACGACAAGGGCGAGCGCGTCGAGGCCGCGGGCCCGTCCGTCCCGGTGGAGGTCATCGGGTTCTCGGGCGTTCCGGGGGCGGGCGAGCGGTTCGTCGTGCTGGACGAGGAGCGGAAGGCCCGGGCGGTCGCGGAGTTCCGGGCGAACAAGCAGCGGACCGCCGAGATGGCCGCCATGAAGAAGGTAACGCTCGAGGACCTGCACAGCCAGATACAGGAAGGCACGGTGAAGGAACTGAACATCGTGCTGAAGGCCGATGTGCAGGGCTCGTCCGGCGCCATCGTGGACGCACTGGAGAAGCTCTCGACGCCGGCCGTGAAGCTCAAGGTCATCCACAGCTCCGTCGGCGCGATCAACGAGACGGACGTCATGCTTGCCGCGGCCTCGAACGCCGTGATCATCGGGTTCAGCATCCGGCCGGAGCCCAAGGCGGCGGACCTCGCCCAGCGCGAAGGCGTCGACATCCGCCTGTACAATGTGATCTACAACATCATCGACGATATCAAGGCGGCCATGGAGGGCCTCCTGGAGCCGACCCTCAGGGAGAAGGTCCTGGGCCGGGCCGAGGTGCGCCAGACCTTCCATGTCTCGAAGATCGGCACCATCGCGGGCTCCTATGTCCTGGACGGGACGATCACGCGCCAGTCGGACGGAGTGCGGGTCCTGCGGGACAACGTGGTGGTCTACGGAGGCAAGCTCTCGTCCCTGCGCAGGTTCAAGGACGACGTCCGCGAGGTCCAGGCGGGGTACGAGTGCGGCATCGGCGTCGAGAACTTCAACGACCTCAAGGTCGGCGACATCATCGAGGCCTTCACCGTGGAGAAGATCGCGGCAAAGCTGTAGCGCATGTTCATCGGCATCTGCACGATCGATCTGCACATTCCCGAGAGCGGCTCGCTCAAGACCAAGCGCCACTCGCTCAAGAGCCTCAAGGACCGCATCCGGAGCCGCTTCAACGTCTCGGTCGCCGAGGTCGATCACAACGACCTGTGGCAGAAGACATCGCTTGCCGTGGCCGCGGTGAGCAATGACAAAACCCGCCTGAACCGGACCCTGGACCATGTCGTGGACCTCGTGCGGTCGGTGCCCGAGGTCCACCTGCTGGACTACCAGATCGAATTCCTCTAGCGTCCCATGGCAAAGCCGTCCTATAAACGATCGTCGCGCGTCGGCGACCAGATGAAGGAGGAGATCGCCGATATCCTCATGCGGAGGATACGCGACCCCCGCATCGGCTTCGCGACCGTCACCGAGGTCGTCGTGAGCGACGATCTCCGGAACGCCAAGGTCTATATCAGCGTCCTGGGGCCGGACCAGGAGCGGACGCTCGAGGGGATCGCGAGCGCCGCCGCGTTCATCCGGAGCGAACTGGGCAGGCGCATGCGCATGAAGTACGTGCCCGAGCTGCTCTTCCGGATCGATACGGCGGCCGAGCGCGGGGCCCATATCATGGAACTGCTGCATGACATCGAGGAAGAGGACCGGAAGCGGGGGCAGGACGATGAGTGACCTTGCAGCGGTGGCGGATGCCCTGCGCCGGAGCGGATCGGTCCTGCTCTCGGTCCACCGGAACCCCGACGGGGACGCTCTGGGGTCCCAGCTCGCCCTGCTCCGCTCGCTCGAGCGGCTGGGCAAGTCCGTTCGCGCGCACAATCTCGATCCCGTGCCGGAGATCTACCGCTTCCTGCCGGGCCAGGAGCGCATCGCCTCGGGACCTGCCGTGGACGGGAGCTACGACGCACTCGTCGTCCTGGACAGCGAGCCCGAACGGACGGGGCTGTTCGACGGTTCCTATCCGGCGCGGACGCTCATCAACATCGATCACCACGTCACCAATCCCCGGGTCTGGCCGCTCACCTGGCTCGATACCGACGCGGCGGCGACAGGGGAGATGGTCTACCGGCTGCTGGAACGGCTCGGTGCGGCGATGGACCAGGCGACCGCGCAGTGTCTCTTTACCGCAATCTTCACCGATACGGGCTCCTTCCGGTACTCCAACACCACGGCCGCCAGCATGCGCATCGCCGCATCGCTCATCGATGCCGGCGCAGATCCCTGGGTCGTGACCGAGAATGTCTATGAGTCATTCGCCTTCCGCAGGATCGCGCTGCTCGGCGCCGTGCTGGCCGGGATGGAGCGAACCAGCGACGGACGGGCGGCATGGGTGGTGGTGAACGAGGACCTCTACCGCAGGACCGGCACGACGGCCGCGGACACGGACAATTTCGTGAACTTCGTACGGGCGGTCAAGGGCGTCGAGGTCGCGGTACTCTTCCGCCAGACCGGGCAGGAACAGTACAAGATCAGCCTCCGTTCGAAGGGCCGGGTGGACCTCACGGGGGTCGCGCGCTCCCTGGGCGGCGGCGGCCACCGCAACGCGGCCGGCGGGGTCCTGGACGGGTCCTTTTCCGCTGTGCGCGACCGGGTCCTCGAGACCGTGCGGCAGCAGATCGAGTCGCAGCTGGGCCCCCCGGCGGCAGCGGGTGCATGAACGGCGTCATGGTCATCGACAAGCCGCGTGGCTGGACGTCCCATGATGTCGTTCAGCGGGCGCGGCTGCTGCTGCAGGAGAAGCGGATCGGCCATTGCGGCACGCTCGATCCCCTCGCCACCGGCGTGCTCGTGCTCTGTGCCGGCTCGGCGACGCGCATTGTCAGGTACCTCGAGTCCGATGACAAGGAGTATGAGGCCGAGTTCCGCCTCGGCATCGTTACCGACACGCTGGACGCTGACGGGAAGGTCACGGGGACGAGGGACTATCAGCCCCCCGCGACCGGGGAGATCGAGGCCGTCCTCGAGAACTTCCGCGGCGTCATCCGCCAGCGGCCGCCGGCCTACTCGGCGGTCAAGGTGCAGGGCGTGCCGTCCTATCGTCTCGCGCGGAAGGGCGAGGCGCGCCTGCACCCGGAGCGGGAGGTCGTCATCCACGGCATTTCGCTGCTCGCATACACGGATCCGCTGATCCGCATCCGGGTCCACTGTTCCAAGGGAACCTATGTGCGCACGCTTGCTGCGGACATCGGGGAGCGACTGGGGACCGGCGCCCACCTCACGGCGCTGATCCGGCTCCGATCCGGCCGGTTCGGTCTCGAGGATGCCGTGGATATCGAGGAACTGGCCGACCTGGCTGGTCGGGGAAGGGCGGACCGGAGGCTCATCACGCTTTCCGATGCCCTGGCAGCCTTTCCCGAAGTGGTCCTGGAGGGGGCTGCCGCGGACAGGGCAAGGAACGGGAACCCTGTTCCCGTCCCCCCAGGTACGCCGCTGTACCCGGCAGGCCTCGTCCGGATCAGCAGTAACGGGAACCTCCTGGCTGTTGCGAGGATGGAGAAGGGCCTGATCATGCCTGAAACGGTCCTGGCATGAGCTTTTTTAACACCCTGATGGAAAACACTTTACAACAGATTGAAAATATGCTAATTTGTAACGCTTTAAGCCCAGAAGAAAGGAGGTGACAGCATGGACAAGGAGAAGAAGAGCGGTCTGATCAGCAACTATCGCAGGCACGCATCGGATACCGGCTCCCCGGAGGTGCAGATCGCGCTGTTGAGCGGACGGATCAATCATCTGACCGAGCACCTGCAGACGCATAAACAGGACCATCATTCCCGCAGAGGGCTCCTGAAGATGGTCGGCCAGCGCCGGCGGCATCTGGAGTACCTGCGTGCCAATGACCTCGAGCGCTATCGCACGGTCGTGGACAAGCTCGGCCTGCGGAAATAGCAAGGCCGCATACCCCATCCTAATTAAAGAAATGAGGCTGCATGGTAACCGTTGAAACAGAGATTGGCGGCAAGCGCCTGGTCCTGGAGACCGGCGTCATGGCGCGGCAGGCGAGCGGAGCGGTCGTGGCGCGGTACGGAGATACCGTGGTGCTGGCGACGGCCGTCGCGTCAAAAGTTGAGCGGGAGAACGTGGACTTCCTGCCGCTCACCGTGGACTATCAGGAAAAGACGTACTCGGCCGGCCGGATCCCCGGCGGCTTCTTCAAGCGGGAAGGGCGCCAGACCGAGAAGGAGGTCCTGACCTCCCGGCTGATCGACCGGCCGATCCGGCCGCTTTTCCCGGAAGGGTACTATTTCGACACCCAGATCATCGCCTCGGTGCTCTCCATCGGCGACGAGAGCTCCATGGACCTGCTGGGCATGATCGCGTCATCCGCCGCCCTGGCGATCTCCGAGATCCCGTTCAACGGTCCGGTGGGCGCGGTTCGCGTAGGGATGATCGACGGCGCCTACCGCATCAATCCCGGCCTGAAGGAGATCGTCACTTCATCGCTGAACCTGGTCATGGCCGGGACCGCGGACGCCGTTATGATGGTGGAGGGGGGCGCCAACGAGCTGACCGAGGACCAGATGCTCGAGGCGCTTGCGGTCGGGCACCAGGAGATCCGGAAGATCGTCGCGCTGCAGCAGGAGCTGGTGCAGAAGGTGGGCAAGCCGAAGCGGACGGTCAAGACCGTCGAGCTCGACAAGGGGCTTGAGGAGCAGGTCCGCGGACTTGCGCTCGAGCGCCTCAGGACCTCCATCATCATCCCGAACAAGATGGAGCGCCAGAAGACGCTTGATGCGCTGTTGGCCGAGATCAAGGAAAAACTGAAGGACGAGAGCGATCCGACGAGGAAGCTCCAGGTCTCCAAGATCTTCCTGAACATCGAGAAGGACGAGGTGCGGAGGATCATCCTGGACAGGAACGTCCGGGCGGACGGCCGGAAGCCCGCCGAGATCCGGCCGATCAGCTGCAATGTAGGACTGCTTCCCCGCACGCACGGGTCCGCGCTCTTCACGCGGGGGGAGACCCAGGCGCTGGCCGTTGCGACGCTCGGGACCTCCGAGGATGAACAGCGGATCGATGCGCTGGAAGGCGAGTATTTCAAGACCTTCATGCTCCATTACAACTTCCCGCCGTTCAGCGTCGGCGAGACCAGGCCCCTGCGCGGCCCCGGCCGGCGGGAGGTTGGTCACGGCGCCCTGGCAGAACGCGCCCTGCGCCCTGTCGTGCCGACCAAGCAGGACTTCCCGTACACCATTCGGCTCGTGTCGGACATCCTGGAGTCCAATGGATCGTCCTCCATGGCCACGGTCTGCGGCGGGACCCTGGCGCTCATGGACGCAGGCGTGCCGATCAAGGCGCCGGTGGCGGGCATCGCCATGGGCCTCATAAAGGAGAATGACACGGTCATCATCCTCTCGGACATCCTGGGGCTCGAGGACCATCTCGGGGACATGGACTTCAAGGTGACCGGGACCAGCAAGGGGATCACCGCGCTCCAGATGGACATGAAGATCGAGGGCATCACGATCGAGACCATGCGCACGGCGCTTCAACAGGCGCGGGAGGGCCGTCTGCATATCCTCGGCAAGATGCTCGAGACGCTCGCCGAGCCGCGCAAGAACCTGAACCCCTTCGCCCCGCGCATCCTGACCATGAAGATCAGCACGGAGAAGATCAAGGACGTGATCGGGACGGGCGGAAAGGTCATCAGGAGCATCGTGGAGCAGACCGGCGCCAAGATCGATATCGAGGATGACGGCACCATCAATATCGCGTCGGCTGACGAAGCGGCGGCCAACAAGGCGAAGGAGATCATCCGCGGCATCGTGCAGGAGGCTGAGGTCGGCAAGCTCTACATGGGCAAGGTCAGGAGGATCATGGACTTCGGCGCGTTCGTCGAGATATTTCCCGGCACGGACGGACTGCTGCACATCTCCCAGATATCGGAGCGCAGGCTCGAGAAGGTGACCGATGAACTGAAGGAAGGGGACGAGGTCCTGGTCAAGGTCCTGGAGATCGACCGCCAGGGGAAGATCCGCCTCTCCCGCAAAGAGGCCGTGCGCGAACAGGCAAAGGCGAAATAACGGCAGGAGAGCGCGTACCGCCGCGCCACAGGGAAGGAAATGGGATTTACGGGTCCTGTTTCCTTTTTTTATTTCCCGTTCCCATCCGGGAGCGGTACATCAGGATCAGGAGCGGAGCCGTGTCCAGTGCAGATGTCGCCGTCATAGGAGCAGGACTTCCCGGTCTCGCTGCAGCGGTCCTGCTTGCACGGGCGCACCGCAGGGTGGTCGTGGTCGATCCCGCCGGGCTGCCGGGAGGCGTGCTTGCAGCCCGGGGGGAGAATGGCCAGGTCATTGCCGCAGGTCCGGCGCTGACCTGCGGGTTCGGCGCCGGCGGCGTTCTCCGCTATCTCTATGCCGCTGCTGGTCTTGCTGCGCCGGTAAGAACACCCGGTGTTCCGGTCTATCAGGTAGCGCTTCCGGACCGAAGGATCTCGGTCTTCAGCGAGGGGGATGCTACCCGGGAAGAGCTCCGGCGCGAGTTCCCGAGGGAAATCGACCGAATTGCGCGGCTCATGGGGGAACTGGTCCGGATCAATGACCGGTGCGGCAGGAGCCGGTTTTACGCGTTCCTTGCGAAGCGGCGTTCAGCGGCATCGTTCCTCGCCGCGCACGGCTGCAGCCGTGAGCTCAGCGCCTTCTTCGGTGTCCAGCTGCGATCCTTCTTTGGCCACGGGACGGATGGGGTGACCCTGCGTGAGCTTGCTGAGATGGTGGCCGCCGGTCCGCTGCCGGTGCCGGGAGGATGGCAGGTGCTTGCGGGCAGGCTGCGGGATGTCCTGACCTCTTTGGGAGGGGAGTTCCGAACCGGGGGCGCATGGCCTGATATCCAGATCCTGTCCCGGCGGGTGCGGTCCGTGGTGCTGCGAGAGGGAGAAATCACAGCGGGAGCGGTCCTGCTGAACACACCCTGGCAGGAGGAGCGCTCCCTGCTCCTGAGCGTCAAGGGAGAGGGGATCCCGGTCGGTATGGCGTCCACGGTGCTCTGCCTGGCCGCTTATGCGGAACCCAGGGAGGTATTTGTCCTGTCCTGCGCAGACGCCGAACGCGTCCCCGGACACGGTAACAGCGGAGCGATGAAAATGGTCGCGAACTTCCTGCCAGCGGCGCAGCGACCCGCTCCTGACGGCCGGCTGCTGGACCGATTGCGCATCCTGATGCCATTTCTCGATGGGTTCCTTCTCTCAAGCGTAGAGCGCGAACCCTGGCCTGAACGGCCGGTTGCCTATGATCGATTTCTCCCGCAGACAGCTGCTCGGAGCCGGTTGGACGCAGACATGGCCGCGGGGGTCCGGAACCTCTGGTTGCTCAGGGACCGATCATTCGCTCTCGTACGGCCCATCTCGCGGGCGCGGCGGATCGCTGAGAAGCTCTCCTGAACCGGGCGACAGAGCCGCGGAGAGGGGGAAGCGAGAGGCTGGCGTGCGGATGCAGGCGACGCTGGCAGGCGAGCGGTATTCACCGGTCCGGCAGAATGGTCATGGCTGTGCAGGTGGTCCTGTACGGCTGCGGCTTCACGAATGTACGCGGGAAAGGGGAGAAGATCATGGCAAGGAGTGATGGCCTGCGCGGAAGGGGGCTCCTGATCGCGGCCGTCGTCGCGGTCCTGCTGGTATGCGGCATGCAGCGTGACGCCGGGGCGGCATCGCGTACAGTGAACGGATTCTTTGTTCGCGGCGTGCCGTCGGCGTATGCACAGCAGGAGCGGTTCTGGTCCGGCTTGAAGGGCTCCGGCGCCGATACGGTGGTCCTGGAACTGCCGATGGACGAACGGGGATTACCCGACCTGCGTGCGCTTCCGAATACGGTCTACCTGGTCCACCAGGCGGGAATGCGGATATTCATCCTCATGCCCACGCGAGGTCTGCATGCCGTGGTCCAGGAACGGCCCGGGTGGGAGGACTGGAGATACGATCTTGCGGCCGGTGCGTACCGCAGGACGGGGAAGCTTGACCTCTTCCATGAGCAGGCGCTGGCATACCTGACCGGGCTGGCAAAGAAGATCGCAGCCTATTCCGTGGATGGCATCCTGCTCGACGAGGATTTCGTCTACCGTACCTCCGAGGCCATGGGAAGGTCCGTGGAGAAGGTCCTGGAGCAGAAGCTGGGCTTTCCGGTCGCTGCCCGCGACCTTTTTCTGAGGATCGACCGGTCTGACGGCGAGCCGGTGATCACCGAGTATGGCAAAGGATTCTCGGCATGGGCTCGTTTGAAGCGGGACCGTCTCGTCGAAGCCTATGGGGCGATCCGGACGGCGGCGCGGTCCCAGAACCCGGGCATCGTGGTCGGCGTGCCTGTTCCCGTTCTGCTGCCGCTCGCGAATCCCGATGGTCTTCTGAGGGAGTATGCGTTCGATATCAGCGCTTACCGAGCTGCGGGTGTGGACCATTTCTGGACCCTGATCGCTCATCGGGACCTGAAGACCCGGAAGGGCCTGTCTTACCGTGAGAGCAGGCAGCTCGTGGCGCGCATGGCCAAGGCTGCGCTGGATACGGTGAACGACCCGGAGCGCATGATCGTGGTGCTCCAGGCGGTCTCGGCATCGGACCGGGCGATAACGCTGACCGAGATCGAGGAGAC
>CAZTXN010000001.1:0-20023 GCA_964617655.1 uncultured Nitrospiraceae bacterium | reverse complement strand
GTCGGCTGATAGTTCTCCCGGATGATCCGGTCTTTCACCTCGGTCGCAACCTCGATATGGATGTTCCGGTTCCGCAGCATCTGCGCGTTCAGCTCCCCTACCAGCATATCCACGATCTCGAGCAGATGGTCGTTCGTGAGCGGATGGAAGACGACGATCTCGTCGATCCGGTTCAGGAACTCGGGATTGAACGAGCGCTTCAGCTCAGAGATGACGTTGTCCTTCATCTTGCCGTACTGGCTGCCGGCGCTGTCGGTCCGGAATCCCAGGGACGTGTCCTTATCGATCATCCGTGCGCCGAGGTTCGAGGTCATGATGATGACGGTGTTCTTGAAGTCTACCTTGCGGCCCACGCTGTCGGTCAGGTATCCGTCATCGAGCACCTGGAGCAGCATGTTGAAGATGTCCGGATGGGCCTTCTCGATCTCGTCGAAGAGCACCACGGAGTAGGGACGGCGCCGGATCTTCTCGGTGAGCTGGCCGCCCTCGTCGTATCCTACGTAGCCGGGCGGAGAACCCACGAGCCGCGATGAACTGAACTTCTCCATGTACTCGGACATGTCCACCCGGATGAGCGCGTCCTCGCTGTCGAAGAGGAAGGTCGCGAGAGAACGGGCGAGCTCGGTCTTGCCGACGCCCGTCGGGCCGAGGAAGATGAACGAGCCGATCGGCTGCTTGCGGGACTTGAGGCCGACGCGGGACCTCCGGATGGCTCGGGAGACGGCGACGATCGCCTCGTCCTGTCCGGCGATCCGCTTGTGCAGCTCCTCCTCCATGCGCAGGAGGCGTGAGACCTCCTTCTCCTCCAGCTTGGAGAGGGGGATGCCCGTGATGTTCGAGACGACGGAGGCGATGTCCTCCTCGCCGATCACCGGAACGTTCTTCTCCTGCGTGTCCTTCCAGTCCTTGTGGATGCCGTCGAGCATCTCCCTGAGACGCTCCTCCTCCTCCTGGATGGACTCGACGCGCACGTAGTCCTTGATGCGGGTGAAGAGGCTCTTCTCCTGCTCCAGTTTCTTCAGACGCTTCTCGATGTTCTTGATCTCCGCGGGATAGGTGTACCGGGTGAGCTTGGCCTTGGCCCCGGCCTCATCGATGACATCGATGGCCTTGTCGGGCAGGAACCGGTCGGTGATGTACCGATCCGAGAGCTGGGCAGCCTCGACGATCGCCTCATCGGAGATCTTGACCTTGTGATGGGACTCGTAGCGGGGCCGCAGCCCCTTGATGATGTTGATCGTCTCCTCGACGCCCGGCGGCTGCACGAAGATCGGCTGGAACCGGCGCTTGAGCGCGCCGTCCTTCTCGATATGCTTGCGGAACTCATCGAGCGTCGTGGCGCCGATGCACTGGATCTCGCCGCGCGCCAGGGCGGGCTTCAGCATGCTGGACGCGTCGATGGAGCCCTCGGCAGCGCCGGCGCCGACCAGCGTATGGAGCTCGTCGATGAAGAGAATGACGTTCTCGGCCTGGACGATCTCCTTCATCACGATCTTGAGGCGCTCCTCGAACTGGCCGCGGTACTTGGTGCCCGCGATGAGCGCGCCGAGGTCGAGGGACACCACGCGGCGGTTCAGGATGTTCTCCGGCACGTCGGAGCCGACGATGCGCTGGGCAAGGCCCTCCACGATCGCTGTTTTGCCGATGCCGGCCTCGCCGATGATGACGGGATTGTTCTTGGTCCGGCGGGAGAGTATCTGGAGCACCCGGTCGATCTCGTTCTCCCGGCCGATCACGGGGTCGAGCTTGCCGCTCTTGGCAAGCTGGGTGAGGTCCCGGCTGAACTCGTCGAGGGCGGGGGTGGGGCTCTTTTTCGACGAGACCTGAGTGGCTGCGCGGCGCAGGTAATTGATGACCAACTGGCGCGATCCGAGCAGGTTCACACCGAAGCTCCGGAGGATCTTGCCGCCGATCCCTTCCTCCTCGCGGATGAGGCCGAGGAGAAGGTGCTCGCTGCCGATATAATTGTGGCCGAGCAGCCGCGCTTCCTCTACGGCATATTCGAGCACTTTCTTGGCGCGGGGGGTGAAGGGGATATCGCCGAAGGTGAGGGTGTTGCCGCTCGAGGGGAGGTTGCGCTCCACTTCCATGCGCACCTGGTCGATGTCAATGCCCGTCTTGCGCAGGACCGCCACCGGGATGCCGTCCTCCTCGCGGAGGGCGCCCAGCAGAATGTGCTCCGTACCGAGGTAATCGTTCTGGAGCCGTTCCGCCTCTTCCCGGGCGTAGACGACGACCTTCCTTCCCCGTTCCGTGAACTTCTCGAACATCATCCAGGGACCGCCTTTTCCAAGATGGCAACCGACGATTAAAATATACTCCATTCATCCTTTTAAAGTCAAGTGCCCCCTCGCCGGGAGAGCGCGCCCGTACGTCGGTTCCGCATCGCACGCCCTGCTTCCGCTGTCGCTGCTGCGATCGGCCCCGCGGGCCTTCCTCCTTGACTTCACTGGAGCAACGTTGTACTCTGCTCCATGCTTCGCAAAGCACGCATCGATGATGTCCGCGCGATTCAGTCGCTGGTCAACCAGTATGCCGACCAGGGGCAGATGCTGCCGCGCTCCCTGAACGAGCTCTACGAGAGCATCAGGGACTTCACGATCTTCGAGGACGCTTCGGGTATCGCCGGGGTCTGTGCGCTGCATATCAGCTGGGAAGGACTGGCAGAGGTCCGCTCGCTCGCCGTCCGGCGCAACGGCACCGGACGGGGCATCGGAACGAACCTGGTTCGTCGCTGTCTCGAGGAAGCGCGTGAACTGGGCGCTTCGCGGGTCTTTGTGCTCACCTACCGGGAAGGCTTCTTCCGCAGGCTCGGTTTCCTGCCCATCGACAAGAAGGACCTGCCGCACAAGATCTGGACCGATTGTCTGAACTGCGTCAAGTTCCCGAACTGCGACGAGAGCGCACTCCTCATCCAGCTTCCGAACCAGTAGCGTACATGCAGCCGGTACGATGTGTACCGGCACGGTCGCTGACCTCTCTTCTTCCGCTTGTTCTTCATGTCTCAGCGTATCATGGCATGTATGTTGCTGTATTTAGATTGGCCTTTTTGAGGACAGCGCGTACTTCCGCGCAACCAGCTGAATAATCAATGATTTCAGTCTACATTCATATACCTTTCTGCACAGGTAAATGCCGCTACTGTGGTTTTTATTCCACACACTTTGATTCCTCAGCAGCAGAACCATATATAAGCTCCCTGCTCCTCGAGATCGAAACGGCAACGGGCCTGCTCAGCGGCAGGAAGGTGCAGAGCATCTATCTTGGAGGAGGCACGCCAACAACCCTTTCGGAGGCACAGATCGAGAGGATGCTTCGCGGGCTGCAGGAACGCCTTCTTGGCGGGGATGAACGGGAGTGTACTGTTGAGGCGAATCCCGACAGCGCATCTTCAGGCAAGCTTCATCTCCTGCGTGCGCTCGGGTTCACCCGGCTCAGCCTCGGCGTCCAGTCCTTCGACGACCAGGAGCTTCGTCTGCTCGGCAGACAGCATACCGTGCGGCAGGCGGAGGATGCGTTCAGGTCTGCTCGGCAGGCGGGATTCCCCTCGGTCAGCATGGACCTGATCTACGGCATCCCGGGCCAGGACCGCATCAGCTGGGAACGCACCCTTCGACGGGCGGTCGTGCTGGGGCCGGACCACCTCTCGGTCTATGCGCTCACCCTCGACGAGGGATCGCGGCTCGCTGACGATGTCCGGCATGGCCGCGTCGCCACTTCGGATGACGAACTGGCCGCGGAGCTGTACGAGCAGGCGGTATGTCTGCTCGCCGGGGAAGGCTACGAGCAGTACGAGCTCTCGAGCTTCGCCAGGCCGTCCCATGCCTGCCGGCACAACATGCATTACTGGGACCGGGGCGAGCATCTCGGCCTGGGCGCGTCTGCATGGTCCTTTCTGAACGGCCGGAGAACGCGGAACATCTCGGACCTCGCAGCCTATACGGCCGGGATGCAGCGGGGCGAGCGCATCATAGACTTCGAGGAGACCGTGACGAAGGAGGAGGCGGCCGGGGAATCGCTGATGCTCGGCATGCGCAGGACCGCGGGGGTCGACCTCGCGGTCTGTACCGGGAGGTTCCGGGACCAGGACCGGCAGGGGATCGGGGCGAGAATCGAGGCGCTTTCAGCCGAAGGCCTGGTGGAGGTACGCCGGGGCATGCTTCGGTTCACGCCCCGCGGCCGCCTGCTCGCGAACGAAGTGATAAGCCGCCTGCTCCCCTGATTTTTGTTTACACCGGCGTCTCCAAATGCTATAGTACCTCGTTTTTATTCAAGGTTCCGCGGAGGATCGACCACCGGTGCATTTCCAGCGCGCTGCCGTCCTGTTCATCACGTTCCTGTCGTTCCTGTTCTCTGTTCCGGTCCTTTCTGTCGCCGAGGAGATCCCGGTGACGCTCGTCGAGGTCCAGGGTAACCGCCGCATCGAGGCGGCGACCGTCCTGGCCAAGGTCAGGACCCGCGAGGGCACGGTCTTCTCTCCCTCCCTGGTGAAGGAGGACATCCGCGTCCTCTACCAGATGGGCCATTTCGAGGACGTGCAGGTCAGGACCGAGGGCTTCGAACGGGGTCTGAAGGTGATCTTCTGGGTGAAGGAGAAACCGCTCATCCGTGAGATCTCGATCGAGGGGAACGCCGAGATATCCACGGACATCCTGAAGGAGATCGTGACGCTGCTGCCGCGCACGGCCTTCAATCTCCAGCTCATCCAGGAGAACGCCGAGAAGATCCGGCTCAAGTACCAGGATAAGGGCTATTACCACGCCGTCGTGGTGCCGGTGATCATCGAGCTCCGAGGGAACGACCGGAACGTGGTCTTCTATATTGAAGAGGGCGAAAGCATCCGGCTGACCGAGGTGATCATCCGCGGCGCGCAGGCCGTCGACCCGGAAGAGATCCGGAAGGTGATGAAGAACCAGGAATGGTGGCTGTTCTCGCTCTTCGGGAGCAGCGGAACGCTGCGGACCGAGGACCTGAGGGAGGATGTGGAGGCCATCCGCAACCTCTACTACAACCGCGGCTACATCCAGGTCCAGATCAGCGACCCGGTGATCGAGGAGCGGCCCTACACCGAGCATACCCACGAGTTCCTCGGCCAGACCGAGACCTATGTGACCCGGAACGAAGTGGCGATCCATCTTGATATCAAGGAAGGAGACCGGTTCCACATCGGGTCCGTGACGCTCAAGGGTAATTCGACCATCGCGACCGACGACCTGGCGAAGGATCTCAAGCTCAAACGGGGCGATGTCTTCAGCCGCGAGGTGATGCGCCAGGATGTGACCCGCATCATCGACCGGTACGACAGCATCGCGCGGCCCTTCGCGAACGTGACCCCGCTCTTCAACATCGACGAGGAGCAGAAGACCGTAGCGATCACCATCGATATCCAGGAAGGCGGCGAGGTCCGCATCGGCCGGATCGATATCACGGGAAACACCAAGACGCGCGATAAGGTGATCCGGCGCGAGATGCGGCTCGATGAGGGCGACCTCTACAGCAAGAAAGCGCTCCGCCGGAGCTACGAGCGGATAAACAACCTGAACTTCTTCGAGACGGTCGAGATCCTGCCGGACCGCCGGCTCGACGAACCGGTCATGGACCTGAACGTGAACGTGAAGGAGAAACTGACCGGCAACCTGAGCGTCGGCGGCGGCTACAGTTCCGTGGACCGCCTGATGGCCATTGCCGAGGTCACCCAGGGCAATCTCGGCGGCCGCGGGCAGCTGCTCAAGTTCAAGGTCCAGTGGGGCAAGACACGGAAACTCTACCAAACGAGCTTCATGGAGCCCTATCTCTTTGACAAGCCGCTTTGGGGCAGGGTGGATGTGTACAAGCAGGACACGGAGTACGATGGGTACAAGCTCCGGACCAACGGCTTCGGGCTCGGGATGGGCAGGAGCTTCACGGAGTATGTCTCCGGCTCGGTCCGGTATGGCTACGACACTTCGGAGGTCTATGACCTCGACTCGGCCAAGACGCCGACCTTTGCGCTCCAGCGACAGCTCGATACGTACGGCAACGTGATGCGCACCAGCTCCTTGACTTTCAGCCTGGCGAGGGACTCCCGGGACTTCTATCTCGATCCCAAGAAGGGTTCTCGCAATACGGTGTCGTTCCAGTATGCAGGAGGACCGCTGGGCGGCGAGCCGGAGTTCATCAAGACCGAGGGCGATTCGGCCTGGTACTTCCCGCTCTTCTGGGACACGGTGATCATGTTCCGCGGAAGGATCGGCTTTGCCCAGTCGCTGAACGACCTGCCCCTGCCGCTGGGGGAGCGGTTCTATGTGGGCGGACCGAGCACGGTCCGCGGGTTCGAGTTCGGCACCGTGGGCCCGCTCCAGGACGGCAACCGCATCGGCGGGAACAAGAAGCTGGTCTTCAATACCGAGTACACCTTCCCCATCGTACCCGCAGCCCGGCTGAAGGGCGTCCTGTTCTATGACATCGGCAGGGCCTTTGACGACGGCACGTCTCAGGACCCGGATGAGCCGCGCAGGATCAGCTATCGCGAGCTCCGGCACTCCTGGGGCTGGGGATTCTGGTGGCTCTCGCCCATGGGGCCCCTGCGGTTCGAATGGGGCTATATCATCAATCAGAAGTCCGATGACAAACGGAGCCTGTTCGAGTTCTCCATCGGCACGCTCTTCTAGGGACCCGCGCGCCTCGCGCGGGGGGACACCAGGGTCACGGACCAAGGAGGTCATGATGAGGAAGAAGTTCCTGCTGCTGTTCCTGGCGGGCTGCCTGACGGCGTCCGCGGCGCACGCATCCGGCAAGACGGCGTTCGTGGACACCCAGGCGGTGTTCGACGAGACGAAGCTCGGCAAGAAGTACCAGGGGGTCCTGCGGGAGTATTTTGAGAGCAGG
This sequence comes from uncultured Nitrospiraceae bacterium, assembly GCA_964617655.1. GTDB lineage: Bacteria > Nitrospirota > UBA9217 > UBA9217 > UBA9217 > JAKAHZ01. The sequence goes on along the minus strand of CAZTXN010000001.1, from coordinate 13,156 downwards.
AAGAAGATCCTCGATCTGGACGCCGACGAGATCCAGAAGCTCCGCGACGACTACCAGAAACAGTCGGCGGTCCTGAAGCCCGAGGCGCGCAAGGAGCGCGAGGAAACGATCAGTCGGAAGATCAACGAGTTCGAGAGGAAGCGAGAGGGGTTCAACAACGAGCTGGCGAAGAAGAACGAGGATCTCTCCCGGGAGTTCAACGAGTACATGATGGTCGTCCTGAAGGACCTGGCGAAGAAGGAGAAGATCGGGCTGATCCTGAACAAGTCCATCTCGCTCCTCTCGAAGAACGAGGTCCCTGCGGTGCTCTACGGCGACGAGAACCTGGACATCACGAAGCGGGTCATCTCGGAGCTGGACAAACAGACGGATGCGGGGAAGTAGACGTGACAGCGCGGCGATGAAACTGTCGGACCTGGCAGCGCGGCTCGGCGTGGAGCTCCGGGGCCCGGGGGAGATCGAGATCCGGGGCATAGCGGGCCTGCGAGAGGCCGGCGAGGGGGATATCGCCTTTCTGGCAGACATCCGTCGCGCCGGAGAGCTTGAGCGGAGCCGCGCGTCCGCGGTCATCGTTCCCGCAGAGATGGGGCCGGTCCGCATGCCGGCCCTGGCGGCGAGGAATCCGCGTCTTGCATTTGCCAAAGCGCTCGCGGTCTTTTATCCACCGCCGGACGCTCCTGCGGGCGTCAGTGACCGGTCGGTCATCGCAGGGGACGCGGTCATCGGCGAGGGAGCGGTCATTCATCCGTTCGTCACGGTCTCGGCGGGAGCGCGCATCGGACGCCGCACGGTGCTCCACCCCGGGGTCTTCATCGGAACGGGAACTGTCGTCGGAGACGACTGCGTCATCCATGCGAACGCCTCGATCCGCGAGGGCGTCGTGATCGGGAGCAGGGTGATCATCCACTGCGGCGCGGTGTTGGGCAGCGACGGGTTCGGCTATGTGACCGACGGCGGGATGCATCACAAGATCCCCCAGGTGGGCGGCGTGGTCATCGGGGATGATGTCGAGATCGGCGCCTGCTGCGCGATCGACCGCGCCACCCTCGGGAAGACGGTCATCGGGAGCGGGACCAAGCTCGACAACATGGTCCATGTGGCGCACAATGTCACGATCGGCGAACACTGCCTCCTGGCTGCGCAGGTCGGCATCGCGGGAAGCGCCGCCCTCGGCAGCTACGTCGTAATGGGCGGGCAGGCCGGCGTCGCGGACCATGTCACCGTGGGGGACCGGGTCATGGCAGGAGGCGGAGCGGGCATCACGCGCGAGGTGGCGCCGGGCCAGGTCGTGGCGGGCCACAGCGCCATTCCGCTCAAGGAGTGGCTGAAGGTCCAGGCCCTGCTGCCGAAGCTGCCGGAGCTGCGCAGGCGGCTCGGCGAGATGGAGAGACGGCTGGAAGTGATCGCCCTGCGGATCACCGGGGAAGAGGGGAGGAAGAGATGATCGGTATCAAGGAGATAATGGAGACGCTGCCGCACCGCTACCCGTTCCTGCTTGTGGACAAGATCGTGGAACTGGACCCGGGCAAGCGGGTGGTGGGGATCAAGAACGTCACGATCAACGAGCCGTTCTTCCAGGGCCATTTTCCGGGACAGCCCATCATGCCGGGCGTGCTGATCCTGGAGGCCATGGCCCAGGTGGCCGGCGTGATGGCGCTCAAGACCGTGCCTCCGGAGCAGGTGAAGAACAAGGTGCTCTATTTCATGACCATCGACAAGGCCAAGTTCCGCAAGCCGGTCCTGCCGGGAGACCAGATCCGCTTCGAGCTGGACGTACTGCGGATGCGCTCGAACGTGGTGAACTTCAAGGGACAGGCGGTGGTGGACGGGGCCGTTACCGCAGAGGCGGAGATGATGGCCATGATCGTCGACCGCACGGCATGACTGCCCGGGAAGGAGCAGGAGTGAGCATCCATCCGACCGCCGTCATCCATCCCCGCGCACGGATCGCCGGGGACGTCGAGATCGGCGCTTACTCGGTCATCGGCGAACAGGTAACCATCGGGAGCGGCACGAAGATCGCTTCCCATGTGTTGATCGAGGGCTGGACCACCATCGGCGAGCGCAACCAGATACTCTCGTTCTCGAGCGTCGGCACGCCGCCCCAGGACATCGGCTACCGGAACGAGGAGACGGAGCTCATCATCGGGAACGACAACGTCATCCGCGAGTGCGCCACGATCCACCGGGCCACGACCAAGGAGGACCGGCGGACGGTGATCGGGAACCACAACTTCCTGATGGCCTATTCCCATGTGGCCCATGACTGCAAGCTCGGCGACCACATCATCATGGCGAACTCCGTGGCACTGGGCGGTCATATCGAGATCGGCGACTATGCGATCCTGGGCGGCATCGTGGCGGTGCATCAGTTCGTCCGGATCGGCCGGTATGCGATCATCGGCGGCCAGTCGGCGGTCAGCCTGGACATTCCGCCTTTCGTCAGCGCGGCGGGCAACCGAGCGCAGCTCTACGGCCTGAACCTGGTCGGCCTGAAGCGTCGGGGGTTCGGCGACGATGTCATAAACCGGCTCAAGAAGGCCTACAAGGTCATCTTCCGCTCCGGGCTCACGCAGGAGGAAGCCTTCCGGAAGGTCCAGGAGGAGCATTCATCCTCCCCCGAGGCGATGGAGCTGGTGACGTTCATGAAGAGCTCCAGGCGCGGCGTCACCCGGTAAGGAGCGCGACTGCGTGGCACAGGCGAGCGGACAGACCGGCCGGAAGATCGGCCTCATCGCGGGCAACGGGACCTTTCCGGTCGAGTTCGCACGGGCGGCGAAGGAGAAGGGGCTCACGGTCGTCGCGGTGGCCCATGAAGGCGAGACCCTGCCGGAGCTGGCCGACCATGTTGATGCGGTCTTCTGGATCAAGGTGGGCCAGCTCGGGAAGCTCATCTCTCATTTCAAGGAGCAGGGCGTCCGGGACGTGCTGATGGCCGGGGGCATCAGGAAGACACGGCTCTTCAGCGGCGGCCTGCCGGACCTCCGGGGGGCCGCGCTGCTGGCGCGCATGATCGCCAAGAAGGACGATTCCCTGCTCCGGGCCGTGGCCGCCGAGCTCGAGTCCGAGGGCATCACGGTCCGGGAGTCCACGCTCTACCTGGACAACCTGCTCGCACCGGCGGGCGTCCTGACGCGCCGGAAGCCGACGCAGGAGGAATGGAAGGACATCGCCTTCGGCTGGCAGATGGCCAAGGAGATCGGCAGGCTCGACATCGGCCAGACCGTGGTGGTGAAGGACCAGGCCGTGCTCGCCGTGGAGGCCATCGAGGGCACGGACGAGGCCATCCGGCGCGGCGGTGCGCTCTGCCGGGAAGGCGCGGTGGTGGTCAAGATCTGCAAGCCCCAGCAGGACCTTCGCTTCGACCTGCCCGCGACCGGGCCGGCCACGGTCGGGACGATGCGCGAGGTGCAGGCCGCCTGCCTGGCGCTCGAGGCGGGGAAGACCATCATGATCCAGCGGGAGGCCGTGGTGGCCGAGGCGAACGCCGCGGGGATATCCATCGTGGCGCTGGATGAAGCGGGAAAGGTGCCCTGAGGGGAACAGGAGCGTATGCGGACCGTGCGGGCAGGGGTCATCGGGGTCGGGTATCTCGGCCAGTTCCATGCAGAGAAATACGCAAAGCTTGCCGCTGTGGAGCTCGCGGGCATCGCGGACCCGGACCGGGAGCGCGCGGCGCAGATCGCAGGGAAGCTGGGTACGCGGGTCTTTGCCGATGCGGCGGATCTCCTCGGACAGGTGGACGCGGTCAGCATCGCGGCGCCCACGGTGCATCACCACCGGCTCGCGAAGCCCTTCCTGGAGGCCGGGGTCCATGTGCTGCTCGAGAAGCCCATGACCGTCTCGCTCGACGAGGCGGACGAACTGAACAGGATCGCGGCGGAGCGGAACACGGTGCTCCAGATCGGCCACATCGAGCGGTTCAATCCCGCCGTGACGGCCATCCGGCCGCTCCTGCGGTCCCCGCGCTATCTGCAGGCCGAGCGGAGCGCTCCCTTCACCGTCCGGTGCACGGACGTAAACGTGGTGCTCGACCTGATGATCCATGACCTCGATATCGTCACGGACCTGGCGGGATCGCGGCCGCGGCTGGTGAGCGCCGCGGGTGCGTCGGTGATCACGCGGGAGATCGATTCCGCCTCGGCCCGCATCGTCTTCGAGAACGGCTGCGTCGCCGATGTGGCGGCGAGCCGGGTCTCGGACGAGAAGAAACGGCTGCTGAAGGTCTTCGACGGCGAAACGCTCTACAGCGCCGACTACCAGGCGCAGAAGGCCTTCCGGGCGCGCCGCGGCGGCGGGGCCGTGCCGGAGCTGGCGGCAGAGGAGCTTACGGCCGAGCGGCGCGACACGCTCCATGACGAGATCGCGGCGTTCATCGGCTGCGTCCGGGACGGCGGGAGGCCGCTCGTCTCGGGCCGGGAGGGACGGGACGCCCTGGCGCTCGCCGCGGTCATCACGAGAAACATCGAGCAGGGGAACGCTTCATTCGTTCCGCTGTCCTGACAGAGAGGAGCAGACCAAGCAATGTCCGTACCCATGGTTGACCTGAAGGTGCAGTACGAGGCGATCCGCGAGGAGATCGACCGCGCCGTGCTCGACGTGCTGCGCAGCTCGGCCTTCATCCTGGGGCCGCAAGGCAAGGCGCTGGAACAAGGCATCGCCGCTTACCACGGCGTGCGTCATGCCGCGGGCGTGGCCTCGGGCACCGATGCGCTCCACCTGGCGCTCAAGGCGGCGGGCGTCGGGCCGGGCGACGAGGTGATCACCTCGCCCTTCACCTTCATCGCCACGGCCGAGGCGATCTCCTACGTGGGCGCCGTGCCCGTTTTCGCGGACATACGACCGGACACCTTCAACATCGATCCGGAGCAGGCGGCCCGGCGCATCACGAAGCGGACCAAGGCGCTGCTGCCGGTGCATCTCTACGGCCATCCGGCGGATATGGACCCGCTGATGGACCTCGCCCGGCGGCACGGCCTCGTGGTGATCGAGGACTGCGCGCAGTCCTTCGGCGCCGAGTATCAGGGGACGCGGACCGGCGGCATCGGCCACCTGGGCTGCTTCAGCTTCTTCCCGAGCAAGAACCTGGGCGCCTACGGCGACGGCGGCATGGTGGTGACCGATGACCAGGCCCTGGCCGACCGCATCATGAGCCTCCGGAACCACGGCAGCAAGGTCCGGTACTACCACGACGAGGTCGGGTTCAACAGCCGGCTGGACGAGGTCCAGGCGGCGGTCCTGAACGTCAAGTTCCGGCATATCGAGGCTTACAACGAGGGCCGACGCAGGAGCGGGGAGCTCTATACCCGCGAGCTGGCGGCAGCGGGGGTCCGGACGCCGGTGGAACTGCCGGGCTGCCGGCACGTCTTCCATCAGTACACCATCCGGGTGAAGGACCGGGACCGGGTGAAGGAGAAGCTCGACGCGGCGAAGGTCGCGAACATGATATACTATCCCGTCCCGTGCCACCTGCAGGCCGCGTACCGGGAGCTCGGCATGAAGCCCGGCAGCCTGCCGGTCGCGGAGCAGGCGGCCGGCGACGTCCTCTCGCTGCCCATGTATCCCGAGCTCACGGAGGAGCAGGTGCGCTCCGTCTGCGATGCGGTGAAGCAGGCGCTCTGACCGCGCGGGGCGGCCGCTGACCATGCAGAAGGTCCTGATCATCACCGGCGAGGCCTCGGGCGACCTGCACGCGGCGAACCTGGTGAGGGAGCTGCGGAGGCTCGCGCCGGGCGTTGCGGTCCACGGCGTGGGCAGCAGGATGATGCGCGAAGCGGGCGTGGCCATGCTGGCCGACGCGGCGGATATATCGGTGGTCGGCGCCACGGAGGTGCTGACCCATCTCGGCGCCATCTACCGGGTCTATGCCAGGGTGAAGGACTTCCTGCGGCAGGAGCGTCCCGACCTCCTGCTGCTCGTGGACTTCCCGGACTTCAATCTTCTCGCAGGGAAGGCGGCCCGGAAGCTCGGGATCCCGGTGCTGTACTATATCAGCCCCCAGGTCTGGGCATGGCGCAAGGGGCGGGCGAGGAAGATCAGCCGGCTGGTGCGCGCCATCATGGTGCTCTTCCCCTTCGAGGCGGAGATCTACCGCCGCGCAGGGGCTGATGTGCGGTTCGTGGGGCATCCCCTGGTGGATGCAGTGGCGTCGCCTTATACGGTCTCAGAGGCCCGAAAGGAACTGGGCCTCGACCCGGACCGGAGGACCGTGGCGCTCCTGCCCGGCAGCAGGCGGAAGGAGATCGAGAACCTCCTGCCCGACATGCTGCGCGCCGGGCTCCTGCTGCGGGACCAGGTCCCCGGGCTCCAGTTCGTGCTCCCCGTGGCCCCGACGCTCGACCCGGACCTGGTCCGGTCCTTCGTGGAGGTCTCCGGGCTTCCGGTCACGCTCCTGGACGGCAGGGTCTATGACGCGCTGCGCGCCGCCGACGGAGCGATCGTGACCTCAGGCACGGCGACGCTCGAGACCGCCCTGATGGCCGTGCCGATGGTGATCGTCTACCGCGTCTCCCTCCTGTCTTATGCCATCGGCAGGCTGATCGTCGATGTGCCCCATATCGGGCTGGTGAACATCGTCGCCGGCCGGACCGTGGTCCCGGAACTGGTCCAGGACGCGGTCACGCCGGAGGCCGTCGCCGCGGCCCTCCTGCCGGTCCTGGCCGATCCCAAGCGCCGTGAGGCCGTGGTCATGGATCTGCAGGAGGTCCGCCGGCTCCTGGGAGAGGGCGGCGCGTCGCGCAGGGCGGCCGAGGTTGTCTGCGAGCTTCTCGGCCCTGCGGCATGACCGCTGATACCATTATGGAGATCTACAAGCGTCTGCTCACCTATCTGCGGCCCTACCGCATGCGCCTCGTCTGGGCCGCGCTCTTCATGCTCTTCACGAGCGGCCTGATCGCCGCCCAGACCTACCTGATCAAGCCCATCCTGGACAAGGTGCTGATCGGCAGCGATATGCGGCTCGCCCGGCTCCTGCCGCCGGCCCTCATCATCGTCACGCTGCTCAAGGGGGCCACGTGGTACGCCCGGGACTACTTCATGGGCTATGTGGGCCAGCGCATCGTGAACGACATCCGGGACCGGCTCTATGCCCATATCCAGACCCTGAGCTTCGCTTTTTTCACCCGGACGCCGACGGGCGTGATCATGTCGCGCATCATCAATGACGTGAACATGGTGCAGGGCGCGCTGACCCGGGCGCCGGCAAGCCTGGTCCAGGGCGTGCTGACCATGGCGACGCTGATCGGCTACATTTTCTTCCTGAACTGGAAGCTGGCCACCTTCTCGGTGATCGTGCTGCCCTTCGCCGGGATCGCCTTCTCCCGCTTCGGCAGGCGCTTCCGGAGGACCAGCACGACCATGCAGGAGCAGGTGGGCGGCATCGCGTCCCATCTGCAAGAAACCATCTCGGGGATCCGGATCGTGAAGGCCTTCGGCATGGAGGAATACGAGACGCAGCGGTTCCGGCGGAGCAACAAGGACCTGTTCAATTCCTATATGCGCATCATCAAGACGGCGGCCCTCTCCCATCCCGTCATGGAGACGATCTCCATGGTCGGCGTCGCTTTCGTCATCACCTATGCCATCTACGCCGTCATCGCCTGGAAGACCCTGACGGTCGGCGAGTTCTTCTCCTTCCTGGGCGCCCTGATCTTCTTCTACCGGCCGCTGAAGGAGCTGAACGGCATCAACAACGTCATTCAGGACGGCATCGCGGCGGCCAAGCGGATCTTCGAGGTCCTGGACACGGAGCCCGAGATCAGGGACCGGCCGGGCGCGGCCGCGGTGGCGCCGGACTTCCGGACCATCGAGTTCCGGAACGTCTCCTTCCGGTACGAGGAGGAGTACGTGCTGCGGGACATCTCCCTCTCGGTCCGGGCCGGTGAGACCGTCGCCGTCGTGGGCAAGAGCGGGGGCGGGAAGACCACGCTCGTGAACCTCATCCCGCGGTTCTACGACGTCAGCGGCGGCGCCATCCTGATCGACGGCGCGGACATCCGCGATACCACCATCGCCTCCCTGCGCGCCTGCACGGCCATCGTGACCCAGCAGACGATCCTCTTCAACGACACGGTGCGGAACAACATCGCCTACGGCAATACAGGGAGGCCCTTCGACGACGTGGTCCAGGCGGCCCGCGCCGCCCATGCCGACGACTTCATCCGCGCCCTGCCCCAGGGATACGACACCGTGATCGGCGAGGCGGGCGTCAAGCTCTCGGGCGGACAGCGCCAGCGCATTGCCATCGCCCGGGCGCTGCTCAAGGATGCTCCGCTCCTGATCCTGGACGAGGCGACCTCGTCGCTGGACACGGAATCGGAGCGCGAGGTCCAGAACGCGCTCGACGCCCTGATGCGGGGCCGGACCAGCTTCGTGATCGCCCACCGCCTCTCGACGATCATGAACGCGGGACGGATCATCGTGCTGAAGGACGGCAGGATCGTGGAGGAAGGGCGGCACGAGGACCTGCTGGCCCGGGGCCGGGAGTACAAGAACCTCTATGACCAGCAGTTCCGGGATGAAGCGCAGGTGCGGATATGAGCCCGGAGCGCATCAGCAGGGCGGTGAACGCGGTGCGCGCGGCGGTCCTCTCCCGCATCGGCTGGGCCCTGGTCTCGCTCTGGGGCCTGACCATCAAGGTCCGGTTCGTGAACCGGGAGGCGCCGGACCGGCTGCTGCGCGACGGACGGAACTTCATCTACGCCTTCTGGCACGGACGCCAGTTCATGCTGTTCGAGACGCACCGCAGGGAGCGGATCGTGATCCCGGCGAGCGAGAGCCGCGACGGCGAGATCCAGGCGGGCATCCTGAAGCGCTTCGGGTTCGAGATCGTGCGGGGGTCGAGCAGGCGGAAGGGCGAGCGGGCGCTCCTCGGCCTGGTGGACGCGCTGCGCAGGGGGAAGTGCATCGCCCTGGCCGTGGACGGGCCGCGGGGGCCGGTCTACGAGGTGAAGCAGGGCGTTGCCTATCTCGCGGGAAAGCTCGGCAAGCCCATCGTACCGCTGGTCTCCGGCGCCCGCCGCGCCTGGGTCCTGGAGCGGATATGGGACAAGTACCTGCTTCCCAAGCCGTTCACCGAATGCGTCATCGTCTATGGCGAGCCGATCATCGTGAACGGAACGTCCGAGGAGGAGCTGGAGCGCAAGCGCGCGGAGCTGACCGAGGCCCTGAACCGGATCATGGACCAGGCGGACCGCTTCTTTGGCGGGGCCGGGCAGCGGTCGGGGTCCTGAGGGACCGTTCCGCATCGAGAAGGGGAGCGAGCCATGTACATCCTCTACAATCTGCTGCTGGTCCTGCTCACCGTCGCGCTCTCTCCAGTCATCCTCTTCAAGCTCGCGACCGTGCCGAAGTACCGGGGCGGCATCAGCCAGAAGATGGGGAGGGTCCGGAAGGGCGTACGGAAGCTGCTGAGCGGAAAGCGGCCGATCTGGGTCCATGCGGTCTCGGTGGGAGAGGTGATGGCCGCCCATCCCCTCATCCGGGAGCTGAAGAAACGGTACCCCGGCCGGCCGCTGCTGCTCTCGACCGTGACGGTCACGGGCAACTACACCGCCCGGCAGCGGGTGCCGGAAGCGGACGCGGTCTTCTATTTTCCCTTTGATTATCCCTGGACCGTCCGGCGCGTGATCGGCACGGTCGAACCCGCAATCGTCCTGATCGCCGAGACCGAACTCTGGCCGAACTTCTTCAGGGAGCTGGCGAGGCGGGGCATCCCCTCGGCGGTGGTGAACGGGCGCATCTCCCCCCGTTCGCACGGCAGGTACCGCAGGTTCCGGCCGCTCTTCCGGGAGGTCTTCCGGCATGTCTCGCTCTTCTGCATGCAGTCCCGGGAGGACGCCGAACGCATCCGGGATATCGGGGCGCCCGGGGACCGGGTGCAGGTGACGGGGAACCTGAAGTTCGACCAGAAGATCGCGCCGGTCCAGCAGCCGCCCGTGACGATCGATCCCGGCAGGAGGGTCATCACCGCGGGCAGCACCCATCGCGGCGAGGAGGCCATCCTGCTCGAGACCTTCACTCGGCTCCGCAAGAGGTATCAGGACCTCGTGCTGATCATCGCGCCGCGCCATCCGGAACGGTTCGACGAGGTCTGCGGACTGATCACCAACTCCGGCTTTGAGTGCCAGCGCAGGACTCGGCTGACGGGGCCGGTGAAGGACGTGGTGATGCTCGACACGATCGGCGAGCTCCGTGCCTTCTACGGTCTCTGCGACGTCTCCTTCGTAGGCGGAAGCCTCGTGAAGGTGGGCGGCCATAACCTGCTGGAACCTGCGGCGATGAAAAAGCCCGTCATCTTCAGCAGATATATGTTCAACTTCAAGGAGATATCCGAGGCCATCATGCAGGCCGGCGGCGGGGTCATGGTGAAGGATAAGGAAGAACTTTATCATGAGCTTGACAACCTGCTGGAGAACAAGGAAAAGATGCGGTCCATGGGTGAGAGGGCGTTCCAGGTCATCGCAGCCAACTCCGGCGCAACGGAACGGACGCTCCGCTCGATCAGCGGGCTGGTCCGTGAATAGCAGACAGCTGATAGAGCACATCATCTACGGCAGGGAGCGCTCCCTGCTGGTCGGGCCGGTGCTCCTTCTGTTCTCGCTGCTCTACCGGTCCGTGCTGCTGCTTCGCGGGGCCGCGTACCGCACAGGTCTCCTCCGCACGCGCTCCGCGACGGTGCGGGTCGTCTCGGTGGGCAATATCACCCTGGGCGGCACGGGCAAGACACCCACGGTGATAGCCGTGGCCGAGCTCTGCCTGGCCAAGGGAAAGCGGCCGGCGGTGGTGAGCAGGGGATACGGCCGGCCGGATGAATCATCGGTCCTCGTCGTGTCCGACGGCGCCGGGAACCTGCTCCCTCCGCAGGATGCCGGCGACGAACCGGCGATGATCGGGAACCGCCTGCAGCAGGTGCCGGTGGTCGTGGGGAGCGACCGGTACGAGGCCGCCCGGACGGCAGTGGAGCGGTTCCGGCCCGACCTGCTCATCCTGGACGACGGATACCAGCACCTCCGGCTGAAGCGGGACCTGAACATCGCGCTCGTAGATGCCGCGGACCCCTTTGGGAACAAACGGCTCTTTCCGGCAGGCATCCTGCGGGAACCGCTCTCAGCGCTGAAGCGGGCAGACCTGGTGGTGCTGACCCGTTCGGACGAGGCGGCTGACCTCGATGCCACCAGGCGCATCCTGTCAAGATACACGAAAGCAAGGGTCCTCCAGGCCCGGTACCGGCCCCTGGACCTCGTCGAGGTGGCGACCGGCGCGGTCAGGCCGCTCGATATCCTGAGGGGAGCGCAGGTGGCAGCCTTCGCGGGCATCGCCCGACCGGACTCGCTCGAGCGCATCCTGGCGGGCCTGGGCGCCGAGGTGGTCGCCCTGCGGAGCTTTCCGGACCATCACCGCTTCACCCACGGTGAGATGCAGATGCTGATGGACGAGGCCGCCCGCTCGGCAGCCCTGCTCGTGACCACCGAGAAGGACGGCGTGAAGCTCAGGGGCATGGCGCGGCAGGGCGTCTGGATGCTCCGGGTGAGCCTCGAGGTGACCGAGAGGGAAATATGGGAGGAAGCGCTGTGCCCGCAGCCATGAACCGGGGCGTCTTCCTGGACCGCGACGGAACGGTCAATGAGGAGGTGGGATATCTTCGCGACCTTTCCCGGCTCCGCCTGATCCCCGGCGCTGCTGCGGCGGTCCGGCGGCTGAACGAGGCGGGATGCAGGGTCGTGATCGTGACGAACCAGTCAGGCGTGGCGCGGGGATATTTCCCCGAGTCGCTCGTGGCCGAGACCCATGACCTCCTGGCGCGCATGCTGGCCCGGGAGGGCGCACGGATCGACGGGTTCTACTACTGTCCGCACCATCCCTACGCCGGAAGCTCAGCCTATACCATGCAGTGCGACTGCCGCAAGCCCGCCACCGGGCTGCTCGACCGGGCGGCGCGCGAACTGGACATCGAGCTCCGCAGCTCCTTTATGGTGGGGGACAAATGGAGCGATGTGGAGCTGGGCCGGCGCGCGGGCTGCCGTTCCATCCTGGTCCGGACCGGGTTCGGCCAGGACGATCCCGGGAACCTGCGGCCCCGGCATCTGGCGGACCCGGACTTCACGGCCCATGATCTGGCCGATGCCGTGGAATGGATCCTCGGCAGGATGCGGGCGGACGGCCCATGAAGTTCTCGGCGGCACGGATCCTGGTGCTCCGCTACCGGTTCATCGGGGACACGGTCCTGACCGTTCCGTTTCTCAGGAACCTGCGGCAGGCCTTTCCGGACGCGCGGATCGACCTCATGCTGGAGCCCTTCTCCGGCCAGGTCATCGAGGGCTGCCCCTATGTGGACCGGGTCATCCCCTTCGAGCTCAGGACGATCCACCGCTACAGCTCGCCGACGGACCGCGGCAGGCTTGCCGCTTATTGGCACTACCGGAAGCTGATCCGAGAGGGAGGGTACGACGCCGCCTTCGTGCTGAAACGCTCCCTCTCGAGCGCGCTCCTGGTCCTGGCCGCGGGCGTGCCCCGCAGGATCGGGTTCGCCACCGAGGGGAGGCGGCTCCTCCTGACCGATCCCGTTGCCTACCGCCAGGACCGGCACGAGGTCGAGAACTTCCTGGACTGCCTGCGGGCGCTCGATGTTCCGGTAACATCCACGGAGCTCGAGCTCTGGCCCCTGCCGGAGCATGCCCGGAAGGCGCGGGAGCTCTTTGCCGGGGCGGGCTGGCAGGAGGGCGACCTGCGGGTCGTGGTCCATGCCGCTGCCAGCCTGCCGGCGAAGCAGTGGCCCCCGGACCGGTTCGCCGCGGTGATGCGCGGCCTCCAGGAACGCCATCAGGTGCGGTTCGTTTTTACCGGCGCCGCGGGGGACGCGGGGCTCTACGAGGAGATCGAGCGGCAGGGGCCCTTCGGGGGCCTGAACCTCTGCGGCCGCATGACCCTCCGCGAGAACATCGCGCTCTATGCTTCCTGCGGCCTCTTCTTCGGCGTGGACTCCGGGCCGATGCATATGGCCGCGGCCGCCGGGCTGCCGGTGGTGGCGCTCTTCGGCCCTACGGACGAGCGCAAGTGGGGACCCTGGGGCCGGGGGCACCGGGTCCTCTCGAAGCGCCTTGCCTGCCATCCCTGCAAGCCCCACAAATGCCGGGACCATGCCTGCATGCTGGCCATA